>CAUTNJ010000011.1:0-21490 GCA_963539745.1 uncultured Acholeplasmataceae bacterium
CACTAAAAATATCTCTTTAGTTGCTTATTTTACTGAAGAAATCGCAAATGTATCGTATACAATCAACCACGTGATTGAAGGTGCTGACAATCTACCAAATGAAATTAAGACAGAAACTAAAACCGCACAAGCAAATAGCTTAGTAACAGTTTCTAGTGCTGATCGTTTAACAAACGAATATCAAGATGGTTTTGATGTTGCTACTCAAACTCAAACTAAAGAAATTGCACCAGATGGTTCTACTGTTTTTACTTTGTTTTATTCACGTCGTCGTTTCAATGTTAACTTTGAAGTTAACTACGAAAACCATTTTAGCGGAGTTTTGGCAACTCACGAACAAACTCAAACTGTAAAATACGGAAGTAAAGTAGAAAGACCTGCCACTAATCCTTCGCTTATCAAACAAGGATATGGCTACCGTTTCGTGCATTGGCAGTTAAAAGATGAAATGAACGGAACTTATAAAAAGGTCAGTGCATTTGATTTTGACACACAAAAAATTACTAAAGACACAACGCTAGTCGCTTACTTTGAAGAAAAAGTTACCGAGGCTAACTATACAATTAATCACATTATTAAAGGCCTAAATGGTCAGTCTGATGAAATTATTAAAGACAGCTCTAAAACTGCTAAAATCGGTACGCAAATTACAATCAATCGCGATAACCGCTTAACTAAATTTGACCACGGTTTTGAAGTTGCTCAACAAAACCAAACTAAAACTATTGAAGCAAATGGTTCAACTGTATTTGAACTTGTCTATGTGCGCCGTAAATACCGCGTAAATTTTGTTGTTAACTTCAACAATTATTTTGCTGGCGCCATCGCTTCGCCAGAGCCTGAGCAAATAGTTGAATATGGTGCCAAAGTTCAGCAACCCCAAACTCTGCCAACCCTAACTAAATCCGGAAACACCTATACATTTAAACATTGGCAACTTCAAGCCGAGATGGGAAATTACTACCGCGAAGTTTCTGCTTTTGATTTTGTGAATACAGAGGTTTCTGGCAACTTAACTTTAGTTGCTTACTTTGAACACAAAACAATCTCCGCAAAATATACAATTAAACACATCATCAAAGGTTTAAATGGTGCAAACGACGAGATAATTGAAGAAAACCACAATACCGCACAAGTTGGCACTAACGTTACTATTGACCGCAACAATCGTTTAACTAAATACGACAGTGGTTTTACAGTAGATACACAAAGTCAAACTAAAGAAATTACCGCTGACGGACAAACTACTTTTACTCTTGTCTACAAACGTCACACCTACGTAGTTAACTTTGAAGTAAACTCAGGCAATCACTTTAAAAACGCTCAAGCATCTTCTGTTTTAAATCAAAGCGTTGAGTTTGAAGGCAAGGCTACTTTGCCAAATCCAAATCCTTACTTAACTAAACCAGGCTACACTTACACCTTTAAACACTGGCAACTTAAAGACGAAATGGGCAATATTTACCGCGAAGTTTCTGCTTTTGATTTTGCTAATACTAAAATCACTAAAAACACAACTCTAGGTGCTTATTTTGAAGAAAGACCAACATCTGCTGCCTATACAATTAGACACGTTCTTACAGGCATTCCTGGCCAAATCCAAGACATTGTCGAAACCCAGACCAAAACAGCATTAATTGGTTCTACTGTAAAAGTCTCTGAGAATCATGCTCTCGCGAAGTTTACAAATCATTTTTACTTAGAAAGCCAAAGCGAAGTAAAAACAATTGAAGCCGACGGTTCGACTGTTTTTACTTTAAGATATACAAGAAAAACTTACTCAGTAACCTACAGCTACAATTCAGGTACTTTAAACAACATAAATCAAATCACAGTTAACTATTTATATCAAGAGAAGTTAAGAGATGTTCCACATCCTTCTAAAACTGATCCAACTGGTCAAAAAACTTATAATTTCTCCGCATGGGTTTTTGCTCAAAACAACCAAGTTGTAGACTTTTCTAAAAATATTGAGGTTGAAAGCGACTTGGTTTTAAAAGCCAAATGGACAGAAGAAAAAATTACTCGCCCAGTTTACCTAAAAATGGTGTTTGAAGGCTTAAAATCAGGACAAGAAGAAATCCTGGAATTTGAAATTAAGAAAAAACGCTTTGTTGGCCAAAGCGCCTTGCTTTCAGACGCAGACATTCAGGCTCAATTAGCCGAATACTTGCAAAACAACCCACATCCTAACCATGAGACTACTCCTTATTTGGCAAACTCAAATACGCAGTTAACTGTTGAAAATACCAACGCAAAACAATATCTAACTGTTTACTTTAAAGCCAAAACTTACTCGGTTAATTTTGATCTGCAAGGACTGGATCCGAATAGTGTGCCAGACACTTTAAGACAAACTACTTACCTTAAATACACAGAGACAATACCACCAGAACTTATTAACCAAATGAAAATGGTTAAAAAGCCAGAAAGTTTAACTAAAGACTATGAATTTGTAAAAATCATAGACACTCAAACTGGAAGCGAAATAAACCCAAATACAGCCTATAACAAGAGTGTAACTTTCCGCGCTGTTTTTAAAGAAAAACCACTTAACTTATCTGTAACTCCACGAGTTTCTCAGTCTGACTTAGATAAAGCAAATGTAGCCGAGTGGCCAGCTCAATCTGCGGTTGCTGGTGAAAAATTCACCTGGGAACCAAAACTAACCGACATTAAAAAAGGTTGGAAGTTTGTTGGCTGGAGTTTAACTCCAAACGGAGACGCAAAAGAAATTATCCTAACCCGCGAAGTTAAAGAAGTTTATTCTGTTTTTAAACCACACGAAACAACTTATACAATTAAACACATAATTTCCGGAATTCAAGGTGAAATTGAAGACAAAACAGAAACTACAGTTTTAAACGCTAAAACTAACTCAGAAGTAACAGTCACACAAAGCGATCGTTTAACTCATTTAGACACTGGTTTTAATGTCAACACCCCAAAGCAAACCAAAGTTATTCAAGCAGATGGCTCAACTGTATTTGAGCTTAGATATGTTCGCCGTACCTTCTTAGTTAACTTTATAGTTAACTTTAAAAACCAGGTTAAAAATGCCTCTATTTCTTCAACTCCACCTACTCAAACTGTCTTATTTGAAGGAAAAGTCAAAGCACCTGCAAACCCAGCAATCGCTAAAGCAGGCAGAGTTTATCAGTTTATTCACTGGCAACTTGAGGCTCAAATGAATGGACAGTATTCAGAGCAAACTGCTTATAATTTCTCGCAAAAAGTAACCCAAGACCTTTCATTAGTTGCTTACTTTAAAGAAACTACTACGATAGTTAAATATACAATTAAGCATATTTTTGAACCGCTTGTTGGGCAAGTTGCAAAAGAAATTATAGACGACACAAATAAAGCCGAAATTGGTACAGAAATCACTGTTAACCAAACTGCTTTCTTGACACAATATTCAGCAGGGTTTTATGTACTTGACCAAAGCGAAACTAAAACAATTTTGGCAGACGGCTCTACTACCTTTACTCTTTACTACACTCGTCGCAGGTTTAAAGTAAACTTTATTGTGAACTTCAAACAACACTTTACAGATGTCAGTGTTTCTAACGAAAGTCCACAAACTATTGCTTACGAAGATAAAGTTAAACGTCCGCAAACTGACCCTTCACTGTCTAAACCAGGTTTTGTCTACCGTTTTATTCACTGGCAGTTGCTAGACGAAATGAACGGACACTACACCAAAGTAGACGCCTTTGATTTTGCAAATCAAACTGTTTCAAAACCACTTACTTTAGTCGCTTATTTTGAAGAAGAGCCTTTATTTGCAAAATACACAATCAAACACATCTTAAAAGCGCTGCCTGGACAGCAAGATGAAGTCATTGAAGAACAACACCAAGGTGAAATTGGCTCTGAAGTTATTGTTAACAAAAACAATAGACTAAAACAATTTGACCATGGTTTTGATGTTGCTGAGCAATATCAGGCAAAAAACATCAAAAAAGATGGAACCACTTTGTATACTTTAATCTACACTCGCCGTGTCTTTAAAGTAAACTTTGAAGTTAACTTCAATGGCGGATATTTTTCAGGAGCTGCGGCTTCTGTGGAAGCCGAACAGAGTGTTTTATTTGAAGCATATGCTACAAAACCAACTAAAACTCCAACACTTGGTAAACAAGGCTTTATTTACGAATTTAAACGTTGGCAGTTAAAAGATGAGATGTACGGCAGTTACCGCGAAGTTTCTACTTTTGACTTTGCAACTAGAAAAATCACTAAAGACACAACCTTAGTGGCTTATTTTGAAGAAATTAAAACTTTTGCTAAATACACAATTAACCACGTATTTGAAGGTATTGACAGCGCACCTGCTAAAACTATTTCAGATACCACTAAAATGGCGCAAATTGGCAGTTTAGTTACAGTTGATTACCGCGATCGTCTAACTGCTCACGACAATGGATTCCAAGTTGACACGCAAACTCAAACTAAAGAAATTAAGGCAGACGGTTCAACTACTTTTACTCTACACTACACTCGCCGTCGCTTTAATGTAGATTTTCGCGTTAACTATGGCCACTTTAGCAATGTTAGCGCGTCTAGTCAAGACAGACAAATTGTGCAGTTTGGCGCAAAAGTTCAAATGCCTGGACAAACCCCTACTTTAACTAAAGTTGGTTTTGACTATACATTTAAACACTGGCAACTTGAAAGCGAAATGAATGGACGCTATATTGAAGTGTTTGCTTTTGATTTTGCTAACTTTACAGTATCTAACGATATTGTTTTAGTTGCTTATTTCACCGAAGAAATCACTCAGGCTAAATATACAATTAAGCATGTTTTGGAAGGAATTGAGCAAATTGCAGAAGTTGTTGAAAAAGAAGAAAAACGCGCGCAAGTTGGTGCAAAAATTACAGTTTCTGCGCTAGACATTTTAAAGAAATACGAAGCAGGTTTTGAGATTCTTGGCAACCCACAAGAAAAAATTATTACCAAAGACGGAAAAACTGAGTTTACATTAAACTACTCAAGAAAAACTTTTAAAGTTAACTTTAATTTCAACACCGGTATTTTAAACGGAGAAACCCAAAAAACTGTTGACTTTAAGTACCAAGAAGTACTTAAAGACCCAGGCTTGCCGCAAAAAACCGACCCAACTCACCAAAAGTCTTATACTTTTATGGGCTGGCAAAATCAAGATAGTTTATCTCAAGTATTTAATTTCCCAACTAACTTTAAGGTAGTTAGTGATATGAACCTAAGAGCAACTTGGCAAGAAACTAAGTCTGTTAGAAAAATCTACTTAAGATTTATTTTTGAAAGTCTGCAAGAAGGCGTTTTAGACGAAGAAGTAGAAGTGCCACTTTCTAATTTAAAATCAGTGGGCGATCTTATTAATGCAAATGCCTATGATATTCAAAGCGATATTAGCGCTTTCTTTAATAAAAACCCACATCCTAACCACAAAACTCTTTTACTTTCTAAGTCAATTACTGAGTTAATAGTCACTACATCTTTTGAAAAACAATATTTAACTCTTTACTACAAAGCAGAAACTTACGATGTTTACTTTAACTACGCAGGTCTTGTAGACTCTTCTTTTCCTGCTGAGTTTAAACGACCAATTACCCTTAAATATTCACAACTTCTGCCTGCCGAAGTTGTAGATAAAATGAAGGCTGCTTTAAAACCAGGAACTGAAATCCACGACTTTGTGTTTGATAAATTGATGGTTGAAGGCAACGAGTTTGACCCAACAGTTGCTTACAACAAACGCATCGCTATTACTCCGACTTACGTTGCAAAAACTATTCTAATGGAAATTACTCCAACAGTGTCTAGTGTAGATTTAGAGAAAGCAGAGTTAGCAGAATGGCCTAAACAGAAGTTCTATACAGGCGAAATCTTTAAGTTCACACCAAAGCCAACTGATATTAAAAAAGGTTGGAAATTCCTTGGCTGGAGTTTAACTCCTACTTTTAGTTCAAATCTTGGCGATATTAAAGTTACTCGTTTCGTAACCAGAGTTTACGCTGTCTTTAAACAAGGCGAGACAACCTACACAATTAATCACATCTTAAAAGGTATACCTGGTGAAATTGAAGATAAAACAATTAAAGAAACAAAACAAGCAGAAAGTTATAAAAACGTCTCAGTATACCCAGATTCCAATAAACTGCCAGGCGATGAATACAGGTATAAATTCAGCGTAATTTCACCTAGAACTGAGAAAAAAATTCAGCCAGATGGCTCTACTGTATTTAATTTAGTCTATCAACGCAATTACTTTAAAGTTACTTTTATTACAAACTTTGAAGATAGAGTAAAAGGATATGAAAGTATTTCTGAATACGATACAGAGATGGTGCAGTATCAAGGCAAAATTAAGCAACCAGCGACTCCGTTTATTGTGTTCCATGGTCGCACTTACACTTTTGTGCACTGGCAGTTGGCTAAGCCAATGAACGGCCAGTACACTAAGCAAGACGCTTTTAATTTCACCAAAGACCAAATCATAGAAGAGACTGAACTAATTGCTTATTTTGAAGAAACTGTCCACAAAGTTAATTTTGAAATTGTGCACTTTTTAGAAAAAAAAGGTGAGTCAAGCGAACTTGACAATCAGTTTGACGAGGTTGTTGAAACCATTCAAAACTGGCCAGTTGAAAAAGGCGCTACTTACGTTAAATCAACTAATTTAGTTGACGATGACTATGAACTTTTTGACAACGGTCAACAAGGTTTACTTGAAACAAAACTTTATCCTGGACAAAACAATATACGAGTATATCAATACTACTCACTGAAGTTTAGCAATGTTTATGTTTATTACAAGAGTAAAAGTAATTATCTTGACAACTGGCCAACTAAACGCACTAGGTTAATCCCAATTGATGAAATTGCACTTCACTATAGAGGTAAAAGTTCAAGCTACAACATTCAAGTTTGGGCTTATTTAAATGAATCGAACAACCCTGGCCGCGATAAGTTTATAGCAACGGCTGAAACTAGCTACCTTGTTGGTTTTCCACGTAAACGTCAATATAATGTTCACTACCGTATTTTCACCCAACACTGGTATGACGATAGTTATGATGAAACCTTTGTTCGCAACGTTGACACAATAAATGAAGGCGAAAGCTACACTCCAAATTGGACAAATCCAGATCCGCGTATATTCAAAATGCATTTTTACAAAAGTTCTGATGATAAAGACCACGATACATTTACATATAAGATATATTTAAATAGACATCAGGCTAGTATTGAAATTAAATACTTAGGAAAACACGTTAAAACAGACAGCCGCAATTTCCGCATATATCACGGAAGTACAATTCGTAATCACAATATTAACTTTGATATACCAAATTACTGGCAAATTTTGAAAATCACGCTAGACGGCAAAGAAATTTCTAAAGAAGATCTTTTAAATACAGTTATTGTAAAAAACTATGTAATTGAAATTCATACGGGTATTTACGAAGATACTTTTGGTGAGTATCCACAAAGCAAGGTTGATGTTAATCCTGCTGATTTGCTAAATGAAGAAATTAGTGAACGCACACTAACTTTCCATTCTTATGGTAGAGACATTGAGTTTAAATTTAACCGTATTTTTGTTAAAGATAAACAAGGCAACAAATACGAGAAATACAACGGTAAATACTTTAAGTTTGAGCCGGTTCGCTGGATTAAAATTGGTGGCAAAACCAACAGCATGATTGTAAAAGGAATTCTGGACTTTTCACCTTTTAATTTAGTTGGACCATACAATCAATCCACTGAAGATTGGTATCTTACTTTTTACAGCGCAATGCTAAAAGATATGGAAAAAATAATTGGCACTACTTTATACTCACCAACTAAAACAAATTCTTTATCGGCTTTTGGTCTAGATCTTGTAAATGATGACCGCTATGACACCGTGCCTACAGACTATGCACTAGAGATTTACGGCAACACTAAATCTGGTTTTGTTCGCGAATACCGTGGAATTGATCTAAAGACCATTATGCCTACTGGCTTTGATGAACAAAAATGGGGCATCACATATACTTCTAATTCTAAATATAGTTTCTGGACAAATGAAATAAAAAGCTCCAACTATAACAATGATTGGTATGTTCACGCTAAAGTCAAAACAAGCTATACACATATTCCGTTTGCCAATATCGCTGGTATCAAACCTTGCCGCATATTTAATTAAATTTATTAATTTTCAAATAAAACACCTAGGTTTATTTAACCTAGGTGTTTGCAGAATCAAACAAGAATTTTAAAAAAAACAAAATATCGTTAAATCGGTATTTACTAATTTAAAAAAGTTGCTTTTAGGAGGAACAACATGACAAAAAAACAAAAAAGTTTTTTAATAACGTCTATTTTACTTACTACTTTAATCGCAATTGTTTTATTTACACTTTTTATTTTTGCACATCCTAAACTTTATTTTACTAAAGCCAGCGGGCTTGCAAATTTAAGTTTTAAAAAAACAACTAAAAAACACAAATTGCGTTTAGTAGTGCCAGAGACTATAGACACAACCAAAACCCAATTTATTAGTATCCAAGAAAATTGGTTTACAACTAGTGCTTTTGGCAAAATTACTGCAGTTAAAGCCAAACCAGGTAAATACTTGGCTTTTGACTTTACAGACCGCGAACACGACTCTGAAGTTTTTACAATCTATACTCAAAATCTATTCGGAATTAAACAAGAGTATGACGTTATTGTTGATTACTCTAATTTTTTGCGTGTATTTTTCTCAGAGGCCAGAGACGGTGAAATCCCTCGTAGTCCAATAATTTTGCCTTACTATAAATTAGTCTCTGAGTATAAACATATTTACGAAGAATTGCTCAAAATTGAACACTACAAGCGCTTCAACCACCAAGGACATGAAGACTCTTTTACTTTTGGCAAAGAAACCGTTTTTAATAAAGACAAAGCAAACGGACACGCTTTTATTGTTAACAATGACAACCACATAACTTTAATTTACGACTTTTTGCTACCAGGAATTTTTGCAAATCAACACCAAAAAACTCAAGTTTTTGACTATATTGCCAAGTCTAACACACAATTTAAAGCGTTTGACCCGAAAGACAAAAACTTAGATATTCAGTTTAAAACACCTCCATTTTATTTAACTGAGTTTTTAGGTTGGTACTATATTGATCCAACTGGAAAACAGGTTAACCTAAAACCTGGCGAAAACGTTGATATTCCGAAATTTGTAAAATCTGAACTTAGACTAATTGCCAGATACAACTCAACCCTTGACCCTGACAAAATTGGCGATGAATTAAATAAACAAGGTTTAGTTGCGGTATCTTACTTCAATGGCGCTGAACGTGTGTTTTTTGATGTGGTTAGAAAAGGCGATCCTATTAAAAATCACTTATTTCAAAAATCAGGATATGCTTACGCTGGTTGGTATAAAGACAGCGCATTGACTGAAAAATTTGATTTTGCAACAGAACGAGCAAATAAAAATATTTCGCTTTACTTAAAGTTAGTTAAAGTAAACGATCCGCAAACTCCAAAACCACAAAAATACCACACTGTGCAGTTTATTACTCCTAAAGACGCAAATCAATTGCTTCCACTTTCTCATCCTCATGGTGAAAAACTAGATAAAAACTATTTGATTCCAAGTTTGGTTACTAGATTTGACAAAGACGGCAATTTCTATGAACTAGATTACTGGAATGTAGTAAATCCAATAACTGGTAAAGAAACTAAATTTGATTTTGACAAACCAATCACCGAAGACTTAATTTTAAAAGCAGTGCTGAAAAAGAAACCATTAGTTGTTGAAAACACTAAATACATAATTAAAAAACTATATGAGTCTGTGGACCAAGCAGGTGAATTTATTGAAGACAAAACCCAAGAAGAAACTGTGCTTGGCCAAAAACCCAACGAAGACGTCACTTTAAGTGCAGATAAAACTAAAGCGCCTTATGGTTTTACTTTGTCTCCAGACACTATCTTGACAAAAACAATAAAACCAGACGGAACAACTGTATTTGAACTTAAATATGTCAGAAACAAATACAAAGTTAACTTTGAAGTTAACTTCAACTCAACTCAGTTTCCTGGTGCTAATCCGTCAACTGAGTCAAACCAAACAGTTAGATACGAGGGAAAGGTTCAAAAACCAAGTGCAAATCCAACTTTAACTAAACCAGGATTTCAATATGTTTTTAAACACTGGCAGTTAAAAGATGAAATGAACGGTCAGTACAGAGAAACTAAGCCTTTTGATTTTAAAAACTCAAAGGTTACAAGAAACCTAACCTTAGTTGCTTATTTTGAACAAAAAACAGTAACTGCAATTTACACAATTAACCACGTATTTGAAGGAATAGAGGGTCAACCTGACCGCACTATTTCTGAAAACTCGCACACCGCACAAGCCGGAACTAAAATTACTGTTAATAGAAATAGTAGATTGGCAGGCTACGATCGTGGTTTTATTGTTGCTCAGCAAGATCAGACTAAAACTATTGAAGCAGATGGTTCAACTGTTTTTACTTTAAGATATATTCGTAGACGCTTTAGTGTAAACTACGAAGTAAACTTTAACTCAAATTACTTTGACAACGCACAGTCTAGCTATGTTCCAAGTCAAAATGTAGAGTTTGAAGGATACGCTAAAAAACCTGCACAAGCGCCTACTTTGACCACACTTGGCTACCGCTTTGTCTTTAAACACTGGCAACTTAAATCAGAAATGAACGGTGAATACAAAGAAACCTCACCTTTTGATTTTGCCAACACCAAAATTACTGAAAGCATTACTTTAGTTGCTTATTTTGAAAAAGAAATTATTAAGGCACCATATACTATTAACCACATACTACCTGGAGTTGACGGCTCTGCCGCAGAAACTATTTCAGACGCAAGCAACTCAGCCCAAGTTGGCACAGAAGTTACGGTTGACGAAAACAATCGTTTAACTAAATACGATGAAGGCTTTTTACTAAGTCCACAAAGTCAAACTAAAACTATTTTGGCAGACGGTTCTACTACTTTTGTCTTAAAATACACACGCCGTAAGTATACAGTTAACTTTGAAGTTAACTACAACGGCAATCACTTTAATGGAGTTCAGACATCTGTTCAACCTGATCAAACTATTTTATTTGAAGGAAAAGTCCACAAACCAGACTTTGCTCCAACTTTAACTAAACCTGGCTATACTTATACATTTAAACACTGGCAGTTAAAAGATGAGATGGGCAACGTTTACAAAGAAGTCAATGAGTTTGATTTTAATACCAAAATTACTAAAAACACAACTTTAGTTGCTTATTTTGAAGAAAAAATAGCGACAGCAAACTATACTATTAACCACGTTTTTGAAGGCATCACTCAAGGTCAAACTCATGTTGAAAAAATAGTTAAATCAGCGCAAGTTGGCAGCTCAGTTACTGTTGGTCAAAACGACCGTCTAACTCAATTTGACGAAGGTTTTGAAGTTCAAGGACAGTCTGAAACCAAAACAATTGAGGCAAATGGACAAACCACCTTTACTTTAAATTACCGACGCCGCGCATACAGCGTAACTTTCAACTACAACTCAGGTGTTGTAAACTCAGCGCACGAAAAAGTTGAAAACTATTTGTATGAACAAATTTTAAGAGACTCTCAACATCCAACCAAAACAGACCCTGCAAACGTCAAAACTTATACTTTTGCAGGTTGGGAAGATGAAGAGACAAACAAAATTGTTGATTTTTCTAAAAACATCAAGGTAACTAAAAACATGCGCCTACGCGCTAGATGGACAGAAGAAATTACAAAACGACCAATTTACCTAAAAATGATTTGGCAAGGAATTTCTGGTCAAGACGAAACTAAAGAAATTACTGTTGAAAAAGAACGAGTAGTTGGTCAAACTGCACAAATTTCAGATAGCGACATTAGCGCGTTAATTTCTGAAGTTTTTAAAAATTTCCCACATCCTTTCCACGAAACACAAGTTGACTTTTCAAAATCTATGACTTCCTTGACTGTAACTGCAACTCAAGATAAGCAGTATTTAACACTTTACTATAATGTAAAAACCTATACAGTTGACTTTGACTACACAGGGTTAAAAGATTCGTCTATTTCAAATCAGTTAAAACAAACTATAGTTTTAAAATACACACAAAAAATTTCTCAGCAACTGCTAAATCAAATGAAATCAGTTGAAAAGGAAAGTGATGAAAACAACGACTATGTGTTTGAAAAACTAATAGACTCAGAAACTGGACTAGAACTAGATAGCAACGTCGCTTACAATAAAAACTTAAAAATTAAACCCGTCTTTAAAACTGTTCCAGCAACAGTATCTGTTACTCCGCGAGTAGCAGATGCAGATAAAGACAAAGTAAACAGCCCAACTTGGCCAGAACAATTGGTTCAAGCAGGTACTAAATTTGTATTTCAGCCAAAAGACAACATTAAAAAAGGTTGGAAATTTTTAGGCTGGACGACAAAACCAGGCCTAGGTGTGCAAGAAGTTGTGATAACTCGCCAAACCACTGAAGTTTACGCTGTTTTTGCACCTGCTGAAACTACGTACACTATCAAACACATCTTTGAAGGAATTCAAGGTGAAATTGAAGAAAAAACTACTACAATTACTAAAACTGCAAAAACTGCAGACTCAATCACTGTTAATCAAAACGATAGATTAACACATTTTGACCACGGCTTTATTTTAAAAACTCCTGCTCAAACTCAAATTATTGAAGCAGATGGTTCTACTGTTTTTGAACTCAGATATGCGCGTCGTGAGTTTGATGTTAACTTTGAAGTTAATTACAACGACAGTCAATTTAGCAACGCAACTGTTTCGCCAAATCCTGCTACCCAAAAAGTTAAATTTGAAGGTAGAGTTAAAAAACCCGCAGACCCAATGGTTGAGAAATTTGGCCAAACTTTTGACTTCAAACACTGGCAAGACAAAACTGCGATGAATGGCCACTATTCAGAGCAACCTGAGTTTGATTTTGCTAACTTTAAAGTTACTAAAAACCTGACATTAGTTGCTTATTTTGAGCAAAAAAATAGTATTGTCAACTATACTATTAACCACGTTTTAAAAGGTATAGCTGGCAATCCAGACCAAGTAATTCAAGACAACACTAAAACCGCTGTTGCCGGTTCTGAAGTGACAATTTCTAAAAATGACCGCTTAACTCAATATGATACTGGTTTTGAAGTTGCTGACCAAAGTCAAACCAAAACTATTTTGGCAGATGGTTCGGCTACCTTTACTTTAGTCTATACTCGCCGTAAATACACAATAACTTATGAAGTTAACTACAACGGCAATCATTTCCCTGGTGCTGTTCCTTCTTATGTGCCAAATCAAACAGTTGACTTTGAAGGCAAAGCAACTAGACCGCTTTCAAATCCAACTTTAACTAAACCAGGCTACAACTTTGAGTTTGTACAATGGCAAGTTAAAGATGAGATGAACGGACGCTACGAAAAAATCCAAGCCTTTGATTTTACTAACACAAAAATCACTAAGAACCTAACACTAGTTGCTTACTTTGAACAGAAAGTTACAACTGCTAAATATACAATTAACCATGTTTTTGAAGGACTTTCTGGCCAGGCTGACTCAACAACCACAGATAACTCAAAATCAGGACAAATCGGTTCTCTTGTTACTGTTAACCGTGAAAACCGCTTAACTCAATATGACCATGGTTTTGAAGTTGAACAACAAAACCAAACTAAGCCAATTTTAGCAGATGGCTCAACCGTTTTTACCCTTAGATATAAACGTCGTAGATTCACAGTAACTTATGAAGTTAACTATAAAGGCAATCACTTCCAAGATGCCAATCCTTCTATCCAAGCAAGCGAAACCGTGCAATTTGAAGGCAAAGCGACCGTTCCTAGTCAATTGCCTACTTTAACTAAACCTGGCTTTAACTACCGTTTTGTACACTGGCAACTTAAGGACTATATGTATGGCAGCTACCAAAAAATTTCTGCTTTTGATTTTGCTAACACCAAAATCACAAGCAATATAACTTTAGTTGCTTATTTTGAAGAAGAAAAAACTACTGCCAACTATACAATTAGACACGAAATTCAAGGAGTTGACGGACAAGCCGACGAAATTATTAAAGATTCAACTAAATCAGCGCTTGTAGGTAGTGAAGTAACTGTTGACAATTCAAGTCGTTTAAGTGGCTATGAAGAAGGCTTTGATGTAGCAAAGCAAAGTCAAACTAAAACTATTGAAGCAGATGGTTCTACTACTTTTGTCTTAAAATATATTCGAAAAATTTATAAAGTAAACTTTGAAGTAAATTACAATAACTCTCATTTTTCAGGAGTTACTCAAACCGCGCAACCTACACAAGACATTGCTTTTCAAGGAAAAGTTGCAAAACCAGATTTTGCGCCTGCTTTAAAGAAACCAGGCTACACCTACACATTTGTACACTGGCAAGATAAGGCTGCGATGAACAATGAGTATAAAGAAGTGACTCCATTTGATTTTGCTAACACCAAAATAACTAAAGCCACAACTTTAGTTGCTTACTTTAAAGAAGAAGTTGCTACTGCTAACTATACGATTAACCATGTTCTGCCTGGCGTTGAAAAAATCGCAGAAAGAACCGTTACAGAAGTTAAAACTGGCAAAGTAGACAGTATGGTCTCTGTTTCTGAAGCAAACGGTCTGCAACAATACTTAACTGCTGGTTTTGATTTACCAGCGCAAACTGAAACTAAGAAAATTCTGGCAAACGGCCAAACTACTTTTACCTTAACCTACGTACGCCGTAAATTTAATGTTGTTTATGACTACAATTCAGGTGAATTAAACGGTGAAAACAAAAAGACTGTTGAGTATCAATACGAGCAAACTTTAGCCGACATCAATCATCCTGTTAAAAAAGATCAAACTGGACAAAAAATTTACCGTTTTGTTGGTTGGATAAATCAAGAAACTGGTAGTTTAGTTGATTTTGACTACCCTGTAAAAGTTACCAAACCATTGCTTTTAAAAGCCAAGTGGGAAGAGAAAGTCAATACTCGCCCAGTTTACCTAAAAATGATTTGGGAGAATTTAGACGGCACGCAAGATGAAGTTAAAGAGGCTTTAGTTCAAAAAGAAAAACCAGTTGGTAAACTACTGAAAAGCGACGACTCAGATGTGCAAAGAACTTTGTCTCAATTCAAGGCAAATCATCCACATCCTTTCCACCACGACGAAGCGTTTTCGGCCAACTCTACAACTGCAATAGACGTCGAAGATAAGTCAGAAAAACAATACTTGACTTTTTACTTTAAAGCCAAAACTTATAACGTTGACTTCAACCGCACAGGATTGGCAGATCAATCAATTGCAGATATTTTGAAACGCACTAACACTTTTAAACATTCAAATAAAATTTCTGCTGAGTTAATAGAAGCCATGAAAAAAGTTCAAAAACCAACAGATGACTACAATGACTACGAGTTTGAAAAACTAATAGACGAGTCAACTGGCTACGAACTAGATGTTAACACTCCATATAACAAAAATATAGTTGTGAAACCTGTCTTTAAGACTAAACCTGTTTTAGTTTCAGTAACTCCAAAAGCAGCAGACGCAGATGTTGACAAGGTCAACAGTCAAGCATGGCCAGTTCAAAAAGTATATGCAGGTCAACCTTTTAATTATCTGCCACTAGGCACTAACATTAAAAAAGGTTGGAAGTTCTTAGGCTGGACAACTTTACCAGGCGGTCCCGTTCAACAAATTACAATAAGCAGAACCATGAGTGAAGTCTACGCTGTGTTTGCGCCAACTGAAACTACTTATACAGTTCGACATATCCTTGAAGGAATTGAAAATGAAATTGACGAAGTTGTCAAAGAAACTTATGGCAAGGCACAAACTAACGACACTGTCACTATTTCTAAAAGCGACCGTTTAACTGAGTTTGACTCAGGTTTTGTTGTCAAAACACCTAGTCAAAGCAAAGTTATTCAAGCAGATGGTTCTACTGTATTTGAACTTAGATATGAACGCAAAACTTTTGAAGTTAACTTTACTGTAAACTACAATAACCGTATCAAAGACGCGAGTGTTTCTCAAAACCCGGAAACCCAAAAAATTAAGTATCAAGGCAAGGTTAAAAAACCAGCAACTAACCCAACAATTGAAAAACCTGGTCGTACTTTTACCTTTAAACATTGGCAAAATGAACTGGCTATGAACGGGCAGTACACAGAACAGCCTGAGTTTAACTTTGCTAACCACCAAGTTACACAAAGCCTAAACTTAGTTGCTTTCTTTGCTGAAGACATATCTAGCGCTAAATATACAATTAAACACATTATCAAAGGAGTTGACGGTTCTCCAGATAAAGAAATTATTGAGACTAAATACGCAGAAATTAACTCACAAGTCACAGTTAACCGCAATAACCGTAAAGACAACTATGACCATGGTTTTGATGTGGAACAACAAAATCAAACTAAGAAAATAGAAGCCGATGGTTCTACTTCATTTACTTTAGTCTACACCAGAAAAACTTACCGTATTAACTTTGAAGTTAACTACAATAATACACATTTTTCAGGTGCCACTCCGTCTATAGAGCCAGACCAAATAATTGGTTTTGAAGGTAGAGTTAAGAGACCAAACAACCACCCAACCTTAACAAATCCAGGATACACCTTTAAGTTTATTCAATGGCAACTTAAAGACGAAATGAACGGCAATTACGCCAAAGTTTCTGCTTTTGATTTTGGTAATGTTCAAGTTAATAGAAACTTAACGCTAGTCGCTTATTTTGAGTCAAGTATAACTAACGCTAAATATACAATTAAACACATTATCAACGGAATTGCAGGTCAGACTAACAATCAAGAGATTGTTGATAACAGCAGAACTGCGCAAATTGGTAGTTTAGTCACAATTAACCGAGAAAATCGTCTACCAGGCTACGACGAAGGTTTTATTGTTGAACAACAAAACCAAACTCAAGCAATTAAATCAGATGGTTCTACTGTCTTTACCTTAGTGTATCGTCGTCGAACATTTACCGTCTCTTTTGAAGTTAACTTTAAAGGCAATCACTTTAAAGACGTCAATGCTTCTAGTCAAAGTCCACAAACTGTAGAGTATGAAGGCAAAGCAGTTAGACCTGCTCAATACCCAACTATTCAAAAACAAGGCTTTAACTACAAGTTCATTCACTGGCAACTTAAAGATGATATGAACGATACATACCGTTTCGTAAGTGAGTTTAATTTCAACACTAAAATCACTAAAAACATCACTTTGGTTGCCTTCTTTGAAGAAACTGTAACCACAGCAGGCTACATCATTCAACACATCATTGAAGGTGTTGACAACGTTAAGACAAAAACTATTGAAGACCCTAAAGTCACAGTAAACGTCGGAACTAAAGTCACAGTTAACCGAGACAACCGCTTAGTTGGCTACGACGAAGGTTTTAACATTGCTGACCAAACTCAAACTAAAATTATTGAGGCTAACACCACAACTTACTTTATCTTAAGATATTTCCGTAAACAGTATAAAGTTAACTTTGAAGTTAACTACAATGGCAATCATTTTAGTGATGTTGCTGAGTCTCTTGAACCTAGCCAAACAATTAAGTATCAAGGCAAAGTTCGCAGACCTGAGTTTGCACCAACCATGATTAAAGAAGGCTACACTTATACCTTTAAACATTGGCAGCTGAAAACTGACATGAACGGTGAATATAAAGAAATTTCTGCTTTTGACTTTAGTTCAACTACAGTCAACAAAGATATCACTTTAGTTGCTTTCTTTGAAGAAAAACAAACTACTGTAAACTACACTATCAAGCACATTCTTCCAGGTGTTGACAATATCCCTGAAAGAATAGAACTTGAAACTAAAATAGGCGTAGTAAACTCAACCGTTAAGGTTACCGAGGCTGACCGTCTGGCTAGACTAGAAGAAGGTTTTGAACTTGCTCCTTTTTCTGAAGAGAAGAAAATACTGGCTAACGGACAAACTAGTTTTGTTTTAAATTACACAAGGAAAATCTTTACTGTAACTTACGACTACAATGCAGGTGAAGTTAACGGAAGCTCATACACCACAGTTCAGTATAAATACCAACAGATTATTAAAGATGTTAAACATCCTACTAGAGTCGACCCTAAAGACGAAACAATTTATAAATTTACCTGTTGGGTAAATGCTTTGGACAACTCAAGTATCTCGTTTGACCCAGACAATAACCCAACTGTGATTACAAGTGACTTTACTTTGAAAGCACAATGGCAGGAAACTAAAGCCACTCGTCCTGTTTATGTTCGTTTAGTTTGGGAAACTCTAGACAACTCGCCAGATGAAGTAAAAGAATTGCCATATCCTATTGACGTGACAATTGGCGGTAAAATTGATTTAAAAAGATTTGATTCAATTATCAGTGAATACTTGCGAAACAATCCACATCCAAACCACATAAACGACTACACAAAGAGTCAAAACACCGTATTTGAATTGATAGTAACGAAAGAAAAAGACAAGAAGTTTTTAACTGCTTACTATAAAGCCAATACCTACACAGTTAGGTTTTATACATATAATGAAACCGATTCTTCTTCTATTTCTGACTATATTAAAAACGGCGAGACAGTTAAATATTCACAAACTGTTTCAAAGAAATTCTTAGATGAACTTGCTCAAATTAAACCTATCACAACTGACCAATATTTTGACTATGAGTTCGATCACTTTTTAGTTTCAGGCACTAAGTTTGACCCGACAGTTGCCTACAACAAAAACATATACTTAGAGGCTAAATATAAAAAGAAAAAAGTTACTGTTGAAATCACGCCAACTGTTGACGACAAAGACTTAGATAAGGTAGAAAATCCGACATGGCCAACTATTCAAGCAACTGCAGGCAATTACTTTAGGTTCAATACAAATACTAACGTCAAAAAAGGCTGGAAGATAGTTGGTTGGACATATGCTCCAAAAGAAAAACCAGGTGATTTTATCATCACCAGAAATACTACTAAAGTCTACGCAGTATTTGCACCAGACTACACTACCTACACTATTGAGCATATTTTTGAAGGAATTGAAGGCGATATCTCTGAAGAAGTTCGCACAGTTACCAGAAGAGCAATTTCTAATACCTATGTAACTGTTGATGGCAAAGATGGTATGTGGAAGTACTACCATGGTTTTACAATGTCAGATAGCCTGACTCAAAATATTGCGCCAGATGGTTCTACTGTATTTAAGTTAAGATACATACGAAAAGTTTTTGAAATAACTTGGGATAGACATTTTATAAATTATTATTACTTTTCAAACCAAGGTCTAAAAATAAACGATATGCCAACTAAACTAACGCTTAAGTATGGTGCAAAAATACCAAAACCTTTAATTGACCCTAAAATTGTTTTCCACGGCCGCACTTATAAATTTAAACACTGGCAAGACAGCAAAGAAATGAACGGTGCTTATATAGAAACCACTGCTTTAGATTTTAGTACTTTTAGAATTGCCGGACCTGTTGACCTCTTGCCTTTCTTTGAAGTTGAAATTCATAAAGTTAATTATCAAATCGTTCATTACCTTGAAAAACAAGGTGAGTCTGCTGATCTAAACGACAAGTACGACGAAATTATTGAAACTAAGAAGGACCAACTAGTTGAATTGGGTGCAAAATACGAAGCGTATCCTCAATTAAACAATGACCTTTACTTTTTAGATAAAACTAAATCAAATCAACTAACAGCTGACTTAACACCAGGTGACAACACAGTTAAAGTTTATCAGTACTATTCACTTAAGTCTATAACTGTATACTACAAAAAAGAAACCCAAGATCAATATCCAGAAGGTGTGAAAGTTAAAATGACTCGCTTGGTTAACTTATCTCGCAAACTTCCAGATACAGATTCAGCAACATTTGTTGGTTGGTCTAATTATCCTGATAATCTTGATGGTCCTTTAACTAAGTTTGTCGCCCCTATTATTAAGAAAGATATTTACTTATATCCGGTATATCTAGCCAAAGAAAGAGACATTACTTATGAAATCAGAAAGGAAAAGTTAGACGGTGAATACGAGATAACTAAATTTAAAAAAGACAAAGCAAAAATTGGTTCTTTTTACGCTGCTAAATACGAAAACCCTGAACCTGAAAAATACGAAATGACTTTTTCAAATCCAACTATCACAGTTCACAAAGATGACCAACACAATGTTGTTACTATCTATTTAAAACTACATGTTTACAAAGTAACTTTCAATGCTGAAGGTGCACCGCAAGATCTATACCAATTATATGAACGCTCACTTAAGCATGGCGCTGCAATTGGCAAAATTGAAATAAGTCAAGTTGAATATTACGGTTTTGACCGTCTGGATTTTCGTATAGACGGCCAAAAAGTCAAAAAACACAATTTAGCCTACATTGAGACTTATTTAGTTACAAAAAACACCGAAGTCTCCTTGAAATTTGGTTGGTATGAAGAAGTTAAATATCAGTACCCACAAACTTTAGTTGAAAATCCAGGTAGTCTTGAAGCCGAAGAAGTTAGCGAAAGAACACTTAACTTCAACGCAGATGGCTTTGACCTTGTTGCTAAGTTCAGTCGTGTATTTGTAAAAGACGCGCAAGGTAATCGCTTTGAGAAATATAACGGTAAATACTTTAAGTTTGAAGATGTTGTTTGGAAGAAACTAGCTAATAAAGAAAGTCTAATGACTGAAAAAATTATTGACTTTTCGCCATACACTATATCTGCAAACCGTGGTTGGGCTGGATATGAATTCAAAAACTCAATTTTCAAAGCAATGCTTAAAGATATTGCTGCGGTTATGGGAATTGCAGAACTTACACCACCTACCTGGTCTCATGGCGACAACGCTCTTTACAATTCTTTAAATCCAAGTAAGATAAACAAATTAGTCAAAGAACCTACAGATTATGCGAAAGAAATTCTTGGACCTTGGACTGCCGCTACTACCCAAGTTTATCGTGGTATTGATTTTGCCAAACTAATTCCAGCTAGTTTAACTCAATATTTAAGTAGTTGGCATTTTGAAGATAATAAATACAACGATCAAAGTAAACGACCATATGCATATCTTACTGCAGAAGTTTATAAAAATTATAATGGTATTATTCAAGGTATAAGAGGTGTTTATCGCTCAAGTTCTACATATTTTAGTGATACTGCATACTCAATGAACTTCATTGGTGGGGTTGTACCTTGTCGTCCATACATTTATGATTAAACTTTTTATTTAATTTACAACGCTAAAATAAAAAATAAAAAGTTTAATAAGGGTGTGCAATATGCACACCCTTATTTTTATTTACAGGATTTTTTTGTCAAAACTGAAAGGTCCCCCATTTCCTAGACAAAGGAAAGGGGGGGACCTTTCAAAACTAGATAAAGGATAGTTTTTGTTTAACTGCCTATTAACTTTTCCTTAAATAAAAGGTAAAGTAAATCGCTATCTACAGGCGGAGCA
>CAUTNJ010000012.1:0-21109 GCA_963539745.1 uncultured Acholeplasmataceae bacterium
AATGGTAAAAAACGCACAAATGTGTTAACATTAATTGTTATTACCACATAGAAAACCTGAGTTTTTGCGATGAAAAAATATTTTCGGAGTTGTCGGCTTTATAAAGCCTGCAACTCAGATTTCTCATCTTGTGTAATAAAAGTCTAGTTTTTAAACAATTTTAAAATTTCTTTTTCACTCTTAAAATGTTCATTTAACCTGACTGAAAAATACATCGCAAACTTTTCTAAGATCTCATCAATGTAAACTAGTTGGTAATTATCTTCGCCTAATTTTATTGCTTTATACTCTCTAAGTGATCTGATTGCAGCACTGGCTGAAACCCCACCCTTTAGTTTCTTAATTTCAATAATTCTGGTTAAAAACAGTGCTGTCATACAAATTAAAAAATGACCTTTAATGCCTTCTAGTTTTGTGTGATGAATCGGTCTGGTTACCAGGGTAGTTTTTAGAATTCTAAACGACTCTTCAATTTTCCAAAGTGTCTTGTAAGTGTCGATAATTTCTGTAGCAGGTGCGTTTAATTCACTGGTAACCAGCATATTAAAACCATCTAATTGTTCGTCGCTTTTTATTTTTTCAAAATCAATAAAACGTTCCTTAGTAGCGTCCAACAGTTCACCATTTTTATCTAATATCTCTTCTTGAATATACTTAGAGCCAAACCCATATTTTGTAGTTTTATAAGTTGACTCTTGTCTTAACGCTTTTTCTTGTTTTGCGATAACTCGCTCACGTTCAAGTTTAGTTTTAATCGCGTAGTCTTTTGACCAAAATACCACTCTTTTTTGTGGAAGTTCTCTATATTCTTTTTTATCTGTACGGTCGTTTATATTGACACGATTAAAATAATCAACTTTTGTTTTATATTTATAGATTACTTCACCATCTTGATCAGTTACAGTTTGGTAGCCTTCTGGGTCTAAAATCCATTGTTTTACTTCACTATTGGCTCCACGAACTGATTCAGAGAAGATATAACCGTCGTTTTCTACGTATGTTTTAACTATATTAGAAGAGCAGTTCAGACCTTTGTCGGCCACTCTAATGACTCTTTCTTTAACCTTAAACTGCTCTTTCATTTCAGTTAAAACCTGGCCAAAAACTGGTTTTTCAGATTCGTTACCAGGATAAAGTTTATAGGCGATCGGAACACCTTCTTGGTCCATCAATAGACCAAGTCCGATTAGCGGATTTGGTCTATTTTCTTTACTTGGTCCCGGTTTTAAAAAGTCTGTAGGTTTATCAATTTCAAAGTAAAAATTGGTGCAATCAAAGTACACTCTTTCTTTTTTAACTAGATAATTTTTTTCATATTCTTTACGTATCCCCTCAAAAATAACTTCATCGTACTGTTTTTTACCAAGTAGAGAGATGGCTTTGTACATTTGGTTTGATTTAAAGTTAAAATTATGAAAAAAGCTTGGTATAGTTTTGTGATAACTTTCTATTTTTGAAGATGGTGAAATTACTCTTGAGTAAATCAATGCTTCAAAAATATCCGATAAAATATACTCAGATTTTGTTCCTTCATATATTTGGATAGCGTCTAAAAACTGCTTTACTTTAAGTTCGCTATACAGTCTCTTATAAGGAAAATAACCTAAATTTATCAATTCTGGTTTTCCCGTCGGAATTGGTTCTTTTTTTCTGGTTTTGCGCTTTTCGTTTTCATTTTTGCAAACATCGTTTAAGTATTCAATTGGGTCTGTATAAACCTTTTCAAGTTCATCTAAATATCCGTAAGATTTGTAAGTCTTTTGTGTAGTGTTTTTCTTTGCTTTATTGTATCTACCGTCTACGATAGACACAAAAATTCTACCATTTTTTGTAGGGGTTTGTCTGACGAATAAACTCATTATTGTTCTCCTTGCTAGCACATTTGTGCCCAATTAAATTATATTTTATTGCACAAGAAAACACAAGTAAAAACACTTTGAAAAAATTTTTTTATTCAAATAAAAAACGGCTCAATAGAGCCGTTTAATAACTGAAAAACGATTTTATCGCAAAAATAAATCTTGTGTAACTCAAAAAGACGGAAAAAAAAAAAAAAATGTTTTTTGATTGAAATTAATACATAGGTATGATAACATATTTACAGCGGAATTGCACATCTAGGTTCAAATAAGATGGTCTTTGGTTCGCCAGAGATTTTTCGCACATATTAGAGCTTGTCTCATTAAAAAAGCCCTTAATGGGCTTTTTTAATTTTTAAAAATAAATTTAAAATAAATCGAAAGGATTTAAATACAATGGACTTTATTGGGATTGCTGTATTAAAAGTTGGACTTGCCTTAGTGGTAGGTTTCTTTGGCGGTAAAGTTGCACAAAAATTTAAACTACCGTCTGTCTCTGGCTACTTAATCGCTGGACTTTTCCTTGGACCTTCAATTGCTTTATTTACACCGTTTGAAGGTTTTATCACTGTATCTGAAATGAGTAATTTAAACTTCATAAAGGAAATTGCACTAACTATCATTGCGTTTTCCATTGGTTCGGAGTTTGGCTTTAAAAACTTAAAGAAAATTGGAAATAAAGTAGCAATTATTACTCTGCTTGAAGTTCTTGGTGCTGTGCTTTTAGTATTTATCTTAATTTTATTTATTCCAAAACCTGCAGAAATTATGCAAAACAGTGCAGGAAAATACGCCTATCTACCATTTTCAAAGAGCAATTTAGCATTTACAATGTTGCTTTCTGCAATGGCTGCAACTACTGCGCCTGCTGCAACTCTACTTGTAATTAAACAATACAGAGCACACGGACCAGTTACTAAAACAGTTTTACCGATTGCTGCGCTTGACGATATTTTTGGAATTATTGCCTTTGGTTTAATTTTTGCAGTTGCCAAAGTTATCTTGCCACACACCACAGGTGGCGCCACAACTTCTTTGGCATTTGGTGTTGCTAAACCATTTATTGAAGTTTTTGGATCAATAATTGTAGGTATTTTAGTCGGAGTTTCTCTGGCTTTTCTTGCAAATATGTACGACAAAGACCGCGATGACATTCAAGTGCTTGGCTTTGCTTCTGTAGTAATCTGTCTAGGTCTGTCTTACTTTCTTAAAAAAATAAGCAATGGTGCTGTGGAAATCTCGCCACTACTTGCAAACATCGCAGTTGGAGCATCGGTTGCTAATTTAGTTAAAAAGCCACACAGGACATACAACTCAATGAATGACTTTTCGACTCCGCTCTACATTTTATTTTTCACGCTTTCTGGAGCCTCGCTTGACCTTAGAATGTTTGGCCGAACTAGTCCTGTACTTTTTGCAATTATCGCTCTTTACATTGTTGGCCGTTCTGTTGGAAAGTATGTCGGTGCTTCAGTTGGAGCGCGGGCTGCTAAAGCCGATCCGATGGTGCAAAAATACATTGGCTTTGCCCTACTTCCACAAGGTGGGGTGTCACTTGGTTTAATTGTAATTGTTGCCAACTCCATGCGGGAGTTTGGCGCCACAATTGCGGCAATCATCTTAATTACCACCTTGTTTTTTGAAACTACTGGTCCTTTATTTTCTAAGTTCGCGATTTCCAGAGCTGGTGAAATTAACGGACTTGATAAGTTTAACGAAGTTACTTTTTAATTCAAAATTATTTTTTAAAAAAGGAGTAAATTATGGAAGCATTATTTATTGTTTTAAATGACACCGACCACCTTGAAGATATTATGGAGAAGTTCTTAGAACTTGGTGTAAAAGGTGCAACTGTGGTAGATAGCGATGGCATGGCTGGATATATTGTACGTTCACATCCTGGTATGAACTCACTTCTTTCTGGACATTTTGCTAAACTCGGCAAAAGCTACAATCCAAATAGTAAAACCATTTTTACAGTTGTCAAAGACCACGAAATGGCAGACCGAGTAGCTGGCGCGATTAAAGAAATTTTAATCAACACCGAAAAGAAAATTATTGGGTTTATGTTTACAGTTCCTGTTTCTAAAATCTACACTCTGTCTAACCACTAATTTAACAAAAAACTACCTTTTTTCTTTAGTCTTAACTTGCCTAAATTGAAAAGGTATTTTTTATTTTATATAATTAACTAACTAAAAGGAGCAAGACTTGGACTTAATTAAAGCAAACAATTTAGTAAAAACTTACGGTAAAAAAGAAACACAAGTAGATGCCCTAAAAGGCATATCTTTTTCTGTGGCAGATGGCGAAATTGTTTGTATTTTAGGAAGGTCCGGAGCCGGTAAATCAACACTGTTAAATATCCTTGGCGGCATGGACACCGCAACCTCTGGTAGTCTACTTTTTAAAACCCACAACATCAGCACTTACTCAGAACGCGAACTAATTGAACACCGACGCCAAGAAATTGGCTTCGTTTTTCAGTTTTATAACTTAATTTCTAATTTAAATGTGTATGAAAACGTAGAAATTGCGCGTTTTGGTAAAAACTCATTTAACTCAAAAGAAATTCTTAAAAGTGTAGGTCTAGATAAACGCTTAAAGAACTTTCCACAACAGCTTTCGGGTGGAGAACAGCAAAGAGTGGCGATAGCTCGTGCGCTTGTCAAAAACCCAGACCTTTTGCTTTGCGACGAGCCAACCGGTGCACTTGACATTAAAACTGGAATTGAAGTTTTAAAAATTATTCAAAATTTAAATAAAGAACACAAAAAAACCATAATTATCGTGACCCACAACTCAGAGATTGCAAAAATTGCAGACCATGTAATTGAACTAAAAGACGGTCAAATTTTTAGAGATTTTAAAAATAAAACTCCGTTGGCAGTTGACGAACTTAAGTGGTGATGTTTAGTATTTTAAATAAAAAAATGTTAAGAACTCTGCGCAAATCAACTAAGCAGTATGTTGCGCTATTTTTAATTTTGACTTTATTTTTCGTGCTTTTCTTTGGTTTAGTTGCCTCATATCGCGACCTTAAAACCAGAGTTGAAAAAGTCTACAAAGAAAGCAATTTAACACACTCCTTGATTGCCAATACTTACCTAAAAGAAGAAGATAAAGCACGCGCCAAAAAAGCCCTTGCCAATATTGGCCTAAAGACAAGCGACTACGAGATAGACACCAGAGGTTCGGCTTTGCTTAACTTAAAATTAGCAACTGGCTTTACTGAGTCTGAAATCAAAAGTAGTCCAAGGGTTCGCCAACTAAATGCAGACATTGAAAAATACAAAAAATACGTAAACTCTGGTTTTATTGCTTCTGAATACGATGTGACTTTAACTAAAAAACCCATCTGGCAAGAGCGAATTTCAAAAAGTTATGTAGTTTACGACCACGAACGAGAAGAAATTAAAAACCCGCAGCGCGGGATTTTTATGAAAGTAGATGAGTTTAAAAAACTACCCAGAGTTGGAACTCCTTTAGAAATAGATGTTCCAAAAAAATACTTAGAACTTTTGCTTTCAGAAAAAGGCTACAAAATTGACCACAACACAGGGGAAATCGTTTATAAAAACGGAGATTTAGCCTTTAAAGGCTTGGAAAGACTATACTTTGATGGTAATTTTGAAAGTATTTTGACTAACCGTTCGTATCTAAAAGACCAGACTGGCGAAAACTTACCCTACCAATTTAACGAAACATTTTTGTCATACACGGCACTGCGCGGGTTTTTAAAATCAATTGCTGAAAACAAAACTAGACTAAAAATTGTTGTGCCTATTGCAGGATACGTGTATACTGGCGAAACCATTCAAAAAAATGTCTCTCAACTTCAGGCTTTTTTAGATACCGAAACTTTGTTTCACGAACTAGGTCTTCAAAAACCTAAACTTACTGGACTACTGGCTGGTATTCAGATGCTAAATGACTTTATAGTTTGCCAACAAACGGCTGAGTTTAAAAAAGAGTTTAAAGAAAATAACTTAGTTAACTTCCGCCCGCTTGCTAAAAGTAAAAAAGACTACGAAACTCCCAGCTACAACGGCGACTACTTTGCTCTGCTTAGACAAAACTATAAAGATGAGTTTTTCAAGGACTTATTTGCGCAAGTTGAGCGCCTATACAGTTTCCCCGGAGTTAAAGAAAAACTACTAAGTAAAGAAGTTCAACAAAATAAAAAACTTTTAGTTGAACTGCTTAAAATCCCTCAATTTCCAAATCAAATAAATGTGCGTTTTTTAAACTCCAAAAACCCAGAAAACACAGCAAAAGAGTTTATTTTAGAATATGAACGCTTACTTAAACAAGAAAACAAAGGTGGTGGAACTTCATCTAATAGATTCTTATATGCCAAAACTGGACAAACCCTATTTACAAACAATGTAGTAAACGAAGACGTTGGTCTGACTTTCTACTCAGCCTTTATCTATCCCTTGGTTTTCTTTTTAGTTTCACTACTAATTTTTGTAACTACATCTTCGCAGTTAATTATTAGAGAAAGCAAAGAAATAGGCACGCTGAAGGCAATTGGAATTAGTAGAAAACAAATTTTTGGCCACTACTTAAAAATTAACTTGCTTTTGGTATTTACTTCACTCGCGATTGCTTTAATAATTTCTCCGTTTATCGTTCCACAAGTTCTAAAGACCAAATACAATTTGCTTTACAATCTGCCTAAATACCACTATATCTTTCCTTGGCTAGAAGTTATTTTGTCATCTACCTTGGTGATATTAATAACTAGTTTAATTCTATTTTTTGTAATCAAAGCCGAACTTAAGAAAAATCCAGTTGAATCTATGCTTGGCAACACCACCACAATTGGCGTAAAAAGTGCAAGACCTGTAAAACGTCACTTTATGCTCGCAATTGCTTTTAGAAACATTAAAATCAATTTATTTAGATCGCTTCTAACAATAGTCGGAGTCGCTGGCTGTACAGGCCTGGTTATTGCTTCTTTTGGAATTATTGACACCATCAACAAAGGAATTGACAACGACCTTTACAGTTACTACAACAATGTAGACGCCGCAATGCTGCATCTACGCGGAAAGTCCAGAGAAGTTTTAAGTAGTCTTTCAAAACTAGAAATCAAAGGTAAAAAAGCTGTTTACTACGCAGAACCGCTTTACAACGAAAACTCTTTCGTGCAAGCAGAAAATGGCCAAACAAAGCGAGTTTCACTGCTTGGAATTTCCAAGAACTCAAAGTTTTATCACCCTCAAAACGGAGTTCGCCGACTTGGCGAAAAAGAGGTGTCTGTTTCCAAAAGAGACGCCAGAGCCTTGGGATTAAAAGTTGGCGACTACTTGTTGTTTGCAATACTTGGTGACACCTACCGTTTTAAAGTTGCTGAAATTAGAGAAACCTTTTTTGTAAACGGAGTTATCTTTAACCGAGAAGACTGCGCAAACGAACTGCTTGACAGCACTAATGTAATCTACGCAAAACTTGCAGATGGCATTACTAAAAAAGATATAACTAAGGTTCTGAACCACAACTTTATCGGCAGCGGAAATAACTTCGGACTTGCCGAAACCAAAGACCAGGAAGCACTTGGTTATATCGGCAAAGTTATTGAAAGTAAAGAAATTCAGCGAATTATTTCCAAAGTTACAGATGTAGTTTACTCATCTGCGATTACTCTTTTAAGTTTTGCGATAGTTTTAGCAATAGTTGTACTTTACAACTTAGTTAGACTAAACTTTGAAGAGAGACTGAGAGAAATTGCTACTTTAAAAGTCCTTGGCTTCTTTCAACACGAAATCGCGGTTTCTATCTTTATTGAAATGCTAACGCTTTCTTTAATAGGACTGACAATAGGGCTAGCACTTGGTTATCCTTTCCTTTATTTTTACCTTGGTATTAACGAAGTTTCTTACATTAACTTCATGTATAACATTGAGTGGCTATCTTATGTTTTTACAATTGTTTTAATTGTGTTTGTCAACGCTGTACTTTCGTTTTATATGGCCTTTAGAGTAAAAAAAGTGCCGATGGTTGAATCACTTAAATCTGTGGAGTAGCAAGATGAAAAGAACAATTTTAACTCGTATTTTTGAATTAAACTCGCTGACTTTTTTAGTGCTAATGTCTTACTTTTTTCGCCCACTTTGGTTAATTCCTGCTTACTTAGTTGCAGCAATAGCTTTAATTTACCTGCAAGGCGCTGTTGTAATTTTAAGTGTGATATTTTTGCTTCCAAGTAAACCAAATAAAAAAATTTTTAGTTTTCTGCTTACTAACTCTGTGTATTTTTTAAATCTTTATATTTTTAGGCAAAAGTATATTTTTAAAGGCACACAGCAAGTTGATAAAAACAAAACTTACTTGTTTGTTTCCAACCACAAATCAGAGTTAGACCCATTTGGCTATTTAGAGATATACGATAAATTAAGACTAGCCTTTACACCAAAATCAGAACTTTACAAATCCCTAATTTTGAGAAAAGTTTTTAAAATGTTAAACTGCATCAAAATCTACAGAGCAGACATTAGAAAAACTTTAGTTGAAATGAACATTGGTATTCAAAAAGCACAAGCAGGTCAATCTTTTTTAACCTATATAGAAGGTGGGATTAAAAACCGCACATTTGAAGAAATTGAAGAAGTAAAACCTGCGGCTTTGAAACTTGCCTATAAAGCAAAGACTGAAATTATGCCAGTCGCTTCTTTTGGAATGGTTCGGAAAAACAGGTTTTTTCCATTTATAAGAAAGACTGTGTATCTTTACTTTTTAGAGCCGATTTCTTATAATTCATATTGTTTAGAGCCAACTGAAGACTTGGCTTTAAAATTAAAAGACCAAATAAACATAAAGATTAAACAACATAAGGAGGAAATGTCTCATGACAATGTATGATTTGATTTTAAAAAAACGCAACAACGGTATTTTAACTGACGAAGAACTGACTTATATTATTACTGAGTACACAGGCGGTCGTGTGCCAGATTACCAAATATCTGCACTACTTATGGCGATATACTTTAACGGAATGACACCAGAGGAAGCAACTTCTTTAGCGCTAATTATGGCAAAATCAGGCGAGATGTTAGACCTTTCTGAAATTAACGGAGTTACAGTTGACAAACACTCAACTGGTGGAGTTGGCGACAAGGTTTCTTTAGTTTTAGCGCCAATGTTAGCCGCTTGTGGAGTAAAACTAGCTAAAATGTCTGGCCGCGGACTGGGACATACAGGCGGTACTATTGATAAGCTTGAGTCTATTCCTGGTTTTAAAGTAGAACTTGCACCAAGTGAGTTTATTGACCAGGTTAATAAAATTGGAGTTTCTATAATTGGTCAATCTGCCAATATCGCACCTGCTGACAAAAAACTATACGCACTTCGCGATGTTACCGCTACAGTTGACTCAATTCCTTTAATTGCAGCGTCTATTATGTCAAAAAAACTAGCATCTGGCGCTAAATGTATTTGCCTTGACGTTAAATGCGGAAGTGGTGCTTTTATGAAAAATCAAAAAGACGCAGAGGCTTTGGCTAGTCAAATGATTTCAATTGGAAATTTAGCCGGTCGTAAAATGGCGGCCGTTATTACTAATATGGACGAGCCACTTGGCCATAAAATCGGTAACTTACTTGAAGTTATGGAAGCATATGATAACTTAAACGGCAAAATTACCCCTGACTTAATGGAAGTCTGCATGACAATTGGCTCAATTTTACTTCAAAACGCCAAAGGTGTTACTGAGTCTGCAGCCAGAGCAGAACTAAAAGCAGCAGTTGAAAGCGGCCGCGCTAAACAAGTATTTTTAGATTTTGTTAAAGCACAACACGGAGATATTTCTGTATTTAGTGATTTAGCTAAATTACTTAAAGCCAAAAAATTTGAATTAAAAAGCCCAGAAAGCGGTTATATTGCTAAGTTTGATACAATCAAAATTGGCGACGCTGCTCGTTTACTTGGTGCTGGTAGACTTTCAAAAGAAGACGTGCTTGACATGGCAGTCGGAATTGACTTAATTAAAAAAATCGGCGCAAAAGTTGAAAAAGGCGAAACTATTGCCGTGATTTATCACAACGAAAAAGGTCTAAAAGAAGCCGCTGATACTCTACTTGGTTCAATGACTATTTCTAAAATCAAACCTGCCGACACTGTGTTAATTGAAAAGGTACTTCGCTAATATTGACAGAAAAAAATCAAGGTGATGAACCTAATCAAAAACAAAATAGCGAAACAAGCAACCAAAAACTAACCTTAACCCGTCTTTTGGTAGAAGGCTCAGCTGCAGTTGCTTTAGCAGTTGTCTTTTCAATACTAGGTAAGTTTACCGCTGCTCCTTTTAAGATTTCGCTTTCTATGGTGCCACTTATCTTATTTGCTTTTAGAACAGGCTCTCCCTATTCTTTGTTAGTTTCGTTTACCTACAGCATCTTTAATATGCTTTCAGATGGCGCACCTGTGCACATTGGCTCGGTTTTTCTTGACTATATACTACCGTTTACTCTACTTGGTTCTGTGTTTTTGTTAAAAAAAGTTGTGCAAAAAATTTCTTTTAAATCTTACTTAATCGTGTTTTTTGCAGTTTTGATTTTATGCGTGCAACGATTTTTATTTCACACCTTATCTGGTGCTCTTTACTTTGGTAGCAGTAAAAAAACTTTTAGTCAAAACCTAGTGTTTTCACTAATTTACAACGCCAAATATCTTTGGTTGACATCGCTGACTACTATTTATCTAGTAATCGCCTTCTTCAAACCACTGATTAGTAAAGAAAAAATCATCTAGTTCTTGCTCACCGATCATCTTATCTACACACTTTAAATAATTTAAACAGGGGATGTCCCCTGTTTTTATTTGGTAGGCATCTTTTAAAAAAGCCGAGTAAGGAATAGATTTTCTTCCGCTTGTATACCAAGGCAAGATATACTTTAAATCCATAACATAGGTTTTTTGATAATAGACCCACTTAAAAATAATAAAGGCTGTGCCTTTATGTGCAAAGACTTCTTTAAGATGTTTAATTTGATGTGGCTGAATATTGGCAAGCGGAAAAGAAGTTTTAGAGTTTGTTTCTTTGGCTTCAAAGTCTATGTAGTGTCCTTTATAAATTCCGTTATAATCGGTTGTTGAAGGAGTTTTATAGTAGGCCTCAACAATTTTTGCCCGCGACCTTTTTGGATAGTTTACTCTAACTATTTGCACAGGAGTGGGTTTTTTGTAAATTAAAGCGATTTGATTGTCGCGGTAGTATTCGTTTGCTATATTGATTTCTCTTTCTAGTTCCATTCCTAGTTTTCGCATCTTTTTTCACCTATTTATCTAGGATATATTTAACATATAGACTTTAAATTACTTAAAACTGCATTTCTTTATAAATAGAAGAGATTGCAATTTTACTTAAAAAGGATATTTATTTTAGCATAACAAAACTAAAAACTAAAAACACCGTTATTAAGCGGTTATTGTCCTCATTTTTATAAGCAAGTGCAAAAGTTCATTATATGTTTTTTAATCAGACAGTTAGACTAAAAATATGTAAAGTGTCTTCTAGTATCAGACAATTTAGTGATTTTAAATAAAACTAGCTTATACTATAAGACAAAAAATTTGTTTTTTCATTTCTCATTGTGATTTATTTGAACAGCAAGGATATCAAATGAATGTTTATTTGAGAAAAATATTTATCATCTGTTAGATGTTTTCACACATTAGTTAGTTAAATTCTCACATCACTAGCAGATATTAGATCGTTTGCAGTCTTAAAGCAAATAAGAAAATATAAGCTATTTTTGTTTCATAATTACTTCATTTTATTACCGACTTTATTACCATCCTAATTGAGTTTATTACCAACCTATTTTCTTTAATTTTGTACTTTCGTCAAGAGTGATATTTATTTAGATAATAAATAATTAGTTTTGTAATATAGCCTAGTAAGGCTATATTATTGCAAGTTTATTACTTAAAATTAAGCGTTTTAACAATTGTTTATTACCAACTTTATAACCAACCTAATTAAATTTATTACCAACATTTGCATCTGACTTACTCTGCTATTTAATAACGAATAACTGCAACATAAGAATTTTTAATTAACAATGCATAACTCTTAAATAATTAAATACTGTCCCAAAACTTGAAGTTTTGTCCCTAATGCGCTAAACTGTATTTGTAAACAAGAAGGTGCAAAATGAAAAAAGGAAATATCATCAACTTAATTAAATATTACGCTGAAAGCAACGACACTGCTTTTAGAAACGAAGCATACCAAATTGCTAATGAGTTTGATAAAAGTGGTGATTATCAATTATCTGAATACATAATGGCTTTGCTTTCAAACGCAAATACATTTGTTCCACAAATGAACGAGAATGATTTAATGTTTATCAGAAAAATTGATGTCAACGAAGAACCGTTGCCGCTACCAGAAGGAATAAAGTCAGACGTAATTGGCATTATAAACGCAGTTAAGCACGAGATTGGTGTAAATAAATTCTTATTTCAAGGAGCACCAGGGACTGGGAAAACCGAAACTGTTAAAAATATTGCGCGTATATTAGGACGTGAACTTTTTATCGTTGACTTTTCTTTTTTAATAGACAGTAAATTAGGCCAAACTGCTAAAAACATTGCTAAATTGTTTGAAGAAATCAACAATTGTCTTATTCCAAAAAAATCAGTTATTTTGTTTGATGAAATAGATGCGCTGGCACTAGACCGCACTAATTCAAATGATCTTAGAGAAATGGGTAGAGCAACAACTTCTGTTTTAAAAGCCTTAGAGAACTTAAATCCTGACATTGTATTAATCGCTACTACTAATTTATATAAACATTTTGACAAAGCCTTAGTGCGCAGATTTGATGCGGTTATAGATTTCAATAGATACTCAAGAGAAGATTTAATTGATATTTCTGAAATAATACTTAATTATTTTTTGCCTAAGTTTAAAAATGTTGCTAAAAATGTTCGCTTATTTAGAAAAATAATTTCACTTATGAAAACTATACCCTATCCCGCAGATTTAAAAAATATTATCAAAACATCTCTGGCCTTTAGCAATTTAAATGATGAATACGACTATCTAAAAAGACTTTACACTACAATAACCGCGGATAAAGAAAAAGACTTAAAGAAAATGCAAAACCTGAACTTTACTATTAGAGAAATTGAAATATTAACTGGGGTTTCTAAAAGTCAAGTGGCAAGAGAGTTAAAGGAGTAGTATTAAATGAATCAAATTCTTCAGTTAAAAGGTAGTTTTGAACAAAAATCAGCAAACAAACCAGGTCCCGTAAATATTCCTACAAACAGATTTGTTTCAGTTGAACATTTAAACAACTTAAAGAAAGATTTTAAAGAAGTATTGGATTTTTGGCAAAAAGAAAAAATCTTACCAAAACCGCTTATAAGCGCCTATTATAAAGAAACTGTCGCTAAGAGCAATAGAATTAAAGGGATGTTTGGAAACAGTGCTAAACAAAACAATGAAACTATAGTTGGTGCAAAATTTGGCGGAGATTCAATAAAAAAACACATCATCACACATTGTGTGGAGTTCGACACCATAATTGAGGCAATTCGCTATATTGAGAAAGTTATTTTAATAATAGAAAAAAACTTTGGTAAAAGTATTTCTGACAAAAATATATCAGACATTAACAACAAAAAACATGAACGTATTTTTTTAAATCCAAGTGTTGGAATTAAAAAAAGTAGGTTTGTAAATATTTTAGTTGATGCATATTACTTAGAAAAATTTGGAGTTGAAAGAGATACAACTGAATTACAAGAAAACGCAATCGTCACAATTTATAAGACTGGCATTAAAACAACTGAAATTATGGAAAAAATCGGTATCAAATTTTCAGATGCTCGAGTAATCGATGATACTACTGTTTTACTTACTCCCGATCAATTTAGTTTACTTAAAGCAAAAGCACCATATTTAATTTCTATGGCAGTTAGTGATATTTCTCTTTTAGATAAAGAAGATTTTTACCAAGCCGATGTAAAAATTGCTACAATTCCAGAGCCTACAAATGAGCCAACTGTCGGAGTAATTGACACTATGTTTAAAAAAGATGTGTATTTTTCTAAATGGGTTGACTTTAGAAATATGTTAGACAGCGAAATTCAACTATCACCCGAAGATTATAAACACGGTACAATGGTTTCATCTATTATTGTTGACGGTTCAAGTATCAATCCAAACTTAAACGACGATTGCGGTAGATTTAAAGTTAGACACTTTGGTGTGGCTACAAGTGGATATTTTAGTTCCTTTACAGTATTGAGAGCAATTAAAGAAATAGTTGTCGCAAACAGAGACATAAAAGTGTGGAACTTATCACTTGGCTCGTCTATGGAAATCAATCCTAATTTTATTTCACCAGAGGCTGCATTTTTAGACAAAATTCAGTATGAAAATGATGTTGTATTTGTAGTAGCAGGTACTAATAAACCAAGTAAGTCAAATATAAAAAGAATTGGAGCGCCTGCAGATTCAATTAACTCATTAGTAGTAAACTCAGTAGGGTTTGACCAAAAACCGGCAAGTTATTCACGTGAAGGTTTGGTTTTGTCTTTTTTTAATAAGCCAGATGTTAGCTACTACGGCGGAGATGGAAATAAACTTATCAGAGTCTGTTCTCCTTTAGGTGAAGCCTTTACTTTAGGTACATCGTTTGCTGCTCCGTGGATTTCCAGAAAACTTGCGTATTTAATTCATGTAGTTGGCATGACTAAGGAACTTGCAAAGGCTTTGATTATAGATGCTGCTGCTGGTTGGGAAGATAAAGCTTATAGTCCACAGTTGATTGGATACGGTGTGGTTCCTGTTAAAATTGACGATATTTTAAAAACTCCAAACGACGAAATTAAGTTTATGGTCAGCGGTGTGTCTGAAAAATATAATGCTTATAATTTTAATGTCCCAATTCCTGAAGATAAGCAAAAACAACCTTTTGTTGCAAAGGCAACTTTATGTTATTTTCCCAAATGTTCAAGAAATCAAGGTGTAGACTACACAAACACTGAGCTAGATATTCATTTTGGTAGATTAAACTCAAATAATGGGAGTATAAAAATTGACTCAATTAACGAAAACAAGCAAGCAGATGAAGGCAAAGTGTTGTTATATGAAAGCTCTGCTCGTGCGTTGTATAGAAAATGGGACAATGTTAAACATATTCGTGAAAACATCAAAACCCCTACTGGTTTATCAAAAAAGCCAAAGAAAAAATACGGAAACGGTTTGTGGGGTCTAAGCATCAAGAAGAAAGAAAGATTAAATGTGGGAGATGGTGAGAAACTTAAGTTTGGAGTTGTAATAACCTTAAAAGAAGTAAACGGTGTTAATAGAATACAGGAGTTTATACAGCAGTGTTTGTTTAAAGGCTGGATAGTTAATAAAGTTGACATTCAAAACAGTGTTGATATTTACAATAAAGCAAATGAAGAAGTAGAATTTGAATAAAAGTTCACAACCAAATTTGTTAGAAACTATTTTTCAAACCATTAAACAATGCATCAAAAATAATGCAATATTTGGTGCAAATTTCTGAGCGAAAGAATAAATTCTTTCGCTCTTTTTTATTGAAAATGAGTGGCAAAATACACACTTAAGATTAAAAAACGATAGAAAAAAACTAAACCATGCATTTTTATCGCCAAAGGTGTTATAGCAAATAATAATAAAGTTTTTATTGTTAGTTATATTTTTTTGTAAAAAAGTTTAGGTTGTATAACTAATCTTTTAAACAACCAATTGGAACAACAAGCACGCCATCTTCTCTAATGTAGCCGTATTCAGTTCCAGTAATCACTATCTTTAAAGTTGGCGGCGGTAATTGCATTTGTTGCTCTGTTTTATTTTTTTCAATTACAAGCCTTTCAATTTTGAACAAATGTTTAGCCGCCTTATCTATTTCACTTGCTCCTAATTTAATTTCAATTAATGCGTATCTACCGTTTTCTAAATGAAGTACGCAATCTGCTTCAAGACCATATCGGTCTCTATAGTAAGAAATTCTTCCATTGTGAACAGATGAATAAACTCTTAAGTCTCTAATTACTAAAGACTTAAATAAGAAGCCAAGAGTTTTAAAATCCCTGTCAAAATACTCAGGGTTAATACCAAGTGCTGCAACTGCCAATGACGGATCACATAAATTTCTTTTGACAGAAGAACGAATTGCAGTTTTTGAACGAATTGCTGGACACCAAGCATTAACATCATCAATAATATGCAAATTTCTAAGCGCATCTACATAATTTTCAAAAGTTTTCAAGGAAATTTCAGTGACAGTAGTTGCATCTTTAAAAATTGTTTTACTATCAGTAAGTGTACATATATTTCTTGAATATGAACGTAAAATGTTTTCAGTAAGTACCTTGTTTCTCGAAACTCCATCTATACTAGAAATATCTGAACTACAGATTTGTTTAAATAAGTCTTTTGCTATTGATAATTTAGCAGATTTTTTTCTAGTGCAAAACTCTTTGGCCAGCCACCACGACAAATTGCAAATATTAAATTATCAATGTTTAAATCACTTTTACAACCTTCTCTTAAAATTTCTAGGTTATTAAATAATTCTATAAGTGAAATTGTTCCGTTAGATTCACCAGTTTCGTAAAGCGACATGGTATACATTTTAAGTGTAGAAATACGCATTGTTCCTGTGTGCGGTGTTTTGACTACTTGAGAAGTTGAACCTGTTAAAATATACATTCCGACTCTATTTTCATCGTCAACTGATTTACGAATAGCACCCCAAATTTAGGTGCATCTTGCCACTCGTCAAATAATATCGGTTTTTCACCTTTAAGCAATTTTGAAGGAGTGGTATTTGCAACAGGTAAAATATTTTCTCTAGTGTCTTCGTCTTGAAACTCAATGATGCTTTTTGCCTTTTGTTTTGCTGTTGTGGTTTTACCACAACCTTTCGGACCTACTATCAATACAGCTCCAAACGCCTCTAATTTTTCTTCTAACAGTTTGTCTGTGATTCTCTTTTTATATTCCATAACTCACCAGAAATACTATATCATCTTTCACTTCGTTTTTTTGTGCTATTTTGTTTCGTTTTATTGTGGTATTTGATTTCGTATTACTGTGCTATTTTGTTTCGTTTTATTGTGGTATTTGATTTCGTATTACTGTGCTATTTTGTTTATTTTTAATAATGTTAAAAATAAAATAATAATTCTGATTAATATCAATTTAATGTTTTGAAGTCTATATTTTAAACTTAAGCAAATCGTTGTTTATGCAAGAAAATAAAAAAATCCACATTAGGTGGATTTATTCATAAAAATGGTAGGCCTAGCAGGATTTGAACCTACGAATGACAGAGTCAAAGTCTGTTGCCTTACCGCTTGGCTATAGGCCTGTTTCAAACACTTAATTAGTATATCAAGATAGCAAAAAATTGTCAATTAAGTGTTAATTTGGTTTAATTTTTAGTAAGTGTGTGACTTACAGTTTAACTATTTTTTTAGCCTCAAAATGTATATTTTTAAACAGAGATAAACAACAGGAGAAAAAACTAAAATTAGTTTAAAATTTCAGTAATTTGTACATCGCTGTCTGGCTCTAAGGTTTGTGCTTTAATTAGTTTGTTGATTTTAACGATGTAGAGAATAAGGGCAATAACCTGAAAAATTGGAAAGATAAAACCAATTATTGAAAGAGCAAAATGTGGGTTTTCTTTATATGGATGTAATTTAATAAAAACATAGATATATAAAGATAGATTTACTAAAAACCAAACTAAGTAAGCAATGGAAACATAGAGCAAAATATTGGCCCAAGCAAGGGCGGCAATAGCAACGCCAATCCCAGTTTTGCCAACAAACGTAAACTCAATATACAGTCTAATTCCGGCGACAGAAAAAGCAAATAACACAGTAATTAAGCCAAAAATTAGCGAAACAATAGATAATTTTTTAAGTTTTTTTAAGTCCATATTTATCTCCTTTAAGTTAAACTAAAAAAGTAAATAAATAGTAAGTTAAATGGCGGAGTGAGAGGGATTTGAACCCTCGCGGCAATTTCTCGCCCTAACGCGTTAGCAGTGCGTCCTCTTCAGCCTCTTGAGTATCACTCCAGGAAAAAAGTAGTTTTGAAAACTACTTTTTAAATTATTACATTAAATTAAGTCTTTTTCAAGAGCCAAGCCGACCTTGCCTCTTTTTTCGTCAATCGCGACAACATAGCATTTAACGATATCGCCAACTTGCACAACTTCAGACGGGTGCTTGATAAATCGTTTGGCCATTTTTGAGATGTGAATTAGACCGTCTTCGTGTAGTCCAATGTCTACAAATGCCCCAAAGTCTACAACGTTTCTGACAGTTCCTTCCACTTCCATGCCAATAGTTAAGTCCTTAATTTCTAAAATTGTAGATTTAAGCAAAGGTTGCGGAAATGAGTCTCTTGGGTCCCTAAGGGGTTGTTTTAAAGATTTTACAATATCTTCCAAAGTATAGTGGTCTGTATTTAACTCAGCTGCTTCTTTAGTTAAACTAAAGTTTTTGAGTTTTTCGTCAATTATTTCAACTTTGCCGATATCTTGTTTTTGGATGTCAAACTTGTTCATCAAAGCCTTGGCAACTGAGTAAGACTCGGGGTGAATTGGCGTCATGTCTAGAATTTCATCACCATCCGTGATGCGAAGAAAACCAGCGGCTTGTTCGTATACTTTGTTAGTAATGTAGGCAACTTCTTTGAGTTCTTCTCGGTTTTTAAAGCCTTTTTTGCTTTGTCTGGCATCAACTATTGACTTTGCTTGCTTGGAGTTTAGACCAGAGACATAGGTAAGCAGGGCAGTTGATGCGGTGTTTAGATCAACTCCGACTGAGTTAACGGCAGTGGTAACAACAAACGCTAGTTCTGAGTTTAGTTTTTTTGGAGAAACATCATGTTGGTATTGACCAACTCCGATGGATTTTGGATCAATTTTAACAAGTTCAGAAAGTGGGTCTTGTAGCCTTCTGGCAATTGAAGCAGCAGAACGCTCTTCAACTTGCAGGTCTGGAAACTCAGCGCGCGCAACTTCAGATGCTGAATACACAGAAGCGCCTGCTTCAGAAACGATTACATACTTAACGTCCAGTTTAGCCTTAGTGATAACTTTTGCCACAAACTCCTCAGTTTCGCGAGAAGCAGTTCCGTTTCCAATTGCTATGATTTCTACGTTGTGTTTGCGAATTATAGTCAGCAAATCTTTTAGGGCTGCTACTCTATGTTCTTCTTTAAAGAAATCGTGGAAAAAAAGTTTGCCGACTTCCAAAAGTTGTCCGGTTGGCGAGATTACCGCCATTTTGCAGCCAGTTCTAAAACCAGGGTCAATACCTAGCACCATTTTGCCTTTAATTGGTGGTTGTAGAAGCAGTTTTTCAACGTTTAGGGTAAACACTTTAATTGCCTGGTCTTCTGCTTTTTCGGTCAGCTCTGCCCTGATTTCTCTTTCAATTGAAGGATAAATTAAACGTTTTAAACTATCTTGAATTGCAAGTTTAAGGTGTGGAGTTGCGGTGCTTTTAGGTTTTAAAATAACTTGTTTTTCAAGATAAGCAAGGATATCTGCGTTTTCGCATTCTATAGAAGCAGTAACTACTTTTTCTTTCTCAGCGCGGTTAATGGCGAGAACTCTATATTCCTTTACCTTAGTGCACGGTTCTTGAAACTCATAGTAAATCTCGTAAACGCCTTTTTCGTCAACTGCGTCTTTTTTCTTCTTTGAAACTAGTTGTCCGTTTGCAAAAACGTATTCTCGCATCCATTTGCGGTACTCTGCATTGTCAGAAATTTGCTCAGCGATAATGTATAGTGCTCCCTGAATTGCCGCCTCTTTTGTTTTAACTACTTCGTTTATATATTTTTCGGCTTCAGGTTCAATTTCTGTATCTGGAAAGGATAAGATAAACTGAGCAAGTGGTTCAAGGCCAGCTTTAATGGCTTCAGTTGCTTTAGTCTTTTTCTTTTCTTTAAATGGACGGTAAAGGTCTTCAACTTCCACTAACTTAGTGCAAGCCTCTATTTCGGCTTTCAGTTCAGGCGTTAGCATCCCTTTTTCGTCAATTAGTCTGCAAACATCTTCTTTTCTTTGTTTTAGGTTAACTTGGTATTCATATTCCTTGTTAATCTCGTTAATCTGCTCTTCATCTAAGTTGCCAGTCACTTCTTTTCGGTATCTGGCGATAAAAGGAATTGTGCCACCCTCTTCAAGTAATGCAAGAGTTGCTTTAACTTGGCTTTCTTTAATTTGAAGTGAGTCAGCGATTTGTTTAATAATTTCTGCGTTCATTTATAGTTTCCTTTGATTTTTAAAAAGTATTTTTTATTTTTTAGGGTCTTTGTGGGTGTTTAAGATGTTGTAGATATCTTTGAAGTTATTTGCACGCATTTGTTTTTCAAAATCACCCTCTGGTGTGCTTTGAAAAAACATTGGCACTTTGACGTCTTCCTTGTGGGTAATTGAACCATCTGGATTTTTATAGTCAGGAAAGTTAGCAATATCCATAAACTTATTTTCTTCAGAATCTGGAATATTTACACCTAAAATCAAAACGTCGCCTTTTAGTTTTTTAATTAACTTGCGCAGAGACTTTGAGTATCTGGTGTAAGAACGCTCTTTTTGGTCGTAAAATAAAATATAGATATAGCGTTTTGAAGTAAAGTCTATATTGTTGTTGCCAGAGAACTTAAGTGAAGAAAGAGCAACACCTTTTTTCTTAGCCATAATAGTTTCAAAGTCGCCAGTAGTGATGGTGGTGATGTCGTCAAGTGGTTTGCGGCGGTTATCGTAGTCGTATTTAATTCCGTAGTAAATACCAAAACCAGCAGACAACAGAATTGTCAAGGCAGAAAAAACAATAATTATCCAAATAATGATTTGTTCTGCTTTAGAATAAGGTTTTTTAGGTTTTCTTTTTTTCTTTGAAGTAGTAACTTCGTTAGTTTGTAAATCTGGGTTAATTATATCCATTTTTGATACCTCAATACTCGTTAATTATACCACATTTTCGTGGTTTAAATTGTTTTCAAAACCTAGATAAAAGGGCTTTATTTAGCCATTTATGGTTTATTTTAAAATGATTTTTAAATTTTAATTAAAATTGTTTAACACTTAGTTTTAATAATGTTAAAAGGGTATGCACTTGCGTGTATACCCTTTTAGTTTTGGCGATGTTTAAACTAAATTACCATTTTTCGTGAATGTTGTCAGGTAAGTTAATAGCAGGTACGTCTGCACCCATTGCAACCATTTCAA
>CAUTNJ010000013.1:0-19487 GCA_963539745.1 uncultured Acholeplasmataceae bacterium
CAAAGATCGGAACCGTACAGGCTGGCAGAGCTTCTTTTATTTTTAAAACATAGTTTATTTTCTTTATACAACTTAATAAACTTTTGTTTACTAGACCACCCACGTGATTTAAGCGGTTCTAAAGTTAGGTTGATTTCATCAATTTTTAAATAATTTGGTTCACCTGGAGTAGATAAGTCTTTTGCAAAGTATATCTCGCCGTTTTCATCAATATTTGAATAGTTTACTATCCAAGTCTCACCAGTTTCCAAAACATATTCACTAATGCTTTTTTTTAGTATTTCAATTGCATGAGTAAAAGACTTTTTGTGTGCAGTTTTTACTTTTTGAATTATTTGTTTTATTTTTTTACCTTCGGTAGGTGTCTCTATTCTATTGATGTAAAATTTTGGTAAATTAGATTTCGACTTACCATAGGCAACTACATACTCGTGTACCACATTGATATGTTTAGCATTGCTTCTTTGAGATTGTTTTGTAATAAAAACCCCGGCTTTGTTTTCCTTACCAAAAACCTCGTCGCAAATTTGGACAAGATTAGCAAATTCGTTGTCGTCAATTGAAATAAAAATTACTCCTGTTTTTTTTAGCAATTCTTTTGCTTCAATTAGTCTTAGTTTAATGTCTAGAGACCATTTTGAGTTATTGTCGCTATATACAAATTTAGAATTTTTTGTATTGTAAGGTGGGTCAATGTAAATAAAGTCTATCGTTGATTTAAACTTCTTAAATTCAGCGCTTCTCATAATTGCTAAATTATCGCCAATATAAATTTCGTTTTTATCCAATTTAACCCTCCTTTTATAACCTTTTTAATGATCTTGTTTATTTAAAAATAAAACTCTGATTAACATCAGAGTTTATAATCAAATGGAGCAGACGAGGGGAATCGAACCCCCATTTCAGCCTTGGCAAGGCCGTATAATAACCGTTATATTACGTCTACGTCTCTATTCACTTAACAAAATAATTTTACCACATCGTGGATATTTTACAAATTATTTGATTGAATAGAAATATAGTTGAAAAATTTAAAGTAAACTTCCATTAAAACTACTGAATCCATTAGCGCATCGTGGGTTTTTTTGCCAGGTTCTTTTTCAAAATAAGTTTTGTAAGCATTAAAAAGAGATACGTCGTTTTTTAAGACAAAGTAGTCTTTGTGCAGGCGAGACAGGTCAACGAAGTCAGTTTTTTCAAAGAAATTAGGAAGTTGGTGGAACTTTATGTTCGCAGTTAAACAAGGGTAGTCAAAGTTGCCCCAGACCACAAACTTAGTTCCAGTTTCTTTTAGTTTTTTTAGTTCATTGTAAAAATTTTTAAAGGTAATCGCAGTTTTTTTATATTGCTCTAAGTCAAGTGTTAAAAACTCAGTAGTTTTTTTGTCAATTTCTAAACTAGATTTGACAAACTCGGTTTTTTTTGCCAATATTTTTTTGTTTTGGTCAGTCAACACATAGCCAAACTGAATGATTTGTTGAGGTGATTTAATTTTCCTTAAAGGAAGTAAAGTCATTTCAAAGTCAATAAAACAAAGTTTATCAAAAGTAAGTAGAGTTTGATACATTTCGCTTCTGATTTTATTTAAATCAAAAATTAGTCTTTTGGGGTTAAGTGCAGATATTTTTAAAATTCCGGTTATTTGGAAAAACTTATCGTGGTCTTTTTTTGAAACCACTGGGTTTTCTTGAAACTCAAGTTCAACTAAGTAGCTGACTTTAATAATTTCAAGGAAATAATTTAAGTTTTTTGGTAGCCTAAAACGAAGCACTTTATTATTTTCAAGTGCTTCAATTTCTCTTTTGAGTTTAGAAATTTTTTTAACAACGATTGTGGCTTGGTTCATTCTTTTAACTCCTTGATTTGTCTAATTTGATTTAACCTTAATTTAAATGTTTTGAGTTCCTCGATGCTGGCAGACTTTAGTTTTGCAACCGAGCCAAAATGACGAATTAGCGTGCGTTTTTTTGTGTCTGAAATTCCAGTTAAATTATCTAACTTTGTTTTAAAGGCTGTTTTTAAGAGTTTCGCTTTATGAGTTTGATATGAGAACCTATGGACTTCTTCAGAAATTCTAATTAAAAACTTATATAAATAACTGTGTTTATCAAGTTCACACGAAGAGCCGTTGAAAACTAAAGCAGTTAGTCTATGGTGTTCGTTTTTCTTAAGTCCGATAACTGGAATATTTTTGTTTAATAGACTAATTTGCTCAATGGCTGCTTTAACTTGGTTTTCAGCGCCATCAACTGCAATTAAATCGGGTAGATAAGCGATTTCTGGGTCTTTAATGCGTCTAGAAATAACTTCTTTAATCCCAGCAAGATCATCGTTTTTAGGTGTATTTTTTAAGTTAAATTTGCGGTAAAGAGACTTTAAAAACTGTCCATTTTTTAAAACTATACAGCCAGATACTTGCGCCTGTCCTTGAATTTGTGCGTTGTCGTAAGCCTCAATGGTCTCAGGCATAAAACCAATTTTGCTTTCTAGTTCTTCCAGTCCTTTTTCTAAAATTAAAGACTTTTCTAAATACACAGCGCTGAACTTAGTCAAGATGCTTTCTGCGTTTTTTTGAGCAAGTTTAGTCAGGTCATGTTTTTGGCCTTTTTTAGGAATTTTGGCTAGTTTGCCAAATCTAGTGCTTAAGTCTTCTGCTTGAAAATTATCTGAAAATAGTAGTTCATCTGAATAAATTCTAGATTCATAAATTTGGTCTAAATACTGAAGTGCATAGTCTTTAGGGTCGCCAACATACTCAAAAATATTTCTTTTCTGGTCAACAGTTTTACCAAATCTTTGAATCAAAATAGAAATAGCCACGTATTTTTCGTCAAACGCAATGCCAATAATATCTCTGTTTTGTGTGTCGTTACTATTGACGGTTTGGTCTACTATTGTTGCTTTAATTGCCTCAATTAGATTTTTAAAATCCAGTGCTAACTCAAAGTCTGAGTTTTTTGCACACTCTTTCATTTTAGCGGTTAATGTTTTTAAAATATCTTTAGCCTTGCTTTGAAAAACGCGTTTAACTGCTTTGGTAAGTTCTTTTGACGTAAACTCTTTTTCTAAATCAGATATACCTAAGTTATTTGCAAGACCTGTTAAGATATCTTGGTCAGTTTTAGAAATTTTTCCGACTCTTTTGGGAAAAATTCGGTTCAAAACCTCACAAGTTTCTCTTGCTTGAAAAGTATTTGGAAAAGGGCCAAAACCGTTGAAGTTAAATTTACGTACTCTTTTTACCAAAAGTTTGGTGTAGGGTTTTTCAACTACCACAATGTATGGATATGTCTTGTCGTCAATTAGTCTAATGTTGTATTTTGGCCTGTATTCCTTAATTAAGTTTTGCTCTAAAATCAGTGCATCTTGTTCTGTGTTGCAAACAACGTATTCAAGGTTTTCAATTTCTTTAACTAAAAGTGCGGTTTTGCCAAAAACTTTGGCTTTAAAATAAGAAAGCACACGGTTCTTTAAGTTTTTTGCCTTGCCAACATAAATAACGCGACTATCTAAGTCGCGCATAATATAAACCCCTGGGTTTTGGGGTAGATTTTTTAAATTTTCTTCAAGTGTTAATTTCATATCTTAGTTTTAAACTAAGTTATCTTGAATTGAAATTAAAACTCAATTTGAACGTTTCCGGCCAAAATTTCTTCAAGTGCTTTGCCAACTTCTTTGTCGCAAAGTGAGTTTTCAACATGAATTTTCTTGCTTTGAATAAGTTTAGCAACTTTTGCAGAAGTGTATGCTAGTTTATATTTTGAATTGATAATTTTAGTCAGTTCATCAATTGAAGGATAGCGCATCCCGTCTTTTTGTTTGTTCATAAATTATTTCTCCTTTTGAATTGCTTCTATGTAACTTTTAAAACTGCGTTCAGAACGACATTCTTCGGCCAAAACTATAGCCTGCAGAGTTTCTACAGTTTTAGAGATTTCTGAGTTGATAACTATATAATCATATTTATCTGCGCATTTAAACTCGTTTTTCGCCTTTTCAATGCGTTCAGAAATTCTTTGGTCAGTTTCAGTTCCGCGTTGTTTTAGTCTTGAAATTAAATCTGCTTTCGTAGGCGGGGCAATAAATATATAAATTGCATCAGTTAGTACACTTCTAGCCATTAAAGCACCGTTGACATCAATTTCCACCATTACGTTTTTACCAGTTCTTCTTAGTCTCTCAACTTCTTCAAAAAGTGTGCCATAGTAGTTGCCAACAAAATAATTCCATTCCAAAAACTCTTGATTATCTAGTTTTGCTTTAAAATCTTTTTCAGAAATAAAATAATAGTCAACTCCGTGTTTCTCACCGTTTCTAGGAGAGCGAGTGGTTGCTGAAACTGAGAAAACAAAATTATTTACTTTTTCAAACAACGCCTTTCTAATTGAAGATTTACCCACCCCAGAAGGACCAGACATCACAATTAACAGGCCTTTTTTTGTTTCTTTCATAATGTTAATTATATATTATATTTTTGCTTTTTGAAAGTATTTTTTGAAAATAAAAAAGCCTGGTTAAAACAATTTAGCAGAAAGGAGAAGAATGAACTACTAAATTATTTTATCCTCGGCTTTTTTAAACTAAAATAAAGGAAATTATTCAGGTTTTTGAATTTCTAACTCAAGTTCAGCCATAATCTCTGGATTTTTCAGTAAGTATTGCTCAACTTGGGCCTTGCCTTGGCCGATTTTTTCGTCTTTTAATGAAAACCAAGACCCAGCTCGTTGAATTAGATTTTTTTCAACCGCTAAATTGATAATTTCTGAAACTCTTGAAAAACCAGTTCCGTATCTAAGTTCTATAGAACAAGACCTAAAAGGCGAGGCAACTTTATTTTTAACTACTTTAATGTTAACTAAATTGCCGTAAAGTGTGCCATCTGCTTGTTTTAAACTTTCGCCTTTTCTCACTTCTATACGTTGAGTTGCATAAAACTTAAGCGCTCGGCCTCCAGTTGTTGTCTCAGGGCTACCAAAAAGCACACCAACTTTTTCTCTAATTTGGTTAATAAAAATTAAAGTGGTGTTGGATTTTGCAACAATTCCCGAAAGTTTCCGCATAGCCTGGCTCATTAGTCTAGCGTGTAGTCCAACGTGACTGTCTCCCATATCACCGGCTAGTTCGGCTTCTGGAACTAATGCAGCAACGCTGTCTACAATCACTAGTCCGATTTTGCCACTTTTAATCAGTTCTTCGGTAATTTCAAGGGCTTGCTCACCACTGTCTGGTTGTGAAATCAAAACATTTGTGCAATCTACGCCGAGTGCTTTTGCGTAATTGACGTCAAGTGCATGCTCGGCATCTATAAAAGCACAAACCAAGCCTTGCTTTTGTGCTTCTTTGATTGCATGTAAAGTCAAAGTAGTCTTTCCACTAGACTCAGGTCCGTAAATCTCAACAATTCTGCCGCGCGCATATCCACCAACTCCAAGTGCTTTGTCTAAAGCGAGTGAACCACTTGGAATAGTTGCGATTTTTTCAAACGCTTCGTCTCCGTCTAAAATCATTACGGAACCTTTGCCAAATTGTTTTTCAATATTTTCAAATATTTTTTGAAATTCTGTATTATCAGTTGTTTTCTTTGTCATTTAAGTTACCTCGCATATATATTTAGCCGAGGCAAAAAAATTACTTAAAAATAATTTATTTTTTTGCAAATTTATTTGCAAAATGAGTATAAAAACGCCTAAATAAGCGAAATAATAATATGTTAAAAAAAGCCAAACACCAAGATAGTGTTTGACTTTTTACTAGTTTTTCGTCTAAACTGATTTAAAAATTTCTGCTCTAAGTTGCCAAATGTATTGCATACCCGACCAGATAGTTAAGATAACTGAAATTAAAATTAAAGAAAAAGAAATTGCAGGAAAAAGAGGAGTTATCATCTTATCTAGAATAAAGCCATTGAAAAGCAGCCAAATTAGCACGCATAGAGTAAAGGCTGTTTTGACTTTGCCAAGCCAAGCAGCAGCTACTACTTTGTTTTCACCAACTGCAACTAATCTAGCTGCGGTAACTAAAAACTCACGTGTTAAAATTAAGAGAACCGAAACTAAATAAAGCAGTAAAAATAAGCGAATACCGGATATTTTTATGCTAAATTGTGCTTGCCAAAACGGGAAAACTGGTAAAAAAAGCAACGCGGCAAACACCAAAATCTTGTCGGCAATTGGGTCTAGAAATTTACCAAAAGTTGTAACTTCACCACGTTTTCTGGCAAGATATCCGTCTAAAAAGTCTGTTAACGAAGCGAGACAAAAAAGCATTAGAAAAACCAATTGGGCAATTGTGATTTGAAAAAAACCAGGAATTTCTGCCTGCAGACTTGGCACAAAAAGCAAAATTAAAGAAACTGGAATCAAAGCAATTCTGCTTAAAGTAATTTTGTTGGCAATTGTCATTTAAAATCTCCTTTTTTCTTTTAAAAAAATGCGTAATAATGTATAATTGATAACGTTGGAGGAATTATGGCTAACATCAAACAACAGATTAAAAGAAACAAAACAAACGAAAAGGCTCGTTTGCGCAACAAGTCTTTTAAATCAGCTTGCAAAACTGCAATGAAGAAAGTCAACTTAGCCGTTGAACAAGGTGATAAGACTCAAGCAATTTTAGCATTAAACGCAGCATACAAGAAATTAGACATGGGCCAAAGCAAAGGAATTTATCATAAAAACTTCGTTGCTCGCCATAAATCTAATTTAGCGCTTAAAGTTAATCAGCTATAAGAAAGGAGTTTTTAAAGAAACTCCTTTTCTTTTTTTCAAAAAAACTCTTTAAAACTAAATATATTCTTTAAAAAATGCGAGTTATCGCATTTTTTTATCTAGTTTGAAGGTCAAAATATCTTTAAGGCCTCCACGTTGTGGCAAATATAGGATTTGTGTAAACCTTAAGTTTTCTGGCACTGGATAGGCAACAGGATATCCCAAAGTATTAACATAATGTGTTAAAAGTACCCCGTTTTCTGCATGTTCTTCAAACATTTTAAGCATTACTTCGTAAGTTGCCAAAATATCGTCGCACGCTCTGTGTGTATTTTCGGTTGTAACTCCGTATTTAGCAATAGCATTTTTTAACTTCCAAGGAAAGCCATTGAAGTCTCGGTAAAGCGCAATTACGTCTAAAACATCGTTTTCAAGACGGTAATCTGGTTCAAACATGCAAATAAAGCGATGCAAGAAATTCAAGTCAAAGTTTACGTTGTAGCCAATTAAAATCGGCTCGTCTTTAAGCAGTTCTTTAATTTCTTGGTAAGCCGCGGCTTTTGTTACTCCGCTTTCGTTTATCATTTCTTGGGTGATATGAGTAAGTTCGGTAATAATTTCTGGAATTGGTTCTTTGTTTTGAATTAAAAGGTCAACTCTTTTAACTTCTTTGTAGTCTTTGCCTGATTTTTCAAGCAAAATTGCTCCAAACTCAATAATTTCGTTTTTAAAAGAGTCAAGGCCAGTGGTCTCTAAGTCAAACAATATTATTTTTTTGTGTTTTAAATCCATTTTTAGTCCTCCATGATAAAAAAATTAAAAACATCTTGAATATTTCTAGTGTCGTATTTAAATAAATAGTCAAAGTCTGCAAGTTTCCGCATTTTATTTACAAGGTAAGTTTCAGGAAAAACTTTCGCTTCTTTTAAGATAAGCGCGGCTCTTGTGTTTGATACAAAAGCAGAGGTACTCAGTGTTTCAACTGGGTTTGAAGAAGAACTTGCTTGCTTTGCTAAGTATAGGTTTAAATAGGCTAAATATATTAACTTATTTAAGTGAGTCAAAGAAACGCCGGCACTTACAAACTCATTAAACAAAGCAATGGCTTGTTTCTTTTCTTTGTTTAAAATTAGTTTAATTAAAGTAAAAACATCTTTAGTTTCTGTTTTTAAGTTAAGCGCTTGAATTATTACGGTTTCTGCTAAATTAGCGCTTATTGCTAATTTAACTTTGTTTAGTTCAGATAAAAATAAGTCGTAATCAGTTAAAAAAATAGTTTTCAGACTTTCAACTAAATTTGCAAATTTACCAGGTTCTTTAATTTCTTTTTTGATAATTTCTGTAAACTCACTTAAAGGAATTTCAGAGAAATCAAAGTACTCGGCAATTAACATAATTTTATTTAAATTAGGATTAGTAAAATCAACTTTATCTAAAATCAAGTACAAATTAACTTTAGTGCTTTCTTTAACTAAGTTTAGGCATTTTACAAGGTCTGCTGTGTTTTTTTCACTTCTAAGCAGCTGCTCTAAGTTAGTCAAAACTAGGTTTTTTTGACTCAAAATTAAGCCAACTGTTTGGCATTCGTTGGTGATTTCAGATATAGTACAATCTGCTAAATCAAGAAAAATAAAGTCAGATTCTATTGATTTTTTAACCTCTTTAATTCTTTTTAAAGAATAGGCAAGAGACTGGTTTTTAATGACGTAATTCACATATAAAGTATAGCATTTAAGCGCTAGTTTGAGATAGACTTAATTTAAATTTAAGTTGATTTTGAATCTCTAAAAACACTTTACTTTAAGTCCTTTTCAAGACTTAAATCTTAATATATTTGGTTGAACTTCCTGCCAATTTGTTTTATTTTAATGTTATCTTGCAACTCTTTTAACGCTCTTTCAACTGTTCGTTGTGATAGCGCTGGCAAAAGAATTAAAATATCGCTTTTAGACAAGGGTTTTAATGTTTTTTTAAAAACTTGCAAAACTCTTTCTTGCGATGTTAATCTGTTTTTGGTGATCAGTTTAAATCTATCTTCACACTCTTGATACGCTTTTAAAATAATTCAAAGCATATATTTAATAAAAGGAAGTTCGTTGTTTTCGCCAGTATACCAATTTTCACTGGATTTTTGCAAAGTCTCGAAATAGGTGTCTTTACTTTCTTCAATTAGCATTTCAATACTGATATATTTACCAACAAAATAATCGGCTTTATATAGCAAAAGTAGTGTTAAAATTCTGCTCATTCTACCGTTTCCATCATAAAACGCGTGAATACACAGAAAATCATGTATAACAGTTGGTATTATCAGTAGTGGCGGAATTCCTTCTTTTATGGCTTCGCTGTATGCTTTTATCATTTCGTCAAAATATCTTTCTGTTTCAAAGGAACTTACTGGCTGAAAACGAACTTTTTTATTTCCGTTTGAGTCTACTTCTACAATTGAGTTATCCTTTGTTTTTAAATTTCCTTTGTGAATATTAAAGGAATATGAATACAGTTGATTGTGTAAAGTTAAAATGTTACTTTTATTAAACTCAATATGCAAATAATTGTCATGAACTAAATCAAGCACGCGTCTATATCCCACTATTTCTTCTTCATCTCTTTTTCTTTGCTTTGCTTTATTGTTCATCAATTCTTTTAATCTGGTTTCGTTTGTATAAATTCCTTCAATAGCGTTTGAAGATCTGGTACTTTGTATTTTTTGACAAAGTAGTCATTTTTGTCAAAACATCTGGGCGGTTTTCGGCGTATATTTCTTGTTTACCTTGCATTCATGTATTTTTGCAATAATATCGTGAACTCTAGCTGGTAAAGATAATTCAATCAGTTTTAGATAGTCAAACTTTCTCACCGTGTACCTCTTTTTTCATGGCCATTTTAACATATTTAGCTTACATAACTCAATTATGGCTAGATTATTCACGCCAATATTGGTAATTTGTCGTATTAAATTGTCATCTGGCGAGAAAAGGTTATTATTTGTGTTTAATCTTATTGGATTAACATATGTACCGAACATTTTAAGCAAGTTTTTAATAGCAAAAATATTAAATAAAATATGGCTTAATCGGTTTAAAAAACTTTTATTTTACTTATAAACAAACTATAATTAAATCAGTTCGTAAAGGAGCAAAAATGAAAAAAATCTTATCGCTAATTATGCTATTTACCTTTATTTTTACACTTGCCTCTTGTGTTAACCCAAAAGACAAAGCGTTTCTCGGAATGGAAGCACCTTTTGGTAAGAGTAAAATAGTTAAATCAAGTTTTAATTTACCACAAGAAATTCAGGGTGTAAAAATCAAATGGACCCTAAAATACATTCCTAAAAAGAACGAAAAAGGTGCATCTGAGATTTCTGGGGCTACTGTTAAAATTGTCAGAAACGAAATTGACCAAAAATATGAACTGATTGCTAAAAATGAACGTGGCAAAACAGTTTCTTTTGACTTTACAGTTCCAGCTTTAGACAAAGTTAAAAAACTAGAAGTTAGTTTCTTTAACAAAGTGGGCAGTTTAATTCAAAAAGTTGAGTACACCGAAAACGAAACAATTAAAAAGGCGTTTACTCGTGAGCAACTTGGCTTATCTCAAGATGAGGAGTTTGTGGGTTGGAGCAATTTAAAAAACAGTCAAACTGCTTTAGATTCAATTAAGGCTACTCAAGAAAACCAAAGTCTGTATCCAGTTTACCGTCTAAAAGAAAATGCTAAAAAAATTACTATTAACTTCTTTGACAAAAAAGGTAACTTAATTGAAGCCATTGAGCACGACTTTGGCCAAAGTATTTCAAAAACTTTTTCTGATAAACAACTTGGACTTGGTGCAGATGAAGAGTTTTTAGGATGGACTCCTTTTAAAGGAGAGGCTGCTGTTCCTGATTTGAAAGCCACTAAAGAAAACAAAAACCTGTATCCTGCCTACCGCCAAAAAGAAAATCAAGGTCCAACTAAAAAAATTACTATTAACTTCTTTGACAAAACTGGCGATTTAATTGAAGCAATCGAGTACACCGAAGGAGAACAAATCTACCAAGGTTTTTCAGACTCTCAACTAAAACTTGCAAGCGACGAGAAACTTATTGGGTGGACTAACCAAAAAGGCGGCACTACTCCGCTTTCTTCGCTTGAGGCCAAAAAAGAAAACAAAAACCTATATCCTGTAATTCAAAAACAAATAAAGCCAGATCCTGGCGCTACTGCCGAAATTCCAGAAGACCCAGAAGGAGAAGGTAAAGGCGACTTAGAACAGGCTAAAGAACCTAAAAATAAAGTAGATTTATCTGGAGTTGAAAAAAACCCAGCAACTCCGGGCTTCACACCAAAATCAACTCAAGAAAAAGACATTAGACACACTTCTAAAAATAAAAAACTAGGCGTTAAACCCTTAAAGGCTGTTGAAGTTGAAAAAGAAGTTTACTACACAACTTTGGAAAATTTCTTTAAAGCACTTGGCAACTTAGTTGACTACCGCAAGGAATACAAAAATCAAAAAGACCAAGAAGGCAGAGTTTACACCTTAAAAAAACGCATTGAAAAAGCACAAAACGGACACGTTTACTCACTTAAACTAATTCAAGAGTTTGAGTTTACCTCAACCCCTCCTGGAGTTGAAAAGGTTGAAAACTATACTTTAACTAGCGAAATTTACTACGATGCTTTAAGTGGTAAGTTAACTATTTCTAAAGTTTCTTTACTTGACGATATTTTTTCAGAAGAAGAAGGTGATTTTGTGTCTTTTTCAGACTACCGCTTCAGAGGTAGAATTGTGTCTAGACCAGATAAAGAAAAGGGCCGTATTTTTGATTTAAAAAAATACCAACTTATGGGTTGGCAACAAAACGGTAAAGAACCGGTGTTACCGGTTTCTGTGCTTTCTATGATAGTACACGAAAAAAGTGGATTTGCGACTTACTGGACAGGATATGAAATTCGCACTAACGAAGTTGGAAGTGACGGAGATAAATCAATTGACCCTGATGATGCAAATGAAAAATATGGTAAGTTCTATCCACATGCTGATGATAATGATGAAGAAAAAGTACCAAGTTCAGTATATTCACTATGGTTTAAGTCAATTAACTTCTTTGTCTCTGAGTACTACTGGGCAATTGACCGTAAAGAAAAACTGATAGACTCAATCAACAAACGTAAAGAAAATCTACTAACTGAAAACTCAAGCGATTACTATCAAACTCTAAATGAACTACTAGAAGACACAGAAGACTTCCACTCAGGACTATTCGCTCTTGCCTCTGCTTTTCTTTATGTCAACGGCAACCGTCAGTATGACAACGAAAATAAACAAAAAATCGAAGTAATAAAAAATGCGATGGCAGAAAAAGTAAATAAAGAAATTGAAATTTCAAATGACGGTAAAACTGCTATCATTAACTTAACTAAAATCAACTATGTAGACGAAAACGACAAAAGTATTCTAGACAAATACTTAGAACTAACTAAAAAGATTAAAAAAGATTACCCAACTGTGGAAAACTTAGTTATCAACCTAGCAATTAACGGAGGGGGTGATGTTTACTCAGCGATTGAGTTTGTAGCGGCTTTAGCAGGCCCGGATAAAGAAATTTTTTATAGTGAGTACAACTGCGCGACTTACAAAACTGACACAACTTATGCAAGAACCACTTTAAAAGACACTGAACTTCCTAAGTTCAAGCGTTCATTTCTACAAACTAGTGTAGGTTCGTTTTCATCGGCCTCCATGATTGCAGGTATAGTTCGTGATAACAAAATCATGCCAGTTATTGGCACTAAAACCGGAGGTGGCGCGTCTAGTACCACTCATGCTTACTTACCGTGTGGGTCTGTTGTTGACTACTCTTCTGACAGCGTGTATTTAACTGCCAAAAAAACCGTAGAAGCAGCACACCGTGAGGCTGAGTTTGGAGTTGAACCTAACTACAACTACGGTTTTACTGAAGACTACGACAACATCGCAAACTTCTTTAACCCAAATTATGTTGCCCAAAAACTAGCTGAGTTTAACTTACTTGGCTAATTAGATAAACAAAGCAAAAAAAGCACTTTCAAATGAGGCTTAATGTGCTTTTTTAGTCTTAGTTTACATAAGTTTTAAAACAGACTTATAATAAAGTAGAAAGTTGGTTCATAAAGCGAGGTTCATAATGATTAGGAAAATAAGTTTTTTAATTGTTTTTTTGCTAAGTGGTTTCGTGCTTTTTTCATGCAAACCTAAAACAAAACCTAAGCCGAATTCAGATAACGGTCAAAATGAAGTAATTCCGCCTAACCCTACTCCTAGTCCTGAGCCTCAAAAACCAAAAACTCTGGACCGCGTTATGCTAAATATTGTAGCAAAGTCTATGTTCGTAAAAAACTTAGATAAGTTTTTAGGCAAACCGATTGACGAAGTTGACCCAGATGACTTTATTTATAGTTTTAAAGAAACCTATGGTTGGAAGGATTCTGACTTTACACTAATTAAACCCAAGTTTGAAGACCACAACGAAGAAATTATCATAACTTACAAGTTAGTGCACAAAAACCTACTTTCTAGCGTGCACATCCTTAAATTAACTGGTTTTAAAAAAGCCTCGCAACCCGCAATTGAGCCGGAAGACAGTGAAGAGAGTTTAACTAAGACTTTTCAAGACGCTGACTTAATTTTAAGTAAAGAAAACAAAAGTACCTACCTATTTGATTTAACTGAGTCTGACTTTAAACTACTTAATGTAGATGAAAAACACCATTCTAACTTAGTTTTAGAGTTAAACAAAAACTTCTTAACGAACTCAGTGTCAGTTACCTACTACTTAAAGCAAGGACAAGAACTGTCTTTTAAAAAAGTAAAAACTTTCACTGACTTTAAAAACTTAGATACAGAGACAATTAAAGTAGAGTTTTTAAAAGTAAATCCAATTACCACAGAGCACAGCTCAGATATCTTTAAATACGGCAGAGCCTTAAAAACGCAGTACATTGCCTCAGAATTTACCTACACAATTTCTTACTTTTCAGCAAGCCAACAGACTAAATCAGTTGAAGTGTATTTAGAAGGATACTTTAAAAACTTGCGTTTTGAGACAACTATTGTTTTAACTCTTAATACAAATAAAGATATATACGAACTTAAATCAACAGGGATTGCTGAGTTTAATCCTAGATTAGATAAAAAGGGTTTAAAGAAGTTTGAAGTAATTACTAAAATTAACTTAAACCAAATTAAGGCAAGTAAGATTTTTTCTAAATTAAGTCTGACGTTAAATGAAAGTACTGAAATTGATTTACTTACCAATTCTGTATATCTACTTAAAATTACTGCAATGCCTGCAAAAAAAGATATATTGAAGTTAAAAATAGAGGTCTCAAAAAAGTTTAAAACTTTGACTTATTCAAGCGGTAAGTTGAGTGAAAGTATTGAGCAAAAACCTGTTTTTTCACAAATTTATCAGTATAACTTCCAAGAATAAAAAAAAGCAACTTACGTTGCTTTTCTAAAATAATTAAATTGTTGCTTTTCGCTTTTAAACAATACGGCCGTCTTCGTCTCTAAAGCCACCAAAGATGATTAAAAAGAAATCAATAAGGGCGCCAATTCCAAATAAGCCGCCTGTTAAAAGCCAAAGAATACCTGTTCCAATTTTGCCAACGTAGAATCTATGTAATCCAATTAAACCAAAGAAGAAACATAGAAGAAATGCAATAATTCTTGATTTGCTACTTTTGTCTGTCATTTTTTAAACTCCTTTCCGTTACTTTCATTATAAAAAACAAAAGTAAAAATTCAAGGTAAAAAAGTAATGTATTTAAGTAAATTCAACTAAGGTTTTTAATCCCTTGATTGCGCAATTTTTGAAATAAATAAAAGGAGAATATATGCAATTTACAAATATATTTAAAAAAACTATTTTAGTTTCACTGATGCTTTTTTCAGTTGTTTTTTTAATTTCGTGTAAAAATACACCACAGCCTACACCAAATCCAACTCCAACTCCACAACCTACACCAAATCCAAACAACGAATACAAAGAACATGAACTTGATAAAACCTATTATCAAGGTGTGGATTTTCAAACAAAAAATGATGAGGAGTTTATCAAATCTCTTAGAAAAGTTACTCAAAAAAAACACACCAAATACACTTCTTACAATGAAGTTAGACAACTTTTAACAAGAACAGATAAACTGGATAACGGAAAACTTTGGGGTATGTATAACGGAGAAGAGTTTGCACCAAAATGGACTGGTGGCAAACCTTGGAACCGTGAACACGTTTGGGTAAACTCCAGACTGGGTGTTCCAAGAGTAAAAGGCGCTGATCGCAATTTAGCTGCCGATTTACATAACTTAAGAGTTTGTAATACCAATGTAAACTCAGCCAGAAATAATTTCTACTATGTTGCAAAAAATGAAAATGGTCAGTATTTTGATGATAACGCCGAAGCACAATTAGCAGGTTCTCGCAAATACTTTCCAAGTTATAAGCATGGTGGCGATGCGATTCGTATATTACTTTACATGATAATTCACTACGCTGAGCTAAATTTTGCCGCAATAGAGCCAAAGGGCCTAACTTATATAAAGGAAGGCGCATATATCGGAAACGTGGATGACTTTGCTTACTTACTTCAAAAAGATCCGGTTGATCAGTTTGAAATTAACAGAAATAACAGAATAGAAAAAATTCAAGGAAACCGCAACCCTTTTATTGACCACCCAGAAATTGCATTTAGAGTGGTTAGATATTTCCAAAATCACAAAAACAAAGAATTAAATGAACGAAAACGCGTTTTTGAAATTGAATATTTTATTCAAGCTCTTTTAAAAAACCAAACTAGATATTCACACTTTGAACAAGAATATTGCTAGATAAAATTAAACGTAAAAAAAGACCAGATACCTGGTCTTTTTTTAACTTAATGATTTAAATCTATTTTAAAAAATTAACGAATTAAGCCTTTAATTTGGTGAATTAAACCGTATTCAACCTCAGTTGGTTCAAACTCAGCGTGTTCACCAGTAAATAGACGGTCGCGAAGTGGGAAAGCATAACTTGAACCGTTTGTGAATCTTAACACTAAATTAAAAGTTTCACGACGTGGATTTGCGATATCATCTAGTTTATATTCAGTGTCTAGCGAAAGTACATCTGAATACAGCACGTCAGTTGAAGAAATAGGGTAAATAAAGTCAAAGTTGTAGTCAGCTCTGGCAGTATATACTTTAATTGAGTCAGGTGTTAAAAACAGCAAAGTTAAGTTAGCAGATTCATAAAATACTTCTTGGGTATCTTTGTCTTTTAGCACAACTTTGAAGTTTAGGGTAGTTTTTCTTAAAATATCTGGGGTTCTGATTAACATAAAGTTATTAAAATGATACTGAGCTGGATCTAAGTTAAATAAACGGCAAGCTTTGTTGAAAGCCTTGCGGTCAGTTTCATAAATATACTGACTAGCCTTTTCATAACCATAACTTTTAGGGTTGTCTAAAAAGAATTTACGCATAAATTCTAGGCGGTTTTTGTCCATATAATACCTCTTTAAAATGAACTAATTAGCCCCAAAAGGCTAAGAAATTCATGTCTGTTTTTGTTTTAGTTTAAGTTAATTTAATTATTTCTTTTCAGTGTGAAGGGTAGTTTTGCGTTCACGTGCACAGTACTTGTTAAAAGAAAGTTTATCAGGTGTGGTTTTTTTGTTTTTATTTGTGTAGTAGTTTTCTTCTTTGCAAGATGTGCAAACTAGTTTTACTTTATCTCTCATAGTAAGTCCTTTTTAATTTTAAAATATTTGAATTTTTTTAAAAGAAGGTTTGGCGAGCAGCGGCTTTAACTTCTTTAGATGCAGCGAATGGAATTCTAGTAGTTAGACCCATTTTAGCAGCAACGATTTGTTTGGTTGGCCAAACAAATAAATTACGGTTCCATTGATCTACGATGTCGTTGTAGTAGATTCTAGATGCTGTAATTTCTCTTTGGGTGTTAGTGTTGTCGCGCATCGCGTTTTCAATCACTTGGTTTGACTTAAGCTCAGGGTAAGCCTCAAATGCTAAATTGATTTGGGAAAAGCCACGGTCAACTTGAGCCTGGATGTCGTTTCTTGTCTCTTCGCTGATTTGACCAGTTTTTGCCCCGCCTCTCAGAGCAGCTACTCCTTCAAAGACATCTTTTTCGTGTTTTAGTTGTTGTCTGACTAAACCTGCGACATTTTTAAGAATTTCTAAGCGGTGTTCAAGGTAAGTGTCAACCTCAGAAGCAGCACGTTGCATTTTTTGCTCAAGACGCATAAAAAAGTTTCTTGCTTTAATTTTTTTAAATAAGAAAATTAAACCAGGCAACAATAGTGGAAACCACAGCAAGAACTCAAATAAGGTAGATCCCCAACCTACTTTTGCGTCTAATCTTTTGCCAATAACATTAATATCTTGGCCGTCTTGCAGAACAGGGCCATTAACTTCATCTAGTAAATTTGCCATTTTTATCTCCTTTTTAAGTTTTTTAAGTTAAAACTTAAAAAAATCTTTACCTTTAGTATTATATCTTAAAACAGCCTTATTTGACAATTGAAACTGAGTTTTCTTCAGTAAATGCACGGCTAGATTCAAATAAGTTGTTTCTAAAATAATTTGAATCATCTGGATTTTTTGAAACTTCAAATGTGCGTTCGTCAAAAACAGGGATATACTCAGTCCAATGTACAGGAACTTCGTGTGGACCATCTCCACCCATGACAACAACATAGTCAAGACGTGGGTTTGTTTTAAAGGAATGCACACGACAAACGTTTTCGTATTCTGGCAGTAGCTCAACAATGTATTCATCAATTCTAGCCTCATCTGGCAGCATGATTGTTTTGTCTAACTTAGCAATCAAGACTAGTTTTTCTAATTTAGATGCTTCGCCTGTGTATTTGGGTTGATTAGAAACATTGCCTTCTAGTAAAACTGGGTTTGAAAGATAAGGAATAAAACTGTCGTAAAGACTAGCGCTTAAAAGTTTGGCGTATTTTTGGTATTTTTCTAAAAACTCACTTAAGTTATGACTGACTAAATCTAAAGAGCTTACAGAAAAGCAATCGGTTAAATCTGGAGTTATAACCTCGTTAGTGTTGTGCACTTTTGCGTAGGTATATTGGCGACCAGTTGACAAGGTTTTTGCAAAGTTGACCAAGTTTTGTTGGGCAACTTGTCCAAAAAATGCTCGGTATTTTTGTTCAGATGAACGATCAGTTGCCGGAAAAAGCGCTTCAAACTCCGTGTTTGACATTGGTGTGAAGTTTGAATTAGTTTTTTCAATTTTGGCAAGTGTTTTTTCAACTTGCTTAATATATTTGTCGTGTTTAGCGGGGTTGTAGTCAGAAAGTGAGTCTTTAGTAAACTCAAGTTCAGGCACTGCGTTGGCGTATAGCGAGTTTAAAGCAAAATATTGATACTCAGGTTTGGGTTTAACTAATGTTGCGTGAAGCGTCTCGGAAACTATTCGTCTATGCTCACCGTATCCGGTTTCGTAGCTGATTACTAAACTACCAGTGTAGGTGTGTGGCACCATTTTCATATCTTTATACATCGCAATTATAAACGGATTTTTGTAAAAATAACCTGCATTGTAGCCAATTGGCGAAGTGGTTTCACTTGGCATGTAAAGCGAGTCAAAGTTTTTTTCAATGTAGGCAATAAAATTGCTGTCTGCTGACTTTAAAAACTCAATTTCCGGAATCTGCGCCTGCATTTGACTAAAAACTTGACTATAGTTGAAATTGCTATAAAAGTCTTTTAATTTAGCAAAAGTCTCTTGGATTTTAGCGTCAATTTTTTCTTCAAAATTAGCAATTGTTGCTTTAAACTTCTTACTTTTTTTAGAAATAAAAATAGAAATATAAACAATAAATGCAATAAAAACAAGCGCTACTACAATCAAACTTATAAATGTAGAGTATTTAGCCGCAGGACTTAGTGGCAAATCAGGTTCTGCAAAAACATAGTATGCACCACCAATTGACGCGAGCAGTAAAATTACTAAAAAGGTAAGCAAAATGCCAAAGCCTACTTTAAATAAACTAAGCTTGCGTTTAGTTTTAGCAAGCACCTTGTCAAGGTGATTGATTTCCATGCAGTCTTGTTGGTTTTCAGTTAAGGAAGTGTTGGTTTTTTCAATCAAATCAGACAAATAAGCCTTAGTTGAGTCTGCATGTTCTTTTAAGAAATCTTCTCTGTATCTAACTGGATTTAAAATATCTGCGGGCATTTTAACTAACCTCTATTTTTTTATTTTTTTACTTAAAAATATTTATTTTATAAATTAAAGTAAAGCAGTTTCAAGTGCTACTTCCATCATTTTGTTAAAAGAAGTTTGACGTTCTTCTGCAGTTGTAACTTCCTTTGTCACTAAATTATCAGAAATAGTTAAAAGACAAGCGGCTTGTTTTCCTAGTTTTTGGGCATTTAAAAATAAAGCAAATGACTCCATTTCCACGCAAAGTGGATTGGCTTTTTGGCGTTTTTCTTCAAAAACTGGGTTGTCTGCGTAAAACACGTCAGACGAGTGAATTAAACCAACTTTCAAATCTACTCCGATGCTGCTAGCGGCTTGTTTGATTTTAGCGTTTAAAGAAGCAGTGGCGGTTGCTATGTTTGACTGGTAGTTCATCAAAGCCAAACCATAGGTAGTCTCTGAGTACGCTGCGTCTGCCAAGACTACTGAGTAAACAGGCAAGTCTGCGTGGTAGGAACCAGCCGAGCCAATTCTAATAATTTTTTCAACGCCGTAGAAAGCAAACAGTTCATATGAATAAAT
>CAUTNJ010000014.1:0-16841 GCA_963539745.1 uncultured Acholeplasmataceae bacterium
TTTCACATTAAGTTAGTCTATATTATTTTAATTTCGCTTTCTGGTGCTTTCTTTTGTATTACTATTATTTCGACTTTAGTTTTTAACACAATTGAGCAAAAAAACAGCGATAAAGCCCAAATTTATCCAGAACACGAACGAGAAATTTTTGACGCAAAAATTCAGAGACATTTGGTTTTAAAAAACTTAATTGTTGCACCAGGCACCTACATTTTTGCAGTCACTAAAGACCTTAAGTTTAAGTTAGTAAACTCTACTGACTTTAACATTGTTTATTTAATTTCACCTAACCTTTTTAGCGAAGTTTTATTTGAAAGAAATACTTTAACTTTAAAAACTCAAAACAGCGTACACACACTTAAACTAAACAAAAACATTGAAGAGATTAGAAACACAAAAAGTTTTAACGAGTTTCTATATGTTTTGAGCCACTATAATTTAATTTAACTGGAGGGCATATGCAAATTAAAAAGAAACATATTTTAATTGTTTTACTTACACTTTTGATTTTATTTATCTTTTTGCTTTCTATTGCTTTGCCCTTACATTTTAAAAACAAAGCAAAAGAACCAACAAATCCTGCTAAGCAAACCGAAGAATCAGTTTATCTAAAGGCAGTTTACGAAACTCTAGATGCTTCCACTGATTTTGAAAAAGAAATCAAACTTGGTGATTTTAAAGTAGGTACTGAACTTAAAATTACACACCCCGAAATTACGTCTAAATTAAAAGACTTAGTTTCTGAAAACCATGAAACTAAACCAGATTTAACAAAATCAACCCAAAGTTTAAAAGTCAACTCTGGCGTTGTAAAGCAATATTTTTTACTTTATTTTAAAGCCAAAACATACCGCATTACTTTTGATTTCACAGAAAGCAGAATTGATCAATCATCTGTTTCAGATATTTTAAAACAGCCACTTAATTTAAAATATACAAGCAAAATACCTGCAGAAATCAAAACAGCATTGCTGGCAGTTAAAATGCAAGATAGCGAAACCCATAGGTTCACACTTTCTCATTTTGAACTTGAAAACGGCGAAACTTTTGACTTTGAAAAAGCATATAACACAGACTTAAAAATCAAGCCAGTATTTACTAAAATCGCCTTAGAAGTAGAATATACAGTAATGCACTTACTTGAAAAGCAAGGTGAAAGTAACACACTTGACAATACTTTTGAAGAAATCAAAGAAGTAAAGAGAGACACTGCTTTAAAAACAGTTCAATATACAGAATATAGTGCTTTGGATAAAACTAAATACGAAAAAGACACAGTGCACAGTGATAACTTGTTGTCTGCACAACTAAAAAAAAGCGGAACTTCAATTGTTTTAAGACATTACTATAGACTAAAAACTACCAAAGTTAATTTTATTGGAAATGACAGCATCGATATTACTGGTCCTAAAACTAAATTAGTTAGACTGACTAGGGCAGTTCAATATCCTACAGTTAAGCCAAAAACCGGATATACCTTTATTGGTTGGTCAGATTCAATTTTGGGACCAGTTCAACCAAAGCACATAGTTGGTGTAAATGAACTTAACTTGTATGCTCAAGTTGAAATTCAGACTCGCAAAATTACCTACACAATTAAAAGTCAAAATGAGCATGGATATTACAATGTCTCTTATCAAACACAAGAGCAAAAAATAGGTGAAACTCACACTGTTTCTTTTACTTACAACAAAGTAATTTATTTTGACCCTGAATTTACAAGAACTACCTTTAAAGTGTCTGTTGACAACACTGAAAACACAGTGACTATTACTTTAAAGCGCCGCTACTTTACAGTTTCTTTTACTGTAATAAACTCTTTTGATGTACCACCTGCTAGAGGTGTGTATTATGGTGCAAAAGTCGGCGCAATTGACACAGATAGTTTATACAAAGACAGAATCCTTAATTTTTATATTGACAATACAGAAAAAACCAAAGCAGAAGTTGAAAACTATATAGTCTACGGCCCAGTTAGAATTGAAATTGTAGTTTCAGTTCCAAAATATTTATACCCTCAAACTAAAGTAGAATTAACGCAAGCAGATATTTTGAGAGAAGAAACAAAACCACAAAGTTTTGAGTTTAAGTCAGACGGCAAAACTCATAACTTTAATTTCACCCGCACATATGTCTACAGAAAAAATAGTGCAGATAAATACGAAAAATTCAACGGCAAATACTTTAAGTTAGAAGAGGTTGAGTTTGTCCAAATTCCTGGTGCCACTGGTCTTTATTCTAAAAAAATCATTGACTACACACCTTTTAATATTTACAAAAAAGATGTTAAGAAAAACTCTAAATACGAAAACTCAATCTTTAAAGGTCTTTTTCAAAACATTTCAAAAATTTTTGGAACTACCAATCTACATCCTTTAACTTTTGATAAAAACGATAAAATGTTTGGAGTAAACGACATTGCTAGAAATGAACCTGAAAAACTTAGAAAAGAATCTACCGATTATGCTACTGAAATCTTAATGTCTGAAATTAAACAACCTAAAGTCTTTAGATACACGTCTTTACGTGCTCAAGATGTTAGCGGTTTTAAACCTTCAGACTACGACAGCGATAGATGGATGCCGTATTATGCACCAGGTAATCTTGGTTCTTGGTGGCTTTCAACTCAGCACGGAGACACCGATCCTAAAGCATATCTTGTATATAGAAAAGATATCAACAACAAAATGGATTGGTCTTATTTTCCGGTTTATACAGTTTTTGGTGTTGTTGTTGGTAAAAAATAAATACTTGCCTCTTTCTAATTAGAAAGAGGTTTTATTTTGAATTCAAGGCAAACTTGATTATTATCGTCAATTTTAGCTAATTATTAATTACTTTAAAATATAGGCTTTATAGTAAAATATTTGTGCACTTTGCAATAAAGCGCTTTAAAATAAGGAGAAATATGTCAAAAAAGAAAAAAACCACAATTTATTCAATAATTGCCGCAACTGTTTTTGTGTTAATTTTTATTATTACTTTAACAACAGTGCTAGCAACTCGTAAGTCTAGAAGTCAAACAAGTGAGAATGATATAAATAAAACTATTGTTGGAGTTAAATTAGTTTTTGAAAAACTAATAAATCAAGGCTCAGAAAAAACAGTTTATCGTAAAGTTGGTACATACGAACACGGCAAAAGCGTAAGTTTAAAGCAAGATGAAGTTAAAAAAGTTTTGGCTACGCTGAAAGCAGAGCAAGATTTTTCAAATCACAATGCAGACTTTAGCCCAGCACTTTCTAAAACAGAATTGAGAGTAGATAGAACGAAATCAAGTCAGGAATTAGTGTTTTATTTTGAATTAAAAAAATATACAGTTACTTTTGATTTCACAGATCCTGAAATCAAACAAGACACAATTCACGCAGACCTTGCTAAAACATACGAACTTAAACATTCACACACTTTAAGTCAAACTGTAAAAAAACTTCTTTTTAATGTTAAAAAAGTTGTAGCAGGCATGGAACAAGTGGTTTCTCACTATATTGACGAAGACGGAAGAAATGTAGACTTTAGCGCGGCATCAAATAAAAACATAAAAATCAAACCTATTTTTGTATCAACTTCCACTAAGGTTAAATATATTGTTAACACAGAGGACGAAAACGGCCAAATAATTTCCAACACTAAGGAACTAAACGCAAAAATAGGAACTACTCATCAAGTTAATTTTAAAAATCCAGATGAAAATGTTTATCAAACACCAAAAGTTAGTAGACAAAGTTTAGTTGTATCTGCAGACCCTGGGCAAAATATCGTAACAATTGATGTCAAAAGAAAAGTTTATAATTTAGAATTTGATGTAAAAGTTGCAACTAAAAAAATTAGTGCCCAAACTCGCAGACACAACGAAGAAATTAAAAACATAGATTTTCAAGAAGATAAAAACTTTCAAGTTACTAAAATTGAGTTAAACGGAACTCCGATTACTAAAGCAGAACTTTTTAAAACAAAGGTTGACAAAAACTTAAAAATTACAGTTTACTACAAACACACATTAGTAGATGGAGTAAACTTATATCCTCAAACTAAAGTTCAACTTAATCAAAGCGACATTAAAAAAGAAATTATTTTTCAAACTCCAGCAACTTTCAATTCACTTGGCAGAGTGTTAACAGCACAGTTTACTAGAACTGTGGTTTACTTAAATTCTGGTGAAGCATATGAGAAATTAAATGGAGAATACTTTAAGTTTGAAGAAGTTGAATTTGACCCAATTCCTGAAAAAAGTGCATATTTTACAAAAAAGATTTTAGACTTTACTCCGTTTAGTATTCATCAAGACAACAAACCTGATGTGGCAACATTTGTGAATTCTATCTTTAAAAGTTTACTTCAAGAGATTTCTGAAATCATGAAAACTGAACTGTTTGCAGTTACGGCAGACGACGGTGAGTTTGGTGTTGAAAAAACCGCCGACAACCCTGCAAATCGTTTTAAACTAATTAAAAATCCAACTGATTTTGCACTGGCAGTACTGGGCAAAGAAACCGGACCGAATGTCGTTTACCGTGGTGTTAATTTCTCTCAATTTAGACCGCTTAACTACAACCATGAAAACTGGATGCCGCAATTTTTCGTAAACTCAAGTCAATACTGGTGGACTGCAACTCAAGAAAGCACCAATCTTAATTTAGTTAGACACATTGAAGAAACTGGAGACTATGGCTTTACAGATGTTGCTAAAGTCTACGGTGTAGTTGCTGCAAGAAGATAAAAAAGTTTATTTAACTAAATACTTTATTATCGCCTAACAAGGAGAAATAAAAATAACTTTAAATACTGTTTTAACTTGCTCATTTTCTATTTTTATCGCTATAACTTCTATTTTGATATTTCATTTAATATCTTGTAAACCAGCGTAGCGTTTTTTGGCAAGCAATGCGCTGAACTTCCACTTTATCGCAATACTGAATTTAACTTTAATCTACACGAAAAACAAAGAACTGGCTGGATACCGCTTTAATAAAATGGCAGTGAAGAGATATGGCGGCTTGGCTTAAAAAGGAAGCCAAAATTTTACCAAAAACATACTTTATAACTAAAGACGGGCAACCAGGCGGCTATTTTGTAAACACAGTGTTTGACCTAGTGTTTGTAAAACGTTAAGACTAGTTTAAAAAATGACCATCAGGTTATGATGGTCATTTTTTTATTTATTTAATTTTGTTTTGCCAATTTTTATATTTTTTAATTAGTTTATTAGTCAGACTTTTAATTGAAAATAGTCCACAATTTTTTAAACTTAAATTAACCTGATTTAAAAACAATTTATGAAAAATCAGGTCATCACTATGAATACGGCTTTGAATTGTCTTGTTGTCGTCTCCTCTTTTTTTCATTCTACGTTTGCGCACAAACTTAGGAGTTTCAACAAAACAAACAAATGCGTTGAAATCCAGAAAATCAAGTAAGGCATTCACACCAGATGGGTCTAAAATAACTACACCATCTGAAATTATTGCGTCTTTGGTTATTCCGTAGTAATTATTTGCGTATTTTGAACATTCTATAAACTGATTTGACTGAATTTTGGCTTTAAACTCGTTTTCAGAGATAAAATAGTAGTCAATTTTGTCTTCTTCACCAATTCTTTGCTTACGAGTAGTAGTCGTAATAACCTTTTTAAAACCGTGTGATCTAATAAGTTCTTTAGCAATTTCAGTTTTTCCAGATGCACTTTTTCCGATTAAAATTATCATGACAACCTCTTTTTGTAAGCAAAATAATTATAACAAAACTAAATTAAAATTACCTAGTTTCCCAAAATAAAGAAGCGAGTTTCACTTAAAAAATTTACACTACTACTTTGTGAAATAAAACTGATATTTTTCGTATACTGTATCTTTTAATTTATTAAACTCAATAAACTCAAGTGCAAAACCGTTGATGCAATATCTGAGACCTGTTTCTGTTTTTACAGCTAGTGCAGGAAAGACATGGCCAAGGTGTGAGTCTTGAATTTTTGAAGTCACTTCAATTCGTTCTTCTGCTAGTGCGTTGTCTTTAAAATAGTTGACAGCAGTTTGAAAAATTGGTCTGGTGAAACTAGGCCAACCGCAGCCAGCGTCGTATTTATCTTCACTTAAGAAAAGTGGCTCTTTTGAAATTTTGTCGATGTAAATACCTTTTTTGTCGTTTAAATTCAACTCACTTGAATGCGGGCGCTCAGTTTCTTTGTTTAACATAATGCCCAAAGTCTGCTTATCTAAGTTTAGTTTCTCAATTTTTTTAATTTCTAACTTTTTAAAATCACTAAGTGAATTAAAAACAGCGTCCGGGTTGATATGACAATAGCCAGTTGGATTTTTCATTAAGTAGTTTTGGTGATATTCCTCTGCTTTGACATAATTTTTAATTTCTTCAATCACTACACAGGATTTTTTCTTGTAAATTTTTTCAATATAACCTTTAAAAAGTTCAGCGATTTTCTTAGTAAATAAATCACCTTTTTCAAAAAATATTCCAGTTCTGTACTGGCTTCCAATATCGTTTGCTTGGCGATTTAAAGAAAAAGGGTCAATGATTTGCATAAATCTGTCAATAATTTCGGCAGTTCTAATTGTAAGGTCATCGTAAACTATTTTAATAACTTCAGCGTGATTCGTGGTAGCAACTACTTGGTAGTTTGTTTCATTAGTGTTACCGTTTGCATATCCAACTTCAGAAATTAGTCCTTTTAGTTTAGAAAAATATGCTTGCATTCCCCAAAAACAACCACCTGCTAGATAAATTTTTCTCTGCATTTTCACTCCTTTTTAAATCTTTAAAAATCTTAAAACTACATATAAAAATTATACAAAACAGACAATTATTTTAATTATTTTTTGCACTCAAAGTGCCCTCTTTTAAATTTAGTAATCGCCCAATTTATTTAAACACTCAAAAGCGTTGTAAGTATTTTTATTTTGGTCAAATGCTATAATTTACATATGGATTTAAAGGCAAAAAAAGACAGAATTGACAATTTAATTAAGCAGATTAACGAGGCTGCAAAACAATACTATACCTTAGATAAACCTTTGATTTCTGACTTTGAATATGACATGTTAGTCAAGGAACTTGAACAACTTGAACATGAATTTCCCGAACTGAAAAGACCAGATTCGCCCACTTTAAAAGTAGGCGGAGAAATTCTTTTAGGCTTTGATAAAGTTGTGCATCCTGTGCCAATGAAGTCTTTGAATAACGTATACTCTCAAGACGAACTTTTTGGTTTTTTTGCTAAAATCAACGAAAAATACCCCAACACGAAATTTGTCTCTGAACTCAAAATTGATGGTCTGGCAATTAACTTAGACTACGAAAACGGATTTTTCAAAAAAGCATCTACTCGTGGCGATGGACAAGTTGGTGAAGACGTAACTAAAACCGTAATTAAAACCAGCTCTCTACCACTTAAATTAACTGAACCTTTGACCTTAACCGTTCGTGGCGAGATTTTTATGTCAAACTCTCAATTTAAAAAAATTAATGCAGAGCGCTTAAAAACTGGCGAAAACCTATTTGCAAATCCGCGTAATGCTACTGCTGGAACTATTCGCCAACTTAACACAGAAATTGTAAGAAAACGCGGACTAGACATTTTTATCTATACTTTGGTAGACGCTGAAAAGTACAATGTTAACAGTCAAATTGAGGCTCTTTTATACCTTGAAAAATTAGGGTTTAAAGTTAATCATAACTACAAAACTTTAACTTTAAATGAACTTACAGACAGCGTAATTTATTACGATAACTTAAGAAAAAATCTAGACTACGCGACTGACGGAATTGTTTTTAAAGTCAATGACTTTAAAGTACAGTCTAGTTTAGGATTTACCGTAAAATCGCCTAGATGGGCTATTGCGTATAAATTTGAACCCGAAAAAGTGGAGACTAAAATTAACAAAATTGTTTACCAAGTTGGCAGAACAGGTGCAGTTACTCCGGTTGCTGAGTTTGACCGTGTGTTTGTTTCTGGAACTTATGTGCAAAGAGCAACACTGCATAACGAAGCATTTATTAAAGAAAAAGACATTAGAGTTGGTGACTATGTTTTAGTCTATAAAGCAGCTGAAATCATTCCAGAAATTACCGAAGTAATTAAAGAAAAAAGACCAGCAGACGCTAAGTCTTTTGAAATGATCAAAGTTTGCCCTGCATGCAGTAGTAAACTAACAAAAAAACAGGCATTTTGGGTTTGTGAAAACCTAGAATGCGACTCCAGAGTTATCAATAGTTTAATTCATTTTTGTGCAAGGACTTGTATGAATATCCAGGATTTAGGTGAAAAAACTATTGAGACTTTGTTTAACCAAGGTTTCTTAAAAAACATCCAAGATATTTACGCTCTTCACAACTTTAGAAGTCAGTTAATCGCCTTAGAAGGCTTTAAAGACCGTTCTGTTGACAAAATTTTAACAGAAATCGAAGCATCAAAAAAAGCACCTTTTAGAACTTTGCTTTTTGCGCTTGGCATTCCGAATGTTGGAAAAAAAGTAGCAGGTTTGATTACAAAACACTTTAAAAATATGGATAACCTACTTTTGGCAACTGAAGTAGAAATCTCTGAAATTAATGAAATTGGGCCAAGCATTGCAAGTTCATTAGTAAGTTATTTTAACAGCCAAAAAGGCAAGGCATTAGTTGAGTTTTTAAAAACTAACGGCTTTGTTTTGAAAGAAGAAGAACTTACAGTTCAAGACAGTTATTTTAGTGGAAAAAAAGTGTTAATTACAGGTACTCTTCAAAACTACAAAAGAGCAGAGCTGCAAGACATTTTGGCCAAACTAGGCGCTAATTTAGTGTCTTCTATTAGCAAAGAAACAGATGTGTTAATAGTTGGCGAAAACGCTGGTTCTAAATTAAGGAAAGCCAAAGAATTTAACACAACTTTAGTTTATGAAAAAGATCTTGAGGAACTACTAAAATGAAAAGCGATATCACTAAATACATAAACGTCTACGGCGCTAAAGAAAACAACTTAAAAAACATCAATGTATCTATTCCTAAAAACAAGTTAGTGATAGTAACTGGTGTCTCTGGCTCTGGTAAGTCTACACTGGCTTTCGATACCTTGTATCAAGAAGGACAACGCAGATATATCGAATCGCTTTCTTCTTATGCACGTCAGTTTCTCGGAAACTTTGAAAAACCAAATGTTGACAAAATTGAAGGGCTTTCGCCAAGTATTGCAATTGACCAAAAAAGCTCTGTTTTCAACCCTCGCTCAACAGTTGGTACACAAACCGAGATTTACGACTACATTAGACTACTTTTTGCGTCAATCGGCAAGCCTTTTACCTTAGACAATAAACCTTTAGTTAGAGAAACTATTCAAGAAATCACTGCGTTTGCAATGAAGTTACTTGAAACTAAAATCCAAATTTTAATCAAAGAAACTAAACTGTCAAATGAAGATAATCTAGATTTTTTGAAACGCATTCAAATGAAGGGTTATAACCGAGTTTTGATCGGTAGCCAGGTCATTAGAATTGACGAAGAAAAAATAGAAACAGAGCAAGATTTTCTCTACATCATAATTTCTACAATCACGGTTTCAGATGACAAAGTTTCTAGAATTTTTGAAACTATAGAAACTGCGTTTAAAGAAAACGCCAAAGTTATCTACATCAGAAACACAGAGACAAACGAACTTACTCCTTTTTCTGAACACTATCACTTTCAAGACAAGATTTTTGAAATTCCTAAAATAGAGCCGCGTTTATTTTCGTTTAACGTGCCAATTGGTGCTTGCCCTAACTGCAAAGGTCTGGGCAGTATTATGACAATTGAACCTGATTTAGTTTTTGACTTAGAACTTTCTATCAAAGAAGGCGCTATTATTCCTGCTCAAAACAACAACGAAGATAATCTACAGTCACAAGTTTTTGAAATTGCCGCTAACTTTTTTCAAATTGACACAAACACTCCGCTTAAATTACTAGACAAAGAAAAACTACAAAAACTGTATTTCGGTAGTCCTGAGTTAATTGAGTTTAACTTAATTTCTAAAAGCGGGCGTATAACTAAAAAAATAGAGCAGTTTGAAGGAGTTGTTAATCACTATCAAAGACGTTTTGACACTACAACCGCTGAGTGGTTTCGTGAGTGGTTGGGTAAGTTTGCCAAAGAATCGGTTTGTAAACAATGCGAAGGTAAACGCTTAAATCAATCTGCACTCTCGGTTAAAATCAATGATTTAAATATTTTTGAACTTTCTGATTTATCGGTTAAAAAACTACTTGACTTTTTGAGCAATTTAACTTTAACTGAGGAAGAAAAAGCCATTTCTTTAAGTATTTTAAAAGAAATTAAAGACCGCCTAAGTTTCCTTAATGACGTCGGACTTTCCTACCTTAATTTAAATCGTTCAGCCGCTACCTTGTCTGGTGGTGAACTGCAAAGAATTAGGCTTGCCACACAAATTGGAGCGAAACTTTCAGGGGTGCTTTATGTGCTTGACGAGCCTTCAATTGGTCTACATCAGGCCGACAACGCAAAGTTAATCAACACTCTTTGTAAGATGCGCGACCTTGGAAATACTTTGGTAGTGGTAGAACACGACACCGAGACCATGGAAGCCGCTGACTGGATTATTGACATTGGTCCAAAAGCCGGAGACTTTGGTGGTGAGTTGGTGGCGGAAGGTACACCAAAAGACTTTGTTGAAAAACCAAAATCACTAACTGGTTATTATTTGTCTGGTAAAACAGAAGTGCCAACACCGACAAAACGCCGTCCAATTAGTGATTTTGACTATATAGAAATCAGCAAAGCCCACGAAAATAACTTAAAAAACATTAACACCAGATTTTACTTAAATGTTTTAACTGTTGTAACTGGTGTCTCTGGTTCTGGTAAGTCTAGTTTAGTCCAAGATGTCTTACTAAAATCTCTGCAAATTAAATTAGGCGACACTAAACTAACCAAACCAAAAGTTGAGTGGGTACAAGATTTTTCAAAGATAAAGAAAATTATTGAAATCTCGCAAGCCCCAATTGGTAGAACTCCACGCTCTAATCCGGCAACTTACATCGGGGTGTTTGACTATATTCGCGGACTATTCGCAGAACTTCCTTTAGCCAAACAACGTGGTTATCAAAAAGGTAGATTTTCTTTCAACGTCAAAGGTGGACGTTGTGAGGAGTGCAAGGGCGATGGGCTTAAGAAAATCTCAATGCACTTTTTGCCGGATGTCTACGTTAAGTGCAGTTTATGTAATGGCACTAGATTCAATTCAGAAACTCTACAAGTTAAATATAAAGACTTTAACATCGCAGATGTTCTTGAGATGCGAGTGGAGGAAGCGGTTTCTGTTTTTAAAAACTTCCCGCAAATCTACAAACGCTTAAGCGTGATGCAGGAAGTTGGACTCGGCTACATCAAATTAGGCCAAGCCTCAGATACCTTGTCTGGTGGTGAGGCTCAACGAGTTAAGTTAGCCTCTGAACTACACAAAGAAATTAGACCTGGAACTATTTTTATCTTAGATGAACCAACAACTGGGCTTCATCAAGAAGATGTTAAAAAACTTTGTCAAGTTCTGCATAAACTAGTAGACAAAGGAACCACTATGGTGGTAATTGAACATAACTTAGATGTTATCAAACAAGCTGATTGGATAATTGACCTTGGACCACATGGCGGTGATGAAGGTGGTGAAATTGTTGCTAAAGGTACTGTTCAAGAAATTTGTGAAAATCCGCGTTCTTTGACCGGAAAATATTTAAGAAAGGTATTAAAAATATGATTAGAAAAATACAAAAACTCACAGCTAAATACCGAGAAACTAAGTTTTTTAAGTTTACAAACAAGTACTGGGAAACTTTAACATTTCCGCTACTAACCTTGATTTTTATTGTGCTGCTTGCTTTGGCTACAAACGGTTTTCGTGCACCAGACCGCGCAATTGGTTTTAGCAAAACGGCTTTTTCCATTTTTGGACAAGACGTAAGATGGTATGCGGTCTTTATTTCTTTTGGCATATTTGCCGCAGTTTACACTTCGTTAAAAGAAGTAAAGAAGACAAATATTTCGGTATCACACGCCACAGATGGAGTTTTAATAATTATCCCACTTTCAATTTTGGGCTCTAGACTTTATTACCTACTGTTTGACCCAAACGCTTCTCTTTCTTCATTTTTTGATTTCAGAAGCGGAGGGCTTGCGATTCACGGAGCGATAATTGTAGCCATGATTTCGGCAGCCGTTTACTGTTGGGTTAGAAAAATCAATATGCTTTTGATTTTAGACATTGTGGCAATTGGTTTCTTAATTGGCCAAATTGCTGGGCGTTGGGGCAATTTTATCAACCGCGAAGCACACGGTACAATGGCCGGAAGTCTTAATTTCTTGCCAGGTTTTATTCGCGAGCAAATGCATTTTAGTGGAAATAACTCAACTCAAATTGGCTACTGGCATCCAACATTTTTATATGAATCGCTTGCTAACTTATTTATTTTAATTTCTTTACTGGTAATTCGTCGTTTTAAACTACTTAAAGTTGGAGATATGTTTGGACTATACACCGTAGCCTATGGCTTAATTCGTGGCTTTTTAATTGAACCTTTTCGCCAAGATCCACTATGGATTGGCAAGATTAAACAAAATGTGTTGATTTCTGTGTTGTTTATAATTGGTGGTTTGATTTACTTTGGTGTAAAGTATCTTTACTTTACATATATTCCATACTACACAGACACAACTACTTATCACTATGAAACTTACCTTGATCCTGGTAAAAAAGGACGCTACATAGTTAACGAAAAAGGTGAGAAAGTTGGGTCTGTTGCCTACTTTTTAATAGACGCCGATCTTGCTTTAAAACTGGGTTATAAGGCTATTTTAAAGTTTAAACTTTACAACTCTATATTCGGAATTAAAACAGTTGTTTTCTCCAAACTTAACTTGAAACAAACTTTGGCTGAAAGCGCTTTATATTGTTCATTTAAAAATTCATATCTGCAAGACGAAGTCAATCCGTTTTTAGCAAACGAATTGATGAGAAAAGAGCGAGCATGCGTGATTTCAGAAAACGAAGAGATACTAAAACTAGCGGATGCTCTTGAAATAAAAACAGTTTTCTATAGCATAGAAACTACCGAAAACGGCTCTACAACCGCACTTTACAAAATTAACGATTTAAAGGATTTAAAGGATTTATTTAACTAATTATGAAAGATTTAATTATTATTGGCGCAGGTCCTGCTGGCCTGAACGCAGCAATTTATGCAGCAAGACAAAACTTAGACGCTTTGGTGTTTGAAAGAAAAGTACCAGGTGGCGCAATTATAAACACAAAAGAAATTGAAAACTACTTAGGTTTTAGCAAAATAGAGGGTAGTGCTTTGGCGAAGTCTATGCATGAACACGCTAAGTCTTTAGGTGCAAAAATAATTGCTGAAAATGTGCTAAAAATTGAAAAAATTAAAAATGGTTTTAAGGTTTTGACAAATCAAAACACTTATGAGACTAAAACTGTTCTTTTAGCAACTGGCCAGAAACCAAGAACGCTAAATGTTGAAAATGAAGATAAATACCTTGGTAACGGTATTTCTTTTTGTGCAACTTGCGATGGATTTTTCTACAAAGATTTAGAAGTAGCAGTTGTAGGTGGTGGCAACGCCGCTGTTGACGAGGCTACTTTTTTAGCTGACATTTGTAAAAAAGTTACAGTTATTACTCAAGATCCGCACCTAACAGCTGACAAAAAAGGGCAAGTCGAACTATTTAAAAAATCTAACATTGAAGTTATATATAACGCAAAAATTAAGAAAATTTTAGATGAAAACAACACACTTAAAGGAATTAACTTTGATGTGTTTGACCAAAATCAATCAGTTTTTGTAGACGGGATTTTTATTTTTATCGGCCAAGTTCCGGAGTCTTCACTGCTTGACACAGAACTAAAAAAAGAATGGGGATACTATTTAGTAAACGAAGACTTGTCTACTTCTATTCCTGGTATTTTTGTAGCAGGAGATGTTAGAAAAAAAGCAGTTAGACAAGTAATTACTGCCGCTGCTGACGGTGGTATTGCAGTTTCTGCAATTGCTAGATACTTAAAAAACCATGGCTAATTCTAGCCAACTATTGGCAGATCAGTTAAAAAAACTAGGAATTTCTTTTTCTAAGTACTGCAAGCAAGCGGTTTTTGCCTGCATTTTAAAACTGCCGTTGTCAGAGTTAAAACAGTTTTTATTGTTAGCGCTTTACTTTAAAAAAACAGAAAATCAAGATAGCGAGTTTTCTGAGTTTAAAGTGCCTTATGAACTACTTGAACTATACGACTCTGCTTTTGAAAAACTTAAAATTAAAGCAGTTGTTAACTATGGCTCTAAAAAGGTAGTTTTTACACACTCCGATTTTTTGGAAATTGAACCAGAAATCAACTCTGTGGTCGCAGAGGTATCCAAACCTTTATTTTTTAAAACTCTATTTTTAATACTTGGTTCAATAAACTCACCAAGTTCTGCAAACTATCACCTGGAGTTTAAGTTCAAAAATACAGATTCTTGTTTTTTTGTCCAAAAAACCCTGCTTAAATACAATTTAGATGCTAGAATTTCTAAACGTTTGGACCACTTTTTGCTATACATTAAGTCGTTTGACCAAATTGTTGATTTTTTAAATCACTCAGAACTAAACAAAATTGCAGAGCGCTACACTAACTGTAAAATAGACAGAGAGGTAGCAACTGCTTTGCGCCGCCGAGTGAATTGTGAAACTGCTAACATTAAAAAAACTTCTGAAGTGGCAGCAAAACAAATTAATCAAATCAACTTTATTTTTGCAAACCTTGAAACTGAACTTGACCCCGAACTAGAAAGAGTAATGAAATTAAGATTAAAGCATCCCTATAGTTCGCTTTCTGAACTTATGTCAATCTACATTTCTACATTTAAAAAACAAATTAATCGGGCACACTTGAGCAACAAGTTTATCAAGGTTAAAAACCTTTACGACAGGTTAAAAAGGCACTAAATTATGCTAAAATGTCTTTGGAGAATAAAATGAAAAAAGAACTACAAACTAGGCTAAACTTAATTAAATCAATCTATCTTTATAATTTAGGACTTGAAAATAATTTAGTGTTAACAGACGAAGAAAAAGAGATTTTTTTGCTTTTTTTAACTAAGGTAAATGAAATTGATAAAACAATTTCTAGCGCACTAATTGGCTACAGTTTAGACAGACTTTCTAATTTAGATAAAGCAATTGTTCAGTACTCTGTTTTTGAAATGCAAGAACTAAAAACCCCTGTACCAGTTGCTATAAACGAGGCGGTTGAAATCACAAAGTTGTTTTCAGATTTGGATGACGAAAAACAACACAAGTTTACCAATAAGCTGTTGCAAAACATCGTTGCTAATTTAAAATGACTGGAGTAGAAATTCAAAACAATACAGAAAAAAACATCATTGAAGTAGACATTTTTAGCCAAAATGTTGCTGATTTAGTTAAACATAATTTTGGTTATAGTCACTTTTTTGTGTTAGGGGAAGTTAAAGCAACTTACTCAGAATACGAGGCTAAGAACCCCAAAAGCCATCTTTACTTTAACTTAGTTGGCAAAGAAAGTGCTCTAAGATGTGCAATTTGGCAAAGTACTGCAAGTAAACTAGATTTTATTCCCTACACTGGTATGCAGGTGATTGTTGACATCACTATTTCTTACTACCAAAAAGGTGGTGCAATAACCGCGACAGTTTGGCAAGTTTATGACTACGGTGAGGGTAAAAAGAAAAGAGAAAAAGAAAAACTAATTAATGAGCTAAAGACCCTTGGGTATTTTGAAAAAGAAAGAAAACGAAAAATTCCGCAAAACCCTGCGGTAGTCGGGATTGTAACTTCGGCTACAGGCGCTGCGCTTAGAGACATTAAAGAAAACGCATATAAACGTTTCCCTTTAATTGACTTTATTGTTTACAACACTTTAGTCCAAGGTGAAAACGCAGCAATTGAAATTAAAAAAGCATTAGAACGCGCAAACTTAGAAAACAAAGCAGAAGTCTTAATTGTTGGACGTGGTGGCGGTGCTAAAGAAGACCTTGAGGCTTTTGATACCAAAGAAGTCGCCGATGCCATATATTTTTCTAAAATCCCGGTGATTTCTGCAGTTGGACACGAAAGAGATGTCTCAATTTCTGACTATGTTGCTGACCTTTCTGCGTCTACTCCAACGGATGCCGCGGCACTAATTACTCAAATTACAACTGCTGATTTTCAAAATAAGTTAGCCGAGTTTAGCCAAACAATTTTGACTAATTTAAAAAACAAAATACACCAAGAAAATGCAGAACTGAGAACCTATGAAGCAGCACTAGAGCGAGTGTCTCCCATTAGTAAGTTAACCAAACTTCAACAAGAACTACTTTTACTTCAAAACCAAGCAAAGGCAATACTCACCGCTTTTTACTCAAAAAAACAAGCAACACTAGCGGTTGCTCTGCAAAGATGCAAAAACTCAGTTATCAGCACTTACAACAAAAACGCCGAGTATTTAGATAAACTCACTGCTAAACTTCCAAATATGCACAAAACTTTAAGTGTTGCTCAAAGTCAAATTACAGACTTTAAACTAAAACTGCCAAATATTGCCGAAATTATTAAAAATAAAGAATTTGAGTTAAAACTTTTTAAAGAACAACTAAATAACTTTGATATAAATAAAAAACTTAAACAAGGCTATGCACTGGTATTTAAAAACCAACAAATGGTTAGAAGTGTAAAAGAAGTTAACGGCAACGACAGCCTTGAAATTAAATTAAAAGACGGTACTTTAAAAGTAGTAGTCACTAACATAAAAGGAGAGTAAGACATGAACAATTCAGAGAAAAACTTAGAATTAAAAG
>CAUTNJ010000015.1:0-16495 GCA_963539745.1 uncultured Acholeplasmataceae bacterium
ATGATAGATAGTCAAGAAACCTGTTGTGATAATTAGAAATATTTTTAGAATTTGGATATAGACGCTAAAAATTTGAGTGGTTTTTTCGCTTTGCTTCAAAAACACATCTTTGTCTGCGAAGTTAGGGGAATATACCAAAAAGAAAAGTGGCAAAAATATTAGCATAGAAGCAAATATTAACACCTTTGCTTTTTTGTCAAAATAAGTTTTAAAAATATAGTTCAGCATAGTGTTATCTTTCTTGTTACAAAACTGTTAAATATTTCTGGGTTGTGTGAAATTATTAACACAGTTTTGTCTTTAGTTTCTTGTTTTAAAATTTCAGCAATTTTCTGTTTTTTCTCAGGATCAAATCCAGAAAGGGGTTCGTCTAAAATCAGAACTTCAGAGTCTCCGATAAGCGCTGCTAAAAAGGCAAGTTTTTGTTTGTTTCCTTTAGATAGGTTTTTAATTTCTATATCTAAAGGCAGTTCTAAAAAGTCTATGTGTCTTTTGTTAGCATAGCCTTTTTTAGTCTTTGCAATAATTTCAAGATACTCACCTGCCTTTAAATTTCTTGGCAGGTCTGCTTTTTCGGCAAGATAAGAAATCGGTTTATTTGTCTTTTTTAAAACACCAGATTTTGGTTTAATAAAGCCAATTAAAAGATAAATTAAAGTTGTTTTTCCACTACCGTTTTCACCTATTATTAAGACCTTTTCTCCTGCTTTAATTTCCAAATTGTAAGGTTTTTTAATATAAGGAACTACTACATCTTTAAGCATAAATACTTCTTTTAAATTAGAGTTCATAAGTATTTACCCAACCTTTTTCTTTAATGTTTTCAAAGTCTAAAAAACCTTCAAAATCGCATCTGATATCTCTTTTTAAACAGTTTTGATATATAGTTTTTTTGTCATTATCTAGTTTAACCACAGCAATAATAACTGGCTCTAATACAGGAATCGTTAACTTTGAGTTTGTAAAAAAGAAAGTAGTTTCCTGTTTGTCGTTTTTACTAACTGAGTATTTATCATCTTTAAATAAACTAAAATAAAACTCAGCAGTATCCGAGATAAAGTCTGCCAAAAATTTAACTTCATAATTAGTGCCAGTTTTAAAAAAATCCTGTTCCATTTGGATTTTTTTAAAACTAAAAAGCATATCTTGCGAGTCAAACTTATCGGCTTGTGCAATTTTAAATTTGCCCAGTTCTAGGTTTAAAACTTGATTAGTAATAAAGGTGATTTGAAGTGTTGTAAACTCTTCACTATCAGTAAGCAGTTTTGGTGTAAAAAATTCTAAAGTGATTTTAAATAAGTTTCTTTTCTGGTTTAAGAAACTTTTACTGATCTTAATTTCTTTTAATTCAAGAGTTAGTTCATTTTTACTATTTAGCCTAGTTAGGCTAAAATACTTGATATTCATTATTGAGATTTTAGTTGTTTTAGAGTCAGTATAAAGATAAATTTTAAACTTTCCGTTAGCACGATATATCACGCTTCTTTGTTCTTTAATTAAATAAAGACGTTCTGTGTTCTTCAAAAGTAGACTAGTAAAAGAATAAACACCAAATATATAAACAAGAATTACTACGCCAAAAAGCAGTACAAGTACTGCTTTTTTCATAGTTTTACACTCATAGTGTTAACTATTTTTGTTGTTTCTGATACCTTTAAAAGATTGTGAATTTGGGCAAAAGTACTAACCAGTAAATCGCTTTGTCTGGCTATTTTAACGCCATCTTCAGTATCTACAAATATCAAAATAAATGGACTATAAGTTTGCCATAAATTAAGTGCGGGTTCTTTTCTTTTAATGACGAAGTTCACTCTTTTGTTTTGTTCTATTTTTTCGTAACTGTAATCTAAATTACCCAAAAGCATTTTAATGTCTTTAACTTTATCGGCGTATTCTTTTAAAATTGAAAAAGAAAATTCATAAACTTTTAATTGATAATCTACGCGGTCTTGATAATTTCTGCTGTCATAAGTTACGTTAACTGAGTATTCTAAAGCAAAAGGTTTTGCAATTAAGCTAGACTTAATTATTTGAACTAACCCAATTTCTAAAGATAAAGTTTTGCTATTTTTAAAATTAAGTACCAAAATACTTGAGTCAAAAGTAATATTCTTTTTAAACTCGTCAACTATTGAAACTGTTAAAATGTTTTGAAAATATTTAGTGTTTTTGTTGTTTTCACGAATCTCTTCAGGGCCTCTATATCTGGTTTCAAGGTGTTTGGCTTCAATTAAGGCACTTGTGTTTTTGTTTTTTAAATAAATAGATTTAATTTTGTCTGGACTTAAAAACCAAGGACTTTTTCGGTTAGTATAAAGATAAAAGTTTTGTCTGTTTTTATACTCAGTAAAAACACTTGTTTGTTTAATTGTTTTAACTTTAAAGTTTTTTGGAACTAAATACACCGTAATTAAGACTGAACAAACTATTAAAATTGCCAAAATCGGTGTTAGAAAAACTAAATGCTTTAATTTTGTTTTCTTTGTCATCTAGTAATCTCTTTCTATTCTATAAGAAATGTAGATACCGGTATGTTCAACATATTGAAACTCACCCCAGTCTGTATATACCCACATAACACTAGAAGCAGCGTATCCGTTAAAAAGATAACCATATCCCATTTTTCTGACCACCAGTTTACAACCTGGCTCAATTTTAATAGTTTTGGTCTCTTTATTTTTCTCGTATTTATTTTTTTCTAGTTTATTTTCAAGTTTACTTTCAACACCTGCTTCGCCTTTTGCGTTAAGTGGTGATTTGGTTGGTGTACTAACAGTACCGCTCATGCTCATTTTAAAAGAACCGCTTTGTGTATACTTTTCACTTTCTTCAACGATTCTCTCTGTTGTAATTTCTTGTACTGTGCTAGTTGAACCTTGATTAGAAAACTCAGATACAACTTGTAAAACAAACGAAACCTTTTTGGCATAATTAAGATATTCAACATATGTTTTTTTGAAATGTCTATATGAAGTTTTTTGTTTTGCAACATCCAGTCTATCTCTTTCTTTTTTATCTTCATCTGACAACTTCTTTTTTGGTTCTTCTGTATAAAAATTGATCAATTTTGTTGTTTTGTCTAACATGTAAAAACGAACATATGGATATAGATTTGTTTTTGCGCTTGCTTTGCTTGGATATAAAACACTTAAAAACAGTATGCTTACTAAAATAAACGAAACAAGTAAATAAAGTTTTTTCATAAATGTCACCTCGACAATATATTTATATGAAAACCTTTTTTTACTTAAAAAAGTTCATACTTATAAAAAAATAAAATTCTTTAATTAAATAACTTTAATAATTTTAACTAATTAAATTTTGTATATTATTTTGTTTTTACAGTCAATGCTTAGCATTTTCAATGTGTTTACTTGGTTTTTTATAAAATTATTTAACTTTTTTATATGTGGTCTAACATTTTGCGAGATTTACCTTTCTGACTGTTTGTTGTATTTTTTAGTCAAAAGTGCCACAGTTTCAATGTGTGCAGTATATGGAAACATATCAAAACCTTTAATTGAAGTAATTTCGTATTCTTCTGCAAGCATTTTTAAGTCTTTAACTAAAGTTTCGACATTACAAGAAACATAAACTACATTTCTTGGTTTTTTTACACAAATAAATTTACATACTGTTTCACCCAGTCCAGTTCTTGGCGGGTCAAATAACATTACATCAAAATCGTGTTTTTTATAGTCAACCCAAGTCAAAACATTCGAAACCGCGGCTTTAGCGTTTGGTATTTTGTTTTCATATATGTTTTTCTTTAAAGCCAACACTTGGTCTTTAACTAGCTCAACACAATACACTTCTTTAACTTTGCTGGCGAGTTCTAGTCCAAAAACACCAACTCCAGAAAATGCATCTAAAAGGGTGTCAGTTGGTCTAAATATTTTGAAGTCTTTGATGTATGCAAGCATGTTTTGAAATGTATGGTAGTTTAACTGAAAGAAAGAATTTGCAGTAATATAATAATTTTTATTTAAAAAATTAGTGTTAAAAAAGTATTGACCTTTAAGTAGTCTGTAGTCAGCCTCATGCTGTTTTGTGGTTTTGTCTTTATAGACAAAAACACCAAATTGTTTGAGTGAAAACTCAGAACTATAAATTAAGTTAGTAAGTGCTTTGAAATTATGTTCACCATAAACATGTAAGTTAACTGCTAAATCTAAGTTAGTTGCTTTTCGTACAGAAACTGCAAACAGACCAAGCGGTTTTTTATCTACTACTGGAAAGTTAACTTCGTTAAGTGCTTTTTTAAAATAATTTAAAAAACTAGTAATTAACTCGCCTTGTGAAATTAAGTTATTAGTCGGTTCAACTAAATTAGTGTTCGGTCTGTATAGACCCCATTCAATTGCTTTATTGATTTGTTTAAATAAAACTGTGGTTTCGTTGCGATAATTTAAAGGATTTAAAGTACCTTCAAAGTGTTTGAAAGTTTTGGGGTTGGTGTGTTTCCTTAGTTTGCCTTTAACATGGAAAACTATTTTTTTGTATTTATATTCGAGTGTTGCTGGATAAGTTAAGTGGATTAGAGGAAGCCCTATAGTTTCTGAATAACTTGCCGAAACCTCGGCTCTTTTTGGCGACCTTTTAATAATTTTAAGAATTTTGCCAACAAGTGCACCACGGTTGTTTTTCTCAATTTCTGCTTCTACTTCTTCACCTTCTGCAGCCCCATATATGTAGACTGGTTGGTTATTTAAGTAAGCGATACCTTCTCCATCATTGCCAGTTTTTAAAATATTTAATTTTACTATTTCTTTTCTATCCATACGCAAACTCTTTCACCCATTTCAAAAGGCAAGACAAACTTAGTTAGGCTAATATTTTTAACTAAATTAACTAATTTAGTTTTCTTAAACTCATCAATTTCCTCAGTAGCTTTAGTTGCTTTATAGAAACACATCTTGCCACCTTTAGTTAATTTCGGTAAAGCATACTTAACCAACGAAGTAAGATCGGCAACTGCACGGGCTGTCACTAAATCAACTGAAACTCCTTTAATGTTTTCAACTCTGTCGTTAATAACTTTTAGATTGGTCAGATTTAGTTCATCTTTAACTATTGTTAAAAACCTTGCTTTTTTGCCAATAGACTCAGTTAAAATAACTTCAACGTTTGTAAAAAATAAAGCAATGACAATACCTGGAAATCCCGCACCTGAGCCTATATCTAAGATAGACTTAGATTGAATTAAGTCAGGGTTTTTGAAAAAAGGTAAAATGGAATCTAGAATATGTTTAACTAAAAACTCAGTTTTATCAACGATTCTGGTTAAATTAACTTTTTTATTTTCTTCAATTAAAAGTGAGTAATACTTGTTAATTTTTAAAACTAGTTCATCTGTTAATTCAATGTTAAATTTACTAAAAATGTCTTTCATAGTTATCTTTTCTCTTTACTTTTTTGAATGTAGATAGAAAGGATTTGGATGTCACTTGGGTTAACTCCAAGTATTCTTGAGGCTTGTCCTAAAGTTTTTGGTCTAACTTTTTCTAATTTTTCTCTACATTCAAAGGCCAAGTTAGCAACTTGGCTGTAGTCAATGTCTGTAGGAATTTTAAAGTTTTCAAGAAACTTAAACTTCTCAGCAGTCTTGATTTCCTTTAAGATGTAGCCTTCGTATTTAATTTGTATCTCTGCGGCAAGTCTGACTTCTTCTGGAAATTTTTCTTTTATAAAAGGACTTAAAATCTTTAAATTAACCTCTGGTCTTTTAAGTAAATTTGCTAAAGAAATTGCCTCGTAAAGCGAGATGTTGTGTTTAGAAAGATGGCTTAAAACTGCTTTAGTTGGAGTGATTTTTGTGTTTATTAAAATCTCGGTTAATCGCTTAACAAGCCCTTTTTTAAGTAAATATTTTTGATAAGTTTCGTCGTCTATCAGCCCACGATTATAAGCAATTTCAGACAGTCTAAAGTCAGCATTGTCATCTCTTAAAAGCAGTCTATATTCAGCACGAGAGGTCAACATTCTATAAGGTTCGTCTGCTCCCTTGGTAACTATATCGTCAATCAACACCCCAGTATAGGCCTCGTTTCTTTTCAAAATAAGCGGTTCAATGTTGTCAATTTTAGCAGCAGCGTTTGTGCCCGCAATCAAACCTTGACAAGCCGCCTCTTCGTATCCAGAAGTTCCGTTGATTTGACCTGCAGTAAATAGGTTTTTAAGGATTTTGGTTTCTAAAGACAAGTATAGTTGAAAAGGATTGATAGCGTCGTACTCAATTGCGTATCCGTATCTAATTATTTTACCTTCCTCAAACCCAGGTAAACTAGCAACTAACTTTCTTTGAACAAAACGTGGAAGTGAAGTAGAAAGGCCTTGTAAGTATGTTAAGTTGTTTTTAATACTTTCGGGTTCTACAAAAATTTGATGAATATCCTTTTCTTTGAATCTGACAATCTTGTCTTCAATTGAAGGGCAATATCTAGGACCTCTACCTTCAATTACTCCTGAATACAGTGGTGAATATTTTAGATTTTCCAATATTGTCTCTTTAGTATTCATGGTAGTATGGAGGGTATGCAGATTTAAATTTGCTTTATGCTTGGCTTTTGTGTAGTATGAAAATCTAAGCTCTGGGTTGTTCTCATCTTGATTTGCAAGTTCAGCAAAGTCAATTGAGTTTGAGTCAATTCGCGGCGGAGTTCCAGTTTTTAGTCTCACGATTTCAAAACCTGCTTTTCTCAAAGACTCAGAAATACCTGAAGTTGTGCGTTTGCCATCAGGCCCGGTTTGATAAGTTTCACTACCTATCAAAATTCGTGATGCTAAATAAGTGCCAGTTGTTAATACCACGGTTTTGGCAAAAAACTTTATATTACTTTCAGTAATCGCCCCAACTACTGTTTGATTTTCAACTAACAACCCAGTTGCATATTCGTGCAGGAAAACTATGTTTTTTAGTTTCTTTAATTCTTTTAACATGTTTTTCGGATAAATTTCTTTGTCAATTTGTGCACGAAGTGCCCAAACACCAGGACCCTTAGACGAGTTTAACCTACGCATTTGAATGGTAGCACCATCTGCAACTTTGGCCATCAAACCACCCAGTGCGTCAATTTCTCGCACTAAAACACCCTTCGCAGGTCCACCAATTGACGGATTGCAGGGAAGGGTGGCAATTTGAGATTTATCTCCTGTGATAAATAAAACTGACTTGCCTAAACGAGAAAGGGCAGCGGCGGCCTCAATACCGGCGTGCCCTGCCCCAATTACGATTGAGTCAAATATACGATTATTTAACTGCATTTTCAATAAAATCCACTAAATCTGCTTTGGTGAATTTTAATTTTTCGCGAATTTCGGCTTCAGATGAACTTAGTCCAAAATTATTTATTCCAAAAACATGAGGTGTGTATTTATACCAAGAATAAGCAGAGCCTGCTTCTACTGCTACAATTTTAGAGTTTCCTAAAATCTCTGCTTGCTCAGATTTAGTAAGTCTGTCAAACAAGAAGCAAGAAGGCATGGAAACTACGCGTACACCTTGACCTTTAGTTTCAAGGACATTTGCAGCCTCAAGCGCTAATGCAACCTCTGAACCAGTTGCAATTAAAGTAAGTGAGTGTTTGTTTTGTTCAGGTTTAATAATGTAGGCGCCTTTTTGAATGTCTAGTTGAGAGTTTGGGTTTTCTAATACGTTTTGGCGAGTTAAAACTAAAACTGAAGGAAAGTCGTTTTCAGAAAGCATTAACTTATAAGCCGCCAAAGTTTCTTTATAGTCACATGGTCTAATCACGTTTACATTTGGCATACATCTAAGTTGTGTAAGATGCTCAATAGGTTGGTGGGTTGGCCCATCTTCGCCTAAAAATACAGAATCATGGGTAAAAATATACATCACTGGTAGTTTTTGTAGAGCTGACAAACGAATTGCTGGAAACATATAGTTAGAGAAAACAAAAAAACCAGAGACAAAAGGTCTAAGTACACCGGTTTGTGCAATCCCGTTGGCAATTGCTGCCATTGAGTGTTCGCGAACTCCGAAGTTTAAGTTACGGCCAAGTCTGTTGGTGTGATCAAAATCGCCGTCTACTCCTTTTACACAAGTTGATGAAGAAAGGTCAGCAGATCCACCAATTAACGCAGGAACTTGGCTAGAAATATAGGTCAATATGTCGCCGGAAGACTTACGCGTTGCTTGTTTTTCAGGGATTTTTGAAAGCATTTCGCTTAAATCAAAGTCTAGATTTTGCTTTTTAAGTGGTTTTAATTTAGAGTAGGCTGTGTATTTTTCTAGACCTCTTTTTAAGAAATTATCTTGAAAATGTTTGTAAACCAGCGGATCTACTTCAAATGGTTTTAATTGGTATCCGAGTTTTTCAGCAAGTAAGTCGCGTTCTGTTTCACCAAGTGGAGAGCCGTGAACTTTGTTTGTAGCCTCTTTTGTTGCACCTTGGCCAATTGTGGTTTTCATTTCAATAACAGTAGGAAGTTCTGATTCTTTAGCCAAACGAATTGCTTCTAAAAACTCAGCCTTATCGTAAGGGTTAGTTACCAAAATATAGTTCCAGCCATCTGCTAAGAACTTTAATTTAAAATTAGTTTCACAAGTTAAAGAAGTAGGACCATCTAATTGAATGTCATTTGAGTCAAACAACATAATTAACTTATTTAGTTTAAGTCGGCCGGCTAAAGAAATCGCTTCCATAGCCACACCTTCTTGCAGATCTCCGTCTCCACATAAGCAGTATGTATAGTAGTCTGTGTATGCGGGTCCATTTACTTTGTTTAAATGAGCCTCCGCAATTGCTGAACCTACCGCCATTGCAACGCCTTGTCCAAGTGGACCAGTTGTTGCTTCAACTCCTGGAGTTTCTCTAAACTCAGGATGGCCAGGTGTGTTTCCAGGTCTGCGGAAGTTTTTTAAGTTATCAATTGTTAAATCAAATCCTGTGAGATGCAAAAGTGAGTAAAGCAAAGCAGAACCATGACCTGCAGATAAATAAAAGCGGTCGCGGTTTGGCCAAAGTGGGTCTTTTGGGTTTTGATTGATTGCGTAGTTGTAAAGATAGTAAACCGGAGCAGCGGCTCCTAAAACTATCCCAGGATGGCCTGAGTTGACGTTGTTAATGGTGTCAACCCCAAGCATCTTAAGGGTATCTATGCAAAGTTTATCTAAATCTTTTTCTGTTTTCATTATTTTTCTTTAGATTCTTTGGCTATTGGTTCTTCAACTTCAACAGGTTCTGCTGTTTTGTCTGCTGAGTTTGCAGCAACTTCTTGATTTAACACGGTTTTTTTGTATTCTTGAGTTTCTGCCTCTAAGGCTTTGAAGTTATCTTCTCCAACTAAGGCTAAAATGTTTGTAAAAAACTTATTGTGAAGTGCTGCCATTTTTTTAGTAATTTGGCGAGAAATTCCAAAAACTAGACCAAAAACAACAATTAAAAGCCCGATTAGCACCCAAAATGACCAAGATTTAACTTGTGGGAACTTAGAAGAAAGCACGGCGATAGTAGTGGCAGCTGCAATAAAGCCGATTAAAATTCCTAAAAATACTGGAATAAAAATGCGGTTTTTAATTGAGTTAATGCCGTCTGCATACGCCAAGTATTCAGCGTTCACGTCTTGTTCGTAAAGTCTTTTAATTGAACCTGTTTCAAAGTAAGCCTGGTCTATTAAAAGTCTTGCAGTTTGCGGAGTAATGTCCCAAACTTTAAGTAGACCTTTTTTGTGCCAAATAGTTTTTTCTGAATTTGTCATAAAATAAATTTCTAAAGTTCTTTTATCAATTTGTTGAGTGTAGGCAGGCACTCTGTCAGTTAAATTGAATTTCATAAATCCTCCTTACTAGGGTTTAAAAAATGTTTCCTTTTAAAGACCATTGGCCACAGTGGCTATACCCTGATGGCTGTTTCAATCAAGACCTGACCCGTTCAGATAAGTCAATCGGCCAATGGCTTTTAAAAGGAAACATCTAAAATCTTTGCCTTTACAGGCGTTTAAAGAATTTTTTTAACAACTCAGCCGCCTCATCTACCTTAATAAAAGTTAATTTAGTGTGAGCTGTGGGTTGTAGAAAAATCTCTTTTCTGATTTTTTGACTAAAAACTGTTGGATCTTTGGCCAAAAAAATACATTCTTTTAATCTAGCAACGGCAATCGCTGCCGCACAAAGTACACAAGGCTCAAGTGTCGATATCATCACGCAGTCTTCCAATTTCCAAGTTTTAAGTCGCTTGGTGGCTTTTTTTAAAGCAGTGATTTCAGCGTGTCCAAAAATATCGTGTTTGTGTTCTTTAGTGTTATAGCCAGTTGCAATGATTTCGCCATCTTTCAAAATTAGCGCACCAACTGGCACTTCTGCACAAGCCAAGGCTTTTTTGGCAAGCCTTATGGCGTGGGCAAAATGTTTATTTCTATTTTCCTGGTTTTTGTTCAATATTGTAGCGTTTGTTGAACTTATCTACACGACCTTGTGCTTGCACAAATTGTTGTGTACCTGTGTAGAAAGCGTGGCATTGTGAACATGTATCTACCTTAATTTCTTTGGCAGTAGATTGAGTTTTGAACTTAGAACCACAAGTTGAACAAATAACTTCAACTTCATTAAATTCAGGATGAATTGCTTTTTTCATGTGTATAAACTCCTTTTTTGGTAGCAGTCTACCATTATTTTAACACATCCGCCTTACTTTAAAGCAAGCCGGATGTGTATTTTTGCTATTTTGTTTGGTTAATAAACTAAGCGTTTTTATCGTCAGAAACTTTGGTGTAGTTAAACTCAGTTTCTTTTAAAATTCCGGTTCCAGCTGGGATTAGTCCACCGATAATCACGTTTTCTTTTAGACCTTTTAGTTGATCAGGTCTAGAAGAAATCGCGGCGTCTGTCAGAATTCTGGTGGTTTCTTGGAAGGAAGCGGCTGACAAGAACGAGTCGTTTGAAAGTGAGGCTCTGGTAATTCCAAGTAGAATTCTTTTGCCAATTGCCGGACGTGTGCCTTGTTCAAAAGCCACGCGGTTGGCTTTCAAGAAGTCTGAGTTTGAAACAACTATACCTGGAAGTAAGTTAGTGTCGCCTTCATGGATAATCATAATGCGTTTCAGCATTTGTCTAATGATGATTTCAATGTGTTTATCTTGAATGTCTACGCCTTGTGATTGATAGACTTTGCGGACCTCTGCCAAGATATAGTTAGAAACGGTTAAAGTATCGGTTACTCTAAGCAGTTCTTTAGGGTGAATTGAACCCGGAGTTAGCGAAGTTCCAGGTTGTACAGAATCCCCAACTTTCACCAAAATATCTGCGTTTGACTCAATTGAGTAAGTGTGAGTTTTGCCTTGACGGTCTTCAATAACCACACTAGGCTGGCCGTATTGTGGACGACTAATTTGGCTAACTTTACCAAAATACTCAGAAATCACAGATTTTCCTTTTGGAGTTCTGGCCTCAAAAAGTTCCTGAATACGAGGAAGACCTTGAGTAATGTCGGATGCTGATGCCACACCACCAGTGTGGAAAGTACGCATCGTTAACTGAGTACCAGGTTCACCGATAGATTGTGCTGCCACAACACCAACGGCTTCTCCGACTTCTACAATTGAGTTAGTTGCTAAGTTTAGACCATAGCACTTCACACAAAGTCCGTCAATTGCAGAACAAGTTAAATTAGTTCTAATTTTAAACTCAGAGTAATTTTCGGCAATCTTAGCCGCAGCCTCTTGAGTAATCAGTTCGTTTCTGTCAACAATTAGTAGATTGTTTTTGTCATACGCCTTTTGGGCAGCAAAACGGCCGTGTAGTCGTTCTTCAAGACTGCAAACTACTTTTTGGTCTTTGTCAAGGATATCTTTTACGAACACCCCGTTTTCAGTACCACAGTCATCTAAGGTAATAATTACGCCTTGTGCAACGTCTACAAGTCGGCGAGTTAAGTAACCAGATTGTGCTGTTTTTAAAGCCGTGTCGGTTGAACCTTTGCGGGCACCGTGGGTTGAGATAAAGAACTCAGACACAGTTAGACCTTCTTTAAATGATGATTTAACTGGAACTTCTATTTGCTCACCCTTAGGGTTATTTAAAATACCCCTCATTCCGGCTAACTGCACGAAGTTTTGAATGTTACCACGGGCTCCAGAATCCGACATTACGTAAATTGGGTTTTCACGGTTAAGTTCCTGCTCAAGACCACGAGAAATCTCGGTTTTGGTGTTTTCCCAAACATTGATAATTTGTCGAGAACGACCTTTGTCGGTCAACATACCCATGTTAAAGTAGTTAGTAATTTGCTCAATTTTAGCCTGAGACTCTTTTAAAATCGCAGCTTTATTTGAGTAAACCTTGATGTCGTCGTAAGAAATTGTGACAGCAGAGACAGTTGAGTACTTAAAGCCCAAGTCTTTTAAGTCATCTAACATCACAGAGGTTCTTGTGACATCGTAGTGTTTAAAGACAGTGTCAATAATTTTACCTAAAAACGATTTTTTAAAAGGTTCAGGTAGTGGTTGGTCTTTTGTTTGCGCAAAATAAACTTTTGGGTCTTTGTTGCAGTCAAGTAAGTAAGATTGAGGAACCCCTTGGGTTAAGTTATACTCAGTTGGTTCATTTAAGTAAAAGAAACCATCTGGCATAATTTCGTTAAAAATTAACTTACCTAAAGTAGTAATTAGCAGTTTGCCTTGAATGTCTGCAGTAAAACGACGGTTAAGGATTTGTGGACGCACTAAAATTCTGGTGTGGTAGTCAATAATACCTGCGCTTTGTGCGTTTTTAGCCTCGTCAATTGAAGAAATCAGCATACCTTCATTTCTGTGTTGATGAGTTTTAGGATCAGACTCAATGTAGCGCTCTTCAGTAGTTAAAAAGTAGTTTCCAAGCACCATGTCTTGAGATGGAGTTACAACTGGTTTTCCGTCTTTTGGGTTTAAGATGTTGTTAGAAGCCAGCATAAGTAGTCTAGCCTCAGCCTGCGCTTCTGGTGAAAGCGGTAAGTGCACGGCCATTTGGTCACCGTCAAAGTCAGCGTTAAATGCAGTTGTTGCCAAAGGATGCAGACGAATGGCTTTACCGTCAATTAGTTTTGGCTCAAACGCTTGGATTGACAAGCGGTGCAAAGTAGGCGCACGGTTTAGTAGCACTGGGTGTTCGCGAACTACTTCTTCCAGAACTTGCCAAACTTCTTTAGTGCGGTTGTCATACATTTCAACCGCTTTTTGGCGAGTTACTTCTAGGTTTTCCTGAAGTCGGTTAATTACAAACGGCTTAAATAAAGTAATTGCCATTTCGCGCGGAATTCCGGCCTGATACATCTTTAGGTTCGGACCCACAATAATTACGGAACGACCTGAGTAGTCAACGCGTTTTCCAAGTAGGTTTTGGCGGAAACGACCTTGTTTACCACGAAGCAAATCAGAAAGTGATTTAAGTGGACGTGCGTTTGAAGCGAGCGCTTTTTTGTTTCCACGTTTTGAGTTGTCAAAAAGTGAGTCAACGGCTTCTTGAATTAAACGTTTTTCGTTTTTAAGGATAAGCGAAGTTGTAAACTGGTCTAATTCTTTTTTTAACCTATTATTGCGGTTAATTATTTTGCAGTAAAGGTCGTTAAGATCAGTTGTTGCAAAACGGCCTCCGTCTAGTTGGACCATCGGACGAAGGTCTGGCGGGATTACCGGGATTACCGGCATAACAATCCACTCAGGGCGGTTGTCAGATGAGTAGAAGGCTTCCACGATTTCCAGACGTTTGATGATGTTTTGACGTTTTTGTTTAGTAGAAGTGCGGAATTTCTTGCGAAGCACGCGGATTTCATGGTCTAAATCAAGCGCTTTTAAAAGGGTTTGAATGGCCTCAGCACCAGTTTGTGCCTGAAAGCGCCCATAGTACTCTTCGTTAATCGCGGCGTAGTCTTGTTCTGACAAAATTTGTTTGCGTTTAAGTGGAGTGTTGCCTGGGTCTGTCACGATGTAGGCTGCGTAGTTGACAACCTCTTCTAAGGATTTGGCTTTAATTCCAAGTAAAATCGCAAGTCGTGATGGTGAGTTTTTGAAAAACCAAGTATGCACTACTGGGCTTTTTAGTTCAATGTGCCCCATTCTTTCACGGCGAACTAGAGATTCGGTAATCTCAATTCCACATTTTTGACAAATTTGGCCTTTATTGCCGCTTTGTTTCTTACCACAAGCACATTGAAAGTCTTTAGTTGGTCCGAATATTTTTTCGCAAAACAACCCACCAACTTCTGGCTTGGCAGTTCGGTAGTTAATGGTTTCATGAGACTTAACTTCCCCGTAAGACCAAGTTCTGATTTCATCTGGTGACGCTAAGCGAATTCGCATGTGTCTGTATAGTTTAGAGCCGGTGATATGAGTGTCATCAACTGATTTTAAACGTTCAGCGACGTTAATTTCGGCAACCTTAGTTTGAGATGAAACTAAGTCTAGTTTTTCGTCAAAATCAGCCTCAGTTAACGGAGTTTGACCATAGAAGGCAAAAAGTTGGTTAGTTTCGGCTAAAAGAAAATCGTCGTCTTTTAAAATTTGAAATAAGTTAGAGCGTGGTGCGGTTAAGATTGACTTAAGGTCGCTAAATCCGCTTTCTTTGAAAAACTTAATGACTTCGTTTTCGGTAAATAGTTGTTGAATTTTTTCAGGTAAATAGTTTTTAGTCAAAAGCGTTTTAATGTCTTTCAGTACATCTTCAGTGCACTCAGAAAAGATACTTTGGTATTGAGAAACTGAAAATAAGTTTAAATCACCCAAAGTGTGAACGGCGATATTTTTTAAGAACTCTTTTGTTTCTTCAGAAATGATTTTAATGTCCTTAATGCTTTGTTTTTCGTAGGCTTTTAGCATTTTTAAATACCTCCATTACTGCGGGCAGGTTTTAAGTCAAGCAGTGATTTAACGGCGTCATTTTCGCCAGTTTCTGAGTTAATTAACTCAACGTAAATACCAAGGGCTTGCAGTTCTCGGGTTAACACGTGGAAAGATTCAGGTAGCGAAGGGCGTGGGATTAAATTACCTTGAGTAATTGCAGAGTAGGCTTTGTTTCTACCAACTTTATCGTCTGATTTAATAGTTAGCATTTCTTGTAGGACATGTGCGGCACCATAACCATACAACGCCCAAACTTCCATTTCCCCTAGTTTTTGGCCACCATTTTGGGCTTTTCCACCCATTGGTTGTTGAGTTACTAAAGTATAAGGTCCGACGTTTCTAGCGTGTAGTTTGTCGTCTACCATGTGCGATAACTTAATCATGTACATCACACCAACTGAAACTGGATTTCTAAAAGGCTCACCAGTTCTTCCGTCATACAAGGTCATTTTACCGTTTAGCGGTAGATTCGCTTCTTTTAAGATATCGACAAGATCGGCGTTTTCAACCCCGTCAAAAACCGGTGTTGCAATTTTGATACCTAGTTTTTTGGCAGCATATCCCAAATGCAACTCCAAAATTTGGCCGATGTTCATACGAGAAGGTACACCAAGCGGGTTTAGCATGATGTCAACAGGTGTTCCATCTGCCATGTATGGCATGTCTTCGCGTGGCACGACAATTGAAATGACACCTTTGTTTCCGTGGCGACCCGCCATTTTATCGCCTTCTCTGATTTTTCTTTTCTTAGCGATAAATACTTTGATTTGTTCATTTACAGAAGGTGGAAGTTGGTCTTTGTTTTTCTTTGAAAAATACTGGATTTTTTGAACAATTCCGCTGCCACCGTGTGGAACTCTGAGTGAAGTGTCTCTATATTCCTTGGATTTTTCGCCAATAATTTCTTGAATTAGTTTTTCAGCAGGCGAAGGTTCAGCACCACCTTTAGGGGTAATTTTACCAACTAAAATGTCGCCTTCTTTAACTTCAGAACCAAGTAGAATCACACCATTTTGGTCAAGTTTAGCCACAGCCTGGCGATTCGCATTTGGAACTTCGTTGGTAAACTCTTCTTTACCAATGTTGTTGCGAAGGTCTCTGGTTTGAATTTGGTATTCATCAATATGCACAGACGTATAGACGTCGTTTTTAACTAAGTCTTCAGAAATGATAACGGCGTCTTCAAAGTTATAACCTTCCCAAGTCATGAAAGCAACTGTAACGTTGCGACCAAGCGCAAGTTCTGCGTTGTCAGTAGAAGGACCGTCGGCAATAGTTTCGTTTAGGTCAACCCAGTCGCCAACATTGACAATCGGTTTTTGCACAATTGAAGTATTTTGGTTTGAGCGTTCGTAGTTAATTAACGTGTAGACATCGGTGTCAGACAGTCCATATTTATAGATTTTAAGCGCTTGCTCTGCAGTCCACTCTGAGTTTGGTGCAAACAAGACTTTTCCGTCGTATTTAATGGTTTTGTCAGGAATTGGCAAAACGTCAATGCGTTTGGCGTCCACGTATACCGCGTATCCTGCGTTTTTAGCAACCACAGAAGTACCTGAGTTTTTAGCAGCACGATACTCAATTCCGGTACCAACTAACGGTGCCTCTGGTTTAATTACTGGCACAGCCTGTCGCTGCATGTTGGCACCCATTAAACAACGAG
>CAUTNJ010000016.1:0-15210 GCA_963539745.1 uncultured Acholeplasmataceae bacterium
AGCAATAGTTTTGATTTTGCCTTGGTTTACAGCGTTGTCTTCTAAAACCACCGCGTCGTTGATGCGCTTTAGGCCCAAAGTTTCGGCAGTTTTAACTTGACGTGGCAAACGTCCGATTAAAGAACGTCTTAGCACAACTTTTAGTTTCATAGGCTTTTTACCTCCACACCACGTAGACGAGCGATTTCTTCTTTAGTTTTAAGTAGTTTAAAACCTTCAAAAGTTGCTCTAATCATGTTAATTGGGGTACGAGAACCAAGAGATTTAGACAAAATGTTAGAAACACCAGTTAGTTCACACACTGCACGAACCGCACCACCGGCAACTATACCAGTACCGTCTGAGGCTGGTCTTAGAACAACATGTCCAGATCCGTAAATTCCTTCGATGTAGTGAGGGATGGTGTTGTTAACAATTGGCACAGTTATTAGGTTTTGTTTAGCCTGTTCAATGGCTTTTTTAATTGCGTCTGGAACTTCATTGGCTTTACCTGTTCCAAAACCTACTTTGCCTTTGTGGTTTCCGACAACTACTAGCGCTGAGAAACGGAAACGACGACCACCTTTAACGACTTTAGTAACGCGGCCAATATGAACGACTTTTTCGTCAAATTCTTTTTCTTCTTTTTCAAATTTATCGTACATAATTTACTCCTTTAAAACTCAAGTCCGGCAGTTCTAGCGGCTTCGGCAAGGGCTTTAACACGACCTGCATATAGATAGCCTGAGCGGTCAAAAACAACTGCTTTGATTTTCGCTTTCAGCGCTTTTTTGGCAATTGCTGTCCCAAGGGCTTCGGCTGCGGCTAGGTTTTTGCCAAGTTTTAGTTCTTTGGTGTTAGCAGCAACCAAGGTATGGCCTTTTGTGTCGTCAATAATTTGGACATAGATGTGTGTATTTGAACGGTATAAAGATAGGCGAGGACGAGCACTTGTGCCTGAAACTGATTTTCTGACACGCTCGTGTCTTGACAAACGAGATTCGTTTTTTGAAATTTTTAAAATCATAGTCGTCCTCCTTATTTAGCGGTTTTTCCGGCTTTTTGGCGAACGTGTTCACCTGTATAACGGATACCTTTTCCTTTATATGGTTCTGGTTTTTTAAGTAGGCGTACGCGCGCTGCAAACTCACCAACTAGTTCCTTGTCAATACCTTTGATAATGATTTTAACTGGACTTGGAGTTTCGCACACTAAGCCTTTTGGCACTTCAACTTCTACAGGGTGAGAAAAACCAAGGGCTAGGTTTAACTTACCATTAACTGAGTTTGCTTTATATCCAACACCAATGATGTCAAGTTCTTTTTGAAAAGGTTCATGTACACCTTGTATCATATTGGCAAGCAAGGCTCTGGTAGTTCCGTGTAGTTGTTTAGTAGTTTTTTCGTCGTTTGGACGAGTAATTTGAATTTGATTGTCAGTTTGCACAATCTTTAAGATTGAGGCAAACTGAGCCTTTAGTTCGCCGTGCGGACCTTTGACTACTGTGTAGTTTTCAGGAGAGACAGAGACTGTCACACCTTGCGGAACTAAGATAGTTTTATTTCCAATTCTAGACATATATTTTAGTTCCTCCTACCACACATAGCAAAGAACTTCGCCGCCCAAACCTGCTTTTCTCGCTTGGCGGTCTGACATAATGCCTTTAGAGGTTGAAATTACAGCAATTCCAAGTCCATTAAAGACACGAGGTAGTTCTTCTTTGCTTGAGTATACTCTGAGACCCGGTTTAGAGACACGGCGAAGTCCGTGAATTACAAGTTCCTTGTCTTCTGAGTATTTAAGTTCAACGTTCATGTTTTTAGCCACGCCTTCTTGAAAAACAGCGTAAGAAGCGATAAAACCTTCTGATTTTAAGACTTTTAAAATACGTTCTTTTTCAGTAGAATGTGGAACATTTACGCTTAGTTTGTGTTGTCTGTTCGCATTACGAATGCGAGTTAACATATCTGCAATTGTATCTGATACCATAAATGCCTCCTTCTACCAGCTGGCTTTTTTTACGCCTGGAAGCAGTCCTGCTGCTGCCATTTTGCGAAAGTTATTACGAGAAATTCCAAATTTACGAATGAAACCGTGTGGACGACCGTCAATTTGGCAACGGTTGCGATAACGGCAAAGTGATGCGTTTCTTGGCAATTTTTGTAGTGCTAAATAGTCTTTGTTAGCCTTCAGTTCACGAGCGCGTTCTTGATAGCGTAGATAGACTTCTAGTTTTTTGTTATTTGCATTAATTTTTGATTTTTTAGCCATAGTTAAGTCCTCTATTTAGCAAAAGGCATGCCTAAGTTTTTAAGTAAACTAAATGCCTCTTCGTTGGTTTTAGCAGTAGTTACAAAAACTACGTCCATACCACGGATTTTTTTAATATCGTCAAATCTAATTTCTGGGAAAATTAGTTGTTCTTTAACACCAAGTGTGTAGTTTCCGCGGCCGTCAAATGCAGTTTTAGAAACTCCTCTAAAGTCGCGAACTCTTGGTAGAGAAATTGAAATTAGTTTATCTAAAAAGTAATACATTTTCTCACCGCGCAAAGTAACTTTGACACCAATTGGCATATTTTCTCTTAGTTTGAAGTTAGAAATTGATTTACGAGCGCGAGTGACAACTGGGCGTTGTCCGGCGATTTGGCCAACTTCTTTGACGATATCTTCAATAACTTTGGAGTTTTGAGCAGCGTCTCCTGCTCCGACGTTAATTACGATTTTTTCAAGTTTAGGCACTTGCATTACAGATGAGTACTTAAACTCTTTAATTAAAGCAGGAATTGCTTTTTTTACATAGTGTTGTTTTAATCTTGAAGTCATTTGCCTGCTCCTTATTTAATCGCGTCGCCGGATTTGGCGATTCGCACCTTTTTGCCGTTTTCTTGTTTAAAAGAAACACGGGTAGGTTTTTGGGTTTTTGGGTCAATTAGTGCCACATTTGACACGTGGATTGGCATTGGTTTTGAAATAATTTGACCTTTTTCGCTATTTTGATTTGGTTTTTTGGCGATTTTGGCGATATTCACGCCTTCAACAACAACCATGTCTTTTTCGCGAAGTACTTGAATAACGCGGCCAGTTGTGCGAGTTTTAACACCTTTTTTATCGGTAGTGAACTTGTCTTTGCCAGCAATAATGGCAACTTTGTCTCCAGTTTTGATATACATTTAACAAATTCCTCCTTTTTATAAAACTTCTGGTGCTAAAGACAAGATTTTAGTGTAATTGTTGTCTCTAAGCTCACGAGCAATCGGTCCAAAAATACGAGTTCCACGAGGGGTTTTGTCTTCTTTGACCAATACAACTGCGTTTTCACCAAATTTAATATATGAGCCGTCTGCTCTGCGTAGTCCGTCTTTAGTGCGGACAACTACAGCCTTGCAAACGTCACCTTTTTTGACAACTCCGCCAGGAGTTGCTTTTTTTACAGTTACAACGACAAGATCGCCAACATTTGCATAACGGTGGCGAGTACCACCAGGAATTTTAATTACTAAAACTTCCTTTGCTCCTGTGTTGTCTGCAACGAGTAATCTAGTTTCTTGTTGAATCATCTTGTTTCACCTCTCAAACTAAATTACCACGGCTTTTTCTAGCACTTTAATTAGTCTAAATGACTTAGTGCGAGAAAGTGGGCGGGTTTCTGCAAACGCCACAGTATCGCCGATTTTGCATTCATTTTGTTCATCGTGAACATGGAATTTCTTAGATACCTTAAAGCGTTTGTTGTAAAGTGGATCGTTTTTATAAGTGTCAACAACGACAACTATAGTTTTATCCATTTTATCTGAAACAACTTTTCCACGGAAAACTTTTCTTTTAGTTTCTCTTTCCATTGTTGACTACTCCTTCACTGATTTGCGCTCGGTTAAAATAGTGTATAGTCGAGCGATTTGTTTACGGGCTTTTTTAACGCGGGCTGTGTCTGTAAGTTGCCCTGTTGCTTGTTTGAAACGTAGGTTAAATATTTCTTGTTTTAACTCAAAAATTTTGCTTTCAATTTCAAGGTCTGTGTATTTTCTAAGTTCTTGCATTTTTTTCATGCTTATTTAACCTCCTTTTTCACGATTTTTGATTTAATTGGTAGTTTGTGGGAAGCCAAACGCAGCGCTTCGCGTGCGATTTCTTCGGCTACTCCGGCTACTTCAAACATAATTTTGTTTTGTTTAACTACCGCAACCCAGTGGTCTGGCGCACCTTTTCCGGAACCCATACGCACTTCAAGAGGTTTCTTAGTGCGAGACATGTGTGGGAAAATGTTAATCCAAACTTGACCAAGTCTTTTCATGTGTCTGGTCATTGCGATACGAGCGGCTTCTATTTGTTGAGAGGTAATGTATGAACCTTCAAGGGCTTGTAGGGCAAAATCTCCGTTGATAACTTCGTTTCTACCTTTGGCAACACCTTCGTAAGACACACGGTGTGGACGGCGATATTTAGTTCTTTTTGGCATTAACATAAACTATTTACCTCCGTTTGGACGAGCAGGTCTTTGACCTGGTTTTTTAAATCTTGGTCTGCGTTCAGGTGCAGCGTCTTCGTATGCCTTGATTTTCTCTTCGCGAGTTTCGCCTTTATTAACGTCTCCGTTGTAAATCCAGACTTTAACTCCAAGAATACCGTACGTAGTGTTAGCCTCAGCAGTTGCGTAGTCAACGTCTGCTTTCAGAGTTTGCAGTGGCACGCGACCTTCTGAGTAGCCCTCTGAGCGCGCCATTTCAGCACCACCTAGACGACCAGAGATTAGGGTTTTGCAACCAAGGGCTCCGGCTTTTAGAGCACGCTGAATTGCCATTTTTTGCACACGGCGGAAAGACGCACGGTTTTCAAGTTGAGTAGCGATAGATTGCGCCACAATTTCGGCACTTCTCTCTGAGCGTTTAACTTCTACTACGTTTAAAATCACGTCTTTTTTAGTGATTTTCTCAAGGGCTTTGATAACTTTGGCGCGAGTTTCAGCGTTAGTACCAATTACTAGCCCTGGTTTGGCGGTGTATAGACGAATTCTGACTTTGTCTTTTTCTTTGCCTTTGTAGCGTTCAATTTCAATTGAAGAGACCAGAGCTTCTTTGTATTCAGGATAAGTTTTAATGGTTTTGCGAATTAGGAAGTCTTCTTTGATGTAAGCAGGCACTAGCTTTTTGTCTGCATACCAACGAGATTCCCAGTTGCGAATAATTCCGGTTCTCAGACCGACTGGACTAACTTTTTGACCCATTCTTATCCCCTTTCAGCCACAACTACAGTAATGTGGCTACGTCTTTTAACAATTGTGTCACCAGAACCTTTGGCACGTGGCAACATTCTCTTCATTTTTAGACCTTCAGTTGCAAAGCATTCTTTGACATACAACTTAGTTTGGTCTAATTTTAAGTTATTTACAGCATTCGCGATTGCAGATTTTAGACATTCTTTGACAATCGGTGATGCTTTGCGGTTAGTAAATTGCAAGTAAGCGAGTGCTTCTTTGACATTTGCTCCGCGAATTAAGTCAATGACTAATTTGGCTTTGCGTGGTGTAACTTTGGCGTCGTGTACGATTGCTTTTGCTTGTTTTTCCATAAATTTCACCAACCTTATTTAGCAGCAGCGCGTTTGTCTGCTTTAGTGTGTCCTCTAAATGTACGAGTTGGCACGAACTCACCTAGTTTGTGGCCAACCATGTCTTCAGTAATATAGATAGGCACGTGTTCTTTTCCGTTGTGAACGGCTAGCGTGAAGCCTACGAAAATTGGGAAAATAGTGGAACGGCGAGACCAGGTTTGAATAACTTTCTTTTCGCCTGCTTTTGCCATTTTTTCAATTTTTGCCAATAGTGTGTATTCACAATAAGGTCCTTTTTTAATTGAACGAGACATTATTTTCCTCCTTTTCTACGGTTAACAATAAGTTTGTTAGATGCTTTTTTAGGATCGCGTGTCTTAACTCCACGAGTTTTCTTACCCCATTTAGTAAGTGGTTGTTTACGACCAATTGGAGTGCGTCCTTCACCACCACCGTGAGGGTGGTCAACTGGGTTCATCGCGGTACCACGAACGTGTGGTTTCACACCCATTAAACGAACACGACCGGCTTTACCAAGTACAACAAGTTCATGTTGAGAGTTGCCAACTACACCGATAGTTGCACGGCAAGTTGCAAGGACCTTGCGCATTTCACCACTTTGCAAGCGAAGTAGCACGTACTTCTCTTCACGACCAAGAATTTGGACAGAAGTTCCAGCAGAACGCGCGATTTGTCCACCTTTGCCAGGTTTCAACTCAACGTTGTGCACAAAAGTACCAACTGGGATTTTGCTAAGTGGTAGAGCATTTCCGACTTTGATATCGGCGTTTTCGCCACTTTGAATAACTTGGCCGATTTTTAGGTCTTCACACGCCAAAATATAGCGTTTTTCACCATCTTTGTAGACAACTAAAGCGATATTTGCTGAACGGTTTGGGTCGTATTCAATAGTTTTTACTACTGCGTCAATTCCGTCTTTATTTCGTTTAAAATCAATAATACGGTATTTACGGCGAACTCCACCACCGATGTGTCTGATAGTTATTGTTCCTTGGTTATTACGGCCACCTGTTTTCTTTAAAGTAGTAAGTAGTGATTTTTCTGGAGCAACTTTTGAAAGTTCAGAGTAATCGATAACAGACATATTGCGGCGTCCGTTAGTAGTAGGTTTATAGTTCTTAATTTTCATCATTAACTCCTTTCACTAAATTGTAAACTCAGCAATCTTGTCACCTTCTTTTAGAGTAACGATGGCTTTTTTGAAAGCAGATACCATACCTTGGTAGCGTCCAACTGTTTTCTTCTTAGCAGGAGAAATCACAGTTCTTACTTTCAAGACAGTTACTTTAAAAATAGATTCAACGGCTGCCTTAATTTCTGGTTTAGTAGCGTCTTTTTTTACACGAAAAGTGTATGAGTTTGAGGCTTCAATTAACTTGTTTGATTTTTCAGTGATAATAGGTTCAACTAAAATATCAAATTGTTTAATTTTAGTTAAATTTAACATAACGCCTCCTCAAATTCTTTAGCAGCACCAACTGTAAGTAGTAAGTATTTAGCGTCAAGTAAGTCATATACAGAAGTGTGGCTAGGTTCGTTCATGACAGTAATTTGGCTCAAATTACGTGCGCTTAAGACAACATTTGGCTCAAACTCGCTGTCAACATACAGAACTTTGCGGTCAAGTTTTAGACTTTCTAAAATTTGGGCAAATAGTTTAGTTTTAACTTCAGGTAGAGAAACTTTGTCTACTAACACTAAAGTACCACGTTGAGCGTGTTGAGAAAGTGCAGAGCGAAGAGCCAGTTGACGGACTTTTTTGTTGATTTTAATGTCGTATTCGCGAACTTGTGGACCGAATGCTACTCCACCTCCAACAAATTGAACTGCACGGCGAGAACCTTGGCGGGCTCTACCTGTACCTTTTTGTTTATAAGGTTTGCGACCACCACCTGAAACCATTGAACGGTTTTTAACTTGGTGTGTGCCTTGTTGCATTGCTAGGCGTTGTGCACGAACAACGTCGTAAAGTGCTTGTTTGTGTGGCTCAATTCCAAAAACAAAATCGTTTAGCTCAATTGTTTTTACTTTTTTGCCGCTTTGGTTTAATACTTTATATTCCATGATTTAAACTCCTTTAGCGTACAGCGGATTTAACCACAACGAATCCTTTATTTGGACCAGGAACGGCACCTTTTACTAAAAGCAGTGCTTGTTCTTTGTCAACTTTGATAACTTCAAGGTTTTGAATAGTCACTTGTTCGTGTCCCATGTGACCAGGAAGTGGTTTTCCTTTCATATTTCCCTTGATGGCACCCATTGAACCAGGGGCGCGGTGGTAGCGAGAACCGTGAGCTTCAGGTCCACGGCGTTGGCCGTGTCTCTTAATTGAACCTTGGAATCCTTTTCCTTTAGTAATTCCAATCACGTCAACTAGTTCTCCTACTGAAAAAATGCTAGGTTCTACAGTTTGACCAACTGCAAGGCCTGCAAGCTCTGAGGCGCTGTGTTTGAACCTAAGTTCTTTAACGAAGCGCTTAGGAGCAGTATTTGCTTTTGCAACATGTCCCAAAATTGGTTTGTTCGCAAGACTTTCGCGTTTTGATTGGCAACCAAGTTGTGTTGCAACATATCCGTCTTTTTCAACAGTTTTTTGTTGAAGCACCACGTTGTCTGCGCAATCTAGAACGGTAACTGGAATTAACTTGCCGTCTTCTGAAAAGATTTGAGTCATTCCAATTTTTCTACCTAAGATTCCTTTAGACATAATTTTTCCTTTCTATCGATTACGATAATTTGTCTGTTTTGCCTTGTTTCTGATGTGTAAATTATTGTTTTAGCGCAATATCTACACCTGATGGTAAGTCAGTTTGAAACAATTGTGGCAGGGTTTTTTGACCGATTTTTTCAATTACGATCAATCTTTTGTGGGTTCTTCGTTCAAATTGTTCACGAGCAGTTTTGTTGACGTGTGGTGAACGAAGTACAGTGAAAATTTCGCGTTTAGTTGGTAGTGGCACAGGTCCTACGACAGTGGCACCAGTTTTAGTTACAACGTCAACTATCTTAAGTGCAGCTTGATCAATTAGTTTGTGATCATATGACTTAAGCGTAATTCTTACTGTTCCTTTTGATTTTTCAGCCATATTTAAAGTCTCCTTTCGTCTAATTCTAAAGATTAGGCTTGCTCCATGTAAATTGTTTAAAACACAGCAACGGCTATTTGTGTTTTAATAACCTTACATATCATTGCCTTTGTGCGTATGCACAGACTTAATAATTATATACTATTTGCTTTTTTAAGACAAATTATTACAAATTAATAAAAAAAACCAAGCTTCGCTTGGTTTTAAGGTTTATTTGTATTATTTTGAAAAATTGTTTACGCAAAGTTTTTAAGCAAAGTTCCGGCTTTTGGACCGCGGTCAAGTAGGTAAATTTGTTCAACTACTAGTTGCCCAAAATGTTCAGGCTGTTTAAGGCCAAGACTTCGGGCGTTTTCAGAGTAGAGTTCAAAGAGTTGACTAGTTTTGTCTAAAATTGTGGCGCGCCCTGTAAAACGATAGCCGGTTTGAGTGTGTTCATCTACAAAACAAACTGAAGCCTTGTTGGTTTTTTCAATGTTGAATTTAGTGTGTTTGCAAGTAGTTTCGTTCCAAATTAAGATGTTTCCAGAAAAATGGCGCATCGTAACTTTGGGGCCAACATTTGGCACACCTTCTTTAGAAACAGTGGCGATATAGCCAACTTTGTTTAAAATAAAGTCTAAAATTTCTTTTTCCATAATTATTTTACGTTGTGATAAATATGTTGAACGTCGTCAAGTTCTTCAAGCATCGCAACCATATTGTCAAACTTCTCTTGGTGCTCATTGTTTAGTTCAACTAAAGAAAGTGCAGAATAAGTAATTTCGTCAACTTCAAACTCTACATCTGGAAATGCTTTAGTTAAAGCTGTTTTAACTTGATTGTATTTATCAATTTCAGCAAAAACTACAGTAGAGTCTGAAAGTGCTGTGGTGTCTTTAATGTCGGCATCTGCTTCAAGCAGTGCATTTAGCACGTCGTCTTCTAAAACTGGTAGTTTAAAAACAGCCTCGTGTGCAAATTGGTGAGAAACTGAGCCAGAAACACCAAGTTTAGCGCCAGTTTTGTTTAAAATTGCGCGAATTTGCGAAATCGTGCGGTTGACGTTATCGGTTAAAGTCTCAATAATAAACTGGGCCTCGCCTTGTCCAAAGCCTTCGTAGACTACTGGTACAAAGTTCTCACCACCTGCACCCTTGGCTTTGTCAATTGCACGCTGAATAATGTCGTTTGGCACCTGGTCTTTTTTAGCTTTTTCAATAATTCGCTTTAAATCAGGATTACTTTGTGGATCGGGTGATCCGTTTTTAGCCAATACGTAAATTTCGCGGCCGTATTTTGAGTAAACTTTAGTTTTGGCCGCTGCTGTTTTGGCTTTTGCTTCTTTTCTAACTTCAAATGCACGTCCCATATTTATCTAAACTCCTTTTTAGTCTTTAAAAACCGCTAAAGCGGTTTTTAAAAAAATATAGTTTTAATTAAAACACGAAATTAAATAGTAAGTTGCGTCTTTGGTAAATTCCACTACCGGAAATAAAGTTTTTAAGAATTTAATGTGGCTTTCGGCACCTTGTGAGTGTTTGACAACTAGTGAAAACTGACCGTTTTCTGAAAGTAAAATTTTTGCTTTGCGGTAAAGCTCAAAAAGAGTTTGCTTACCTACCTTAATTGGTGGGTTGGAAACAATTAAGTCAAACTTATTGTTTGCAGCATACTCCAGGAAATCACCTTGAATAAACTCGGTGTTTGCACACTGATTAAGTTCGCTGTTTTTTTTAGCTAAAATGACTGCTCTTTCGTTAATCTCGATTCCAGTGAAATTAAGATCTGGAAACTGCTTCGCTAAAATTATAGAGATTTCGCCAGTTCCCGAGCCTAAGTCTAAAACAGTTTTGGTCTCTGGGTTTTTAAGGTCAAAGTGTTTTAAAAAAAGGTAAGTTCCTTTATCTAAGTTGTCTTTGGAAAAAACACCGTTGTCTTTAAAAAAACTAAAATGTTTTTTAAAAACAACGGCGCTGTATTTAGTTTGCTTACTTTTAATTTGCGGTTTTTTAGAAAAGTAATGTTCCACTAAAGTGAAAACTATTTAAGTTCAACTTTAGCGCCGGCTTCTTCAAGTTTCTTTTGAATTGCTTCGGCTTCTTCTTTTGACACGTTTTCTTTAAGTACTGAGTCTGGAGTTTCTGCAGCTTTTTTAGCATCTGCTAGTCCAAGTCCAGTGATTTCGCGAACTACTTTAATCACGGCGATTTTGTTTTCACCAAATGATTTAAGTACAACTGTAAACTCAGTTTTTTCTTCTTGAGCAGGACCGCTTTGAGCAGGACCTGCAACTGCAACTGCAGTAGGATCAATTCCAAATTCTTCTTTAAGTCCATCAAGAAGTTCCTTGATTTCAAGGATAGTCATTTCTTTAAGTGCATCAATAAATGCTTGTTTAGTTAGTTTTGCCATTATTATTTCCTCCTTAGCAAAATTATTTTGATTCTGCTAACATATTAAGCCCGATAGCAAGGCGTTGAAGAGGCTGGTACATTGCACCTGCCAATAATTGAAGCATACCTTCTTTGTTGGGAAGTTTTGCGAGAGTTTCAATTTCTGAAACTGAGACAACTTTGCCGTCAACAGCACCTGCCACAATTTTTTTGTCAGGATATGCTGTAATAAACTCATAAACTGCTTTTGCAGGGACAACTGTGTCGGTTAGAGAGTACGCGATTGCGACTTGTCCAACTAAGCGGTCTGCAAGGTCGGCTAGCCCAGATTTTAAAGCAGCGCGGCGTGCTATGTTGTTTTTATAAACTTTTGCGTTTGAGTCTGTTTTGCGAAGTGCTCTTCTAAGTTGAGTTAGACTTTCTACAGACAATGCTCCGTATTCAAAAACAACGATAGTTTTAGCGGCTGTAAAAATTTGGCTAAGTTCGTCTACTTGTTTTTGTTTTAAGACTAAACTTTCTTTCATTTTTCCTCCGTTTAAATCTGTTTGTAAATTAAAAACCCTTTTTTAAATTAACTTAGCCAAAGCGAGTTAAACAAAAAAGGGTTTTGGGTTGTTTTTGTTTTTTCCTCGGCAGGACTTAGGTTTACGCCTGCTGTCTTTGGAGATTAATTTTTTACTTAAATATTATACAACTACTAGCGAGTTTCTGGGTTGATTTTCACACCAGGGCCTTGGGTTGTAGAAATAGTGGCGTTTTTAAGGTAAGTACCTTTGACAGTTGCTGGCTTGATTTTAATAATTTGGTCAAGTACAACTGCGATGTTTTCCGCAAGTGCTTTAGATGCAAAAGATGCTTTTCCAACTGGTACTTGAATGTTTCCAAATTTGTCAACTCGGTATTCAACTTTACCGTTTTTAATGTCGTGAACTGCTTTTTCAACGTCAAGAGTTACGGTTCCAGTTTTAGGGTTTGGCATCAGACCACGAGGTCCAAGAACTTTACCTAGTCTACCTAGTTTTGGCATCATGTCAGGAGTTGCGACCATAACGTCAAACTCCAGCCAGCCACCGGCGATTTGTTGAATTAGTTCGTTGTCGCCAACTACATCAGCGCCTGCTTTTTTAGCCTCTTCTGCTTTTTTGCCTTCAGCAATTACGCAGACTTTTTGGGTTTTACCAGTACCGTGTGGAAGCACTAGTGCACCACGCAGATTTTGTTCGGCTTTACGTGAATCTAGGTTCATTTTAAGGGCAAGTTCAACGGTTTCGTCAAATTTTGCGAATTTAACCTTTTTAACTAGTTCAACACCTTCTAGTAGCGAATACTGAACAGTTTTGTCGATAAGTTTAGCACTTTCTGTGTATTTTTTTCCTTTTTGCATGTCAGTGCTCCTTATTCAACTTCAATGCCCATATTGCGGGCAGATCCTTCAATAATTTTAGTTGCAGCCTCTAAGTCGTTGGCGTTTAGATCACGCATTTTAATTTCTGCGATTTTAGCAACTTGTGCGCGTTTGATTTTAGCAACCTTGTTTTTAAGTGGGTTTGCGGACCCTTTTTCAATACCTGCTTCTTTTTTAAGCAGATCTGAAGCCGGTGGAGTTTTAGTAACGAATGTAAATGAACGGTCTTCATATACAGAAATTACTACTGGTACTACAAAGCCAATTTGACCTTGAGTAGCGTCGTTGAATTGTTTAACAAATTGCGGGATGTTAACTTGCGCTTGACCAAGGGCAGGACCTACTGGTGCTGCTGGTGTCGCTTTGCCAGCCGGAATTTGTAGTTTGATTTGCTTGACAATTTTTTTAGCCATAAACACAACCTCCTTTTACTAAATTATGTAAGCATGTGGTTAGCGTCGCTTTAAGTTCACGACTACCACTAAGTGTTGTGTACACTTAACTGAAATAGGATACCACATTTACGGGGTTTTTGCACTTAATTTAAAAACCCCGATAAAATATCGGGGTCGTTGAGTTTTTTAAAAAAGTATAAAAAACTTATTTAAAAGTAATAGTAAATCTAGTTGAAATGTCAAATTGAGCAAGAGAAGTACCAACTAGTTGTTTTTTTGCTTTGTCGTAAGGCTTGTAAACTGATGCAATTACATTACTTACTGTAACTTGTTTTGCTTCAGCAAGTTTATATTCAAGATAAGTTTTTTCAATTATAGTTTTTTCATCTTTTTGGCCTTTATTTATTGTTTTCTTTTTCTCATTTGAAGTAAATTGAATGTCTTTGTAAAGTGCTTTAACTGGAGCGATGTTTTTTTGAAACCATTTTGCCCATTTAGGTTCGCGAACATCAAAACGAACATTAGTTTTTTCGCCGTTAATTTCTAGTTGAACTTCAATGTAGTCAGGAGTTTTGCCAGCAATTAGTTGGTCTTTGCCTTCTTTGTTTTTTTCAATTACTTTACCAACATAAGTTTCTTTAAAGCCAAGTAATTTAGCGCCAAATTTAACTAATTTACCATCAAGTTTAGCAAAATCAGCAGAAACTTGTTCTTTGCCTTTTTGGCTATTTGCAAATAACTTAACTTGAGAAATGTCTGTGAGTTCAGGTAATTTAGCACTTGATTTTTCGTTTAACTTAATGTCTTGCATTGCAATTTGTTTTAAACCAGCTAACTCAGATACTTTACCTTTAATTAATACTCTTTGAGACTCGTAGTTTAAATCTTTGTCGTGGTCAATATTGCCATCGCGGTCATATACCTTGATTGTAGAAGTACCGTCAGTTAAATACCAAGTTGCTTTTGAAGCCGCACGGAAAAGAATACCTGAAGCAGCAACTGGATCATTTGCGTTCATATTGTAGATGTCTTTGATTTTTGCTACTTTAACATCATCAAAATATCTTGGTTCGCATGACGCTAAAGCAAATGGAACGATTAGTGTAAGAAATGTTACTAATAATTTTTTAAACATATATATTTATGTCTCCTTTAAATAAATTATAGCCCAGTTTAAGGGTTTTGTAAATGTGTTTTTAAGAAAACAGAATTTTTTTGTTGTCTATTGTTTGTCTTGCTCAACTTTATCGGCAGTTTTACCAAATAACTTGGTTTCTGTGTCTATTCCCGCTTGTTCTTGCTTGCGACGATGTGCTGCTCTTCGTTTTTCTTTTATAAAAACTTTAAGTGGTTTTCTAATGAAAGTAAAGTAAGTAATTACTAAAATCAAGCCAGTTCCCGCAAGTGATACCAAAACAAGTCCGCGGTTTAGGCCAGTGTAGTTGATTTTAATCTCTGCTTTGTCTGCAAGATTAAAATCTTGGATTAGATATTTACGGTCAAACAATTTATGGTCGGTGCTTAAAATACGTTTAGCCTCAGGATAGGCAGTCTCTTCTTTGGCAAACTTTGAGTCTTTAGTTGCCACTATTAACTCAGGTTTTTTGAGTTTTTGTTTGTTTAGAAAAGTGCTGGGTGCGTAGGTTGGCGTTATTTTAATTCCGTCTATATAGTTTTCAAACTTACCGTTGGCAGTGACAAAATTAGTGTTTATGATAAACGGTTTTAAAAAATCACTGAACTTGTTTTTTTGTTCAAACTTAAAGTTAGAGTTCGTAAAAGAAAACTCAAGGCGGTATTGCACCTCTGATTTGTAGTTTTGGGGATGCAGGCGGTTTTTGTTAGCCACATCTACTACATAGTTATCAGGAGTACCTGAATAGGCAAGCAGTTCAGCGACGTAGACGAGTAGTGCATTTTGTTTAGTTTTGCGGTTGTTTGCTTTTAAAACCAGGAGTTTAATGCTAGAGTGTTCAGGGTGCTCGGTGTTTAGCGTTAAAACAGGAGTATTTTCGGTTTCATAGCCAAAAAGTTTGGCGTAGGTTTGGAGATATTGTTTTTGTTTACTAGGTGTGGCGTACAGAGCCAAAACATTTGACTGAAAGTAGTCAAGGTCTCTTTTTCCAAGTACAGCGTTGAGGGCAAAAAAGAAAGGCACACCAACAATTACTACAAAAAGTAGATAAAGTAGGAGGGTTAAAAGAGTTCTTTTATTCAACTGTTTTTATCCTTGCGTTTTCGTGACCTGTTTTAAATTTACGTGTGCTGTAGTTAAAGTAAGGGTCTTTGTTATATTCATAGGCAAGGTTTAGGCGTTTTTGCTCAGCGTAGTAAGCAGCCATTTCAATGTAGTACTCAAGCGGGATGTCGTTGTAAAGTATTGCATCTGAAATATTT
>CAUTNJ010000017.1:0-12428 GCA_963539745.1 uncultured Acholeplasmataceae bacterium
TCCCTGAAAAACTAACTTTAGAAAACCCAGGCCTTCTTGAAAACTACATTGACCAAGACAACACAATTCAAAAAGCCTTAAAACAATCTACCCCTAAACTGCAAAGTTTCGATTTCTCAAAACTACTTAGCCTGCTAACAGCAGATGGTATTGCTAAACTAATTGAAGATAATTTTGTTTTCAAAAAAGATGGCAAGGAAGATTTAGCATATAAAAAACAAGTAATTGATTTTGTTAAAAGCGAACTTAACCAAAAGTCAATTGACTTGCTTTTAAAACAAGTGCAAGCCTTGTTTCCAAAACTACCAAACTTTGGTGCTTGGCAAGAAATTGCTGCACTTTTTCCAAGTTTTGTTGAACTTGGTAAAAGCATTTACGCTTTAAAGTTAAGTCAAAGCAAACTAAGCAACTTAAAAGACCAAATTAGTGCTGGCAAAGTAGTAGAACAAAGCAAAATTGATACAGAAATTGCTAATTTTAAAGCAGCACAAACTGCTTTAAATAAAGCAGTTTTAGCAGTTCAAGAACTACTTAAACAAGAAAAAATCCAAGATGCGCTTAAAGCAGCGTTTGACTCAATTGGCAAGTTTTTTCATAACTTTGCCCAAAAAGATTTAGATAAAATTCAAGACAAAGCAGATAAAGCCAAAGCCTTTCAACAATATCAAGATAATGTTAAAGCATTTCAAAATATTCATGAGTTTATTTTGGGCTTAATCTTGAAAGTTGGAAATAAATCTTACACTACTGAGTTAAAACCAGGTGGCGACAAAGTCTTATACGAAGCAGTCTCTAAATGGTCTAGATACTTAGTTGACTTTATTTCAAAAGACGGCGCTAACATTCACCCCGCAATTAGTAGCATTTTTTCATTAGTTTATGGCCAAGTTTTTGGAGCCAAAACTGGAACTATTGAAAACTACCGTCAACTTTATCAAATTGGTAAGTACTTTAAAGACCCACAAGACGGGCAAGACGCCAAAATTTATACAGATTTGGTTAAACTACTTACAGAACTGAAAGTTATGTCTGAAAGATAAGCAATTATTTAAAGAGACATAAATTTATTCAATTACTTTTCAAAAACGAAACTATTAAACTACCAAATGTCAATGAAGATTCACTTCATTTTTGGTAGTTTTTTTATAAAAATAAAAATTTAAACTTTTTAGGATTTGTGCTTGATATAATCGGTTTGTAAAAAACGGCCCAGTAAATGGGGACACCTCAATTTATAGCATTTTTTATATTTTTAAATTATCACTATAAAAACTATATAATTTTCCTTGTCTTTGTAAGTCTAGTATCTTTAAAAAACTCACAAAGCATGTAACATTTAAGTAAAAAAGGAGCCATATGGAAGACTTTTTAAAACATATTGAAGAAATTAAAGAAAACTTAAACACTAACCTTGAGTTTGGTTTAACCAATACTGAAGCCACAGAAAGACTCAATAAAACAGGGCTTAATGAACTTGTAAAAGAAAAAAAACACCCCTTTTTATTTAGACTACTGCTTCAGTTTAAAGACTTGATGGTCATAATCTTAATTTTAGCCGCGGTGCTTTCTTTTGTAGTTGGTCAGTTTTTAGAAGGCGGTGTGATTGCAGCAATTGTTATTTTCAACGCCTTACTTGGTTTACTTCAAGAAATGAAAGCAGAAAAGGCTCTAGACGCTATTAAAAAACTAAATCAACCACATGCAACTGTGATTAGAGAAGGAGAAATTAAACAAATTGAGTCAGCAAGGCTAGTAGTTGGTGATGTTATTATTTTAAAAGCAGGAGACATAGTGCCTGCAGACGTTCGTTTATTTGAGAGTTTTTCTTTAAAGGTAGACGAATCTAGTTTAACTGGTGAGACCTTGCCAGTTTTAAAAAATACCTCAGTTTTAATTGACCCAAAAACTCCTTTAGCTGAACGCAGTAATATGTGCTTTTCTTCAACTGTAGTCACATACGGACGTGCAGTTGGTGTGGTAGTGAAAACTGCAATGAAAACAGAAATTGGCAAAATCGCCTGTGCTCTTAAGGCCGCAAAATCTGAAGAAACTCCACTGCAGAAACAAATTTCTAGACTAGGAAAATTTCTGGGACTAGCAGCGGTTCTATTGTGTTTTGTGATATTTGCTGTCAACATCACCGAAGCCTATATTTTTTCTAAAACCACAGTTAGTGCGCAAAAATGGTTGAGTCTGTTAATTCTTGCCTCTACTATTGCGGTGGCCGCAATCCCTGAAGGTTTACCTGCCATTATCACAATAATTTTGGCAACTGGTATGCAAAGACTATCGCGTCGTGGTGCGATTTTAAAGACTTTGACTTCAGTTGAAACACTGGGCGCAACCTCTGTTATTTGCAGCGATAAAACCGGAACTTTGACTAAAAACAAAATGACTGTTCAAAAACTTTGGCTAAAGGGCAAAACTTATTTAGCCGAAAATCTTGAGTTATCAAATCTTGATTTAACTCAGTTGATGGAGTTTGCTGCAGTTTCAAATGACTCAGAAATTATAGACGGGCAAGTTGTTGGTGACCCTACCGAAAGTTGTTTAGTAGAACTCGCGCAGAACAACGGGATTGACTTTATGAGTCTGCTGCAAAGGTATCCGCGAATAGCAGAACTCGCTTTTGATTCTGAACGTAAATTGATGTCAACAGTTCATAAAATTAAAGATAAAAAAATCTTGATTGTAAAAGGTGCTCCAGAAGTTTTACTTAAACGTTGCACTAACACAACTGAACTAAATGCTGCAAAGACTGCAATTTCTGCGCTTGCAAATGAAGCATATCGAGTGCTGGCCATTGCTTTTAAAGAAACTGACATTAACAGTCAGTACACTACAAACGAAGAAAACAACCTTACTTTCATAGGGCTAATTGCGATGCAAGACCCACCTCGTGAAGAGGTAAAAGTCGCTATCGAAAATGCAAAACTCGCAGGTATTCAAACGATTATGATAACTGGCGACAATGTTCAAACTGCTAAGGCTATCGCCAAAGACTTAAAAATAATTGAGTCCGATACAGACCTGGCAATCACTGGCATTGAGTTAGATGAAATGACAGACGATGAGTTTTTCACTAAAATTAAAAGTATTAAAGTCTACGCTCGAGTTTCGCCTGAAAACAAAGTAAGGATTGTTGAAACCTGGCAAAAACACGGCAAAATCGTTTCTATGACTGGAGACGGCGTCAACGACGGACCTGCTTTAAAAACCGCACAAATCGGCGTTGCTATGGGTAAAGTTGGAACAGAAGTTGCCAAAGGCGCGGCCGACATGATTTTAACTGACGATAATTTCGCAACAATTCTAAAAGCAGTTAAAGAGGGCCGTGGGATTTTTTCAAATATCCAAAAAGCACTTCATTTTCTGCTTGCTTCAAATATTGGCGAGTTAATTACGATTTTTGTCATTTCGTTAATTGGTCTATTTGTCTTTAGACAAGAACTTGAACCCTTTACTTCAACTCAAATTTTGTGGATAAACGTAGCGACAGACTCGTTTATCGGTATCGCTATTGCTTTTGAGAAAACTGACAAAAATGTGATGAAATTAAAACCCAGAGACCCAAAAGCCGGTTTCTTTAAAAACGGACTTGGCGTTTTAATCTTTACACAAGGTGTAGTTTTAGGTTTGGCAGCAACCGCAGCATACTTAATTGCATACCACTCAATTGCTCCTCAAGTTGCAAGTTCACTAAACTTAGATCTTTCTTACTATGGTAAAGGTTTTACTTTAAATCAGTTTAAAGAATTATTTGGTTCAACTGCTGCCTTCTACACACTTTGCATTGCTCAGTTTATGTTTGTGTATTCTGCTCGCAACCGTTTGCAACCTTTTTATAAACAAAAAACAAACTGGTTTTTAAATATCGCTGTTATCGTTTGTTTTATTTTGCAAATGTCTTTGATTTTTATCCCTTCAGGTAAAGCCTTTAGTTTAGTTAATTTCCGCCACATTACTTGGCGAGGATTCTTAACTATTTTTGGTTTCAGTGCTGTACTTTTTGTCTTCTCTGAAATCACTAACTTAACTCTTCACTTCACAAAGTTTTACACAAAACGCCAAATATAAGCACAAAAACCCAAAAATCCCAAAGAACAGTGGGATTGTGGTATACTTTATAGGCAAGTTAATAGATACATTTAATTGAGTGGCCGAGCCACTCAATTTTATTAAAGGAGTTTATTTTGCAAGAAACTTTTGAAAAAATTAAATTAAAAGTAGAAGAAACTTTTAAAATCAAAGTGCTTTCAGTTAAGCAGACCACTGAGTTTGGCGAACCCTACATCTCAATTACTCTGGACACCAATTCCGTTAACTCAGACTTAATGGGTGAAATTTCTGAAACCTTGTCTTTAGAGTTTCCACAGCTAAGCACTTCACATGGTTTTTTAGTTGAATCAAAAGGCCTGTATGTTGCGGCTAAAAATCAGGCTGAGTTTACTGAGTACTTAGGTAAATCACTTTGCTTCACTTCACCTCAGTTTAAGGGTTGCGCTACACTACGTGAGTTAGACGAAGAACACGCTTACTTTGAAACTAAAGTTAAAGCAGTTAAAAAAACTCTGAAAATCAAATTTCAAAATCTTTCAAATATTACACTTGAGTAGTAATTTTTTTAAAAAATAAGGAGAAAAATATGAAAAGAAAAGATTTAGTTGAACTAATTGACCGTATCACTACACTTTACGAAGTAGACCGTGAACGCGTTAAGGACGCCTTTAAAAGAGCGCTGGAACTAGGCTGTTGCTCTGAACACGGGGTTGAGTCTTGCCGTGTAAACATTAACGAAGACAGAAAAGAAGTTAATGTTTACACACAACGCCTAGTAGTTTCAGGTTACTCAGAGGCACAACGTTTTGATGGTAAAAGAATTTCTCAAATTACTCTAGAAAAAGCACATGAAAAGAAACCACGCGCCAAAGTCGGCGATATCATTGAAGAAGAAGTAGATCCACGTAAGTTTGGTTACAATGCCGCTAAAAAAGTTAAAGACCAGTTTAATATTTTAATTCGTGGACTTAATCAAGAAAATATTTTCCAATATTTCTTAGATCAAGTCGGTCAAATTATTAACGTTAGAGTAATTTCAACTGACAAAAAAGGTATTCGCGTTGACGTGGGTAGAGACATTTCTGCCTTTATTCCGTATGACCAATTACTTGAGACTGAAAACCCTCATCAAGGCGAAACCTTGAAAGTGGTTTTAACCTCAGTTTCTAAAGAAAGAGAAATAATTTTGAAACTTTCTCGCAAAGCACCTGAATTAGTTGAACGTTTGCTTGAACAAGAAATTCCTGAAATTAAAGAAGGAATTGTGGAAATCATTGGAGTTTCTCGCGAAGCCGGAGAACGCTCTAAAGTTTGTGTTAAGTCAAACCGCGAAAACATTGACCCGGTTGGTTCTTGTATTGGTGAAAACGGTATTCGTATCCGCAATGTTCGCCGTGCGCTTAACAACGAAAACATTGATTTGTTTAAGTATTCAGAAAACCCAGAAGACTTAATTAAAAATGCACTAACTCCGGCAGAAATTGTCAAAGTTGTGGCGATTGACACCGAAAACCTAGCAGCAACTGCGATTGTAAAAGACGACCAGTTGTCTCTAGCAATTGGAAAAGCCGGTTTAAACGTGCGCTTGGCAATGAACGCAATTAAATGGAAAAAGATAGACATTAAATCAGCCACTCAGGCCTATGAAGAGGGAATAGTATATTGATGCTAAACAACCCTCGCACTTGTGTGGTTAGTAAAAAGAAATTTGCCAAGTGCGATTTAATTCGTTTTTTTGTTGAGTCTCGCGAAGTTAAGATAGATTTAGACCAAACTAAAAAAAACCGTGGGTTTTATATTGAAAAAAACCCTGAAATTACTTTTTTAAAATTCGCCAAAGCAATTTTTAGACAAACTAAAATAGAAGTCCAAGAAGAACTTTTTTTGGAGTTTCAAAAACTTATTTTCAAGGGAAAGGAGAGTTAAAATGAGTATTAAAGTTAATAAAAATAAACAAAAAACCCAAAAAGTTGTCTACAATCAGGCAAACACCATTGCAGACTACGCTAAACAAATCGGCATTTCTCCCATTGAAATTATTAAAACTTGTCTAAGTTTTAAAATTTTTGCCAATGTTAATCAAGTATTAGATAAAGACACTTTGACAATTATTTTCCAAGAACTTGGATATGAAGTTGTTGAAGATAAAAAAGAAGAACTAATTCAGTTTGATGAACACGTGCAAACAGATGACCCTAAAGACTTAGTTAAGCGAGCACCGATCGTGACCGTAATGGGCCACGTTGACCATGGTAAAACTACCCTGCTTGACACAATTCGCCACTCCAGAGTAGCATCTGGCGAAGCCGGTGGAATTACTCAACATATCGGCGCTTACTCTGTGGTTAAGAATAACCAAAAAATCACCTTTATTGACACACCTGGTCACGCTGCGTTTTCAGAAATGCGAGCACGTGGTGCCAAAGTTACCGACATCGTTGTCTTAGTAGTTGCTGCCGACGACTCTGTGATGCCGCAAACCAAAGAAGCAATTGATCACGTGAAGGCTTGTGGGGTTAAAATGATTGTGGCTATCAACAAATGCGACAAGCCTGGTGTTAATCCAGACGGGGTACTTGGTGATTTGGCTAAGTACGATGTCTTAACTGAAAACTGGGGTGGAACTGTTCCAGTTGTTCAAATTTCTGCTTTAAAAAATCAAGGAATTGATGAACTGCTTGACATGATCTTACTAGTTTCTGACCTTGAAGATTTAAAAGCAAATCCAACTCGTCTAGCCAGTGGTACTGTAATTGAGGCCAGAGTTGACAAGGGACGCGGTAATGTGGCGACTGTAATCGTTGAAAATGGAACTCTTAAGGTTGGGGACAACGCAGTAGTTGGAAACGCGTATTGTAAGGTCAGAACCATAGTAGACGCCAACGCCAAAAGTTTAAAAAAAGCAGAGCCAGCAGATGCAGTTGAAATAACCGGTCTGCAAAGTTCTGTAAAACCTGGTGACAAATTTATTTGTTTTGAAAACGAAAAAACAGCAAAACAAGTCGCAACTGAACGCGCCAACCGCGAAAAAACCCAAAGTTTAGTCTCAAAACCAAAATCTCTGGAAGATTTGCTTTCAAATGAGAAAAAAGTTTTAAACTTAATTATTAAAAGCGATGTAAACGGTTCAATTGAAGCAATCCGTGCACTACTTGCTAATTTAAAATACGAAGGTCTAGAAGTCTCAGTAGTTCGCGAATCTGTTGGCCAAATTAATGAAACCGATGTCTTGCTTGCCAATACTTCGGGCTCTATTTTGCTTGCCTACAACGTGCGTCCGTCTGCACAAATCAGAGACCTTGCAAAATCTAAAGGTGTAGAAATTAGAACTTATAACATTATTTATCAAATAGAAGACGACATCAAAGCAGCATTGGAAGGTATGCTTGAACCTGAATACGAAGAAGTAGTACTAGGTTCTGCCGAAGTCAGAGAATTGTTTAAAGTTAAAAAAGACACAATTGCTGGTTGTTTTGTGGTTGCAGGTTCAATTACCAGAGACGCAAAAGTTCGCTTAATTCGTGAAGGTAAAGTTATATATGAAGGCGAAATTGAGACGCTTCGTCGTTTTAAAGACGACGTAAAAGAAGTTAAAACTGGCTTTGATTGCGGTATTAAAATCAAAGACTTTTCAGACATTAAACTAAACGACGTTATTGAGGCTTCTATCTTAAAAGAAGTTGAAAGGCAGCAATAAGAAAGCCTATGTCTTTAACTCATCTTCGCATGCAGTCTTACTTTCAAAGAGAGATTGCTAAGGCTATAAATAAAACAATAGTTGATGAAATTAGTGGATACATTAACGTAGTTGACGTTAAACTTTCAAAAGACTTGTCAGTTTTGAAAGTTTTTTACATGATTTTTGACAACAAAAAAGAAACCGCTGTCTACACACAAAAATTACTTGAGCAAAAAACCCCGCAAATTAGACACGAGTTTGCTTTGGCTGTTTCTAAAAACTGCCGTAAAATTCCTGAACTAAGGTTTGAAATTGACACCGTATTGGAATACGGCAACAAAATAGACGAAATTCTAAAAAACCTAAAATAATGTTTTTTATCTCGGTGCTAATTGCCCGTAGTTTTAAAGGCAGTTTAGAGACATACACCTATAAAGTAGAAAAAGACTACAGCGAAGCGCTGTTTTTAGGACAACGCGTTTTAGTGGACTTCGCAGGTTCTACTGTTTTAGGCTTTATTTTAGAAGTTAAAACAGAAACTAAAGAAGACAGTAGTTTACTTAAGTTTTGCACGAAGTTTTTAGATAAAAAACCTGTAGTTTCAAAAGACCAGTTTAGTCTGTTTCAAGAGTTCTGCAAGTTAAGTTTTTTACCAAAAATTGATATATTTTTAAGTGTAGTTTCACCTTTAGTTAACTTAAAGGCGATTGAAAAACTGCACTTGCTCAACAAGGCTACTAAAACTAATTTGCCTTTTAAAGGTACCGAGCTAACTTTAACTAAAACTTTAAAACAAAAACACGCAAAAGAAATTGCTAATTTAAAAAAACAAAACTTAGTTAGAAACTACTTTACAGTTGAACAAAGCAGGGCTAAAAAAACTCGTTTTTTTAGTTATTTTGAAAAACCACTAGACCAAAAACCGCAAAGTATTGAGTATAACTTAATTGACACAACCGACAGCTTATTTAACCATGTAAAAACAGCCAAAACAAAGGGTGAAAAAGTTTTGCTTTGTCTAAAAAACTCAATTAACCTAGAGTACTTTATTAAGTTATTTAGTAGTAGCATAAAACCCGAAGAAATTTTAATTTACTCAGCAGATAAAAATAGCCGCAAAACCTGGCTTTTTGCTTATCATTGGTTTTGAAAAAGCGATGTATCAACAGATACACGGTTTAAAACATCTAATTTTGTTTGATGACTTTTTTGAAAGTACAACAGAACTTGGTATTTTGACTTCAGAAGTTGTCAAAATTATTGCTAATTTAAAAGGCCTTTTAGTTTCTGTTTTTTCATTAGTTCCTAGTTTTGACTTAGTGTACAAAACAAGTCCTAAAAACTTAAACTATTTAGCGGATTTAGGTGAAATAAAACAAGTTCTGGTTGCAGATTTGTTTAAAAACTCAGACCTTACCTTAGTTTCAAAAGAAGTTATTGCTAACTTAAAATATAATTTGGCTAATCATAAAAACACGTTGTTTCTAACAGACCACACGGTGTATGCTAATTTTGTTAAATGTGCGGAGTGCGCAAATGTTTTAAGGTGTCCACGTTGTTTTGACTACCTTAGATATGACAGCGCACAGGCTTGTTATTTTTGTCAGTTTTGCAGTCTATATTTATCTAAAGAAATTAAATGTGAAGTGTGTCAAAAATCCGAGTTTTTAAAACTAAGTATAGGTGCTCAGTATTTCTATCAGTATTTTTTAGAAAAACTTAACTTACCAAAACCAAATGATTTAAAAATACTAAGTGGCTTTCTTGAAAAAAAGGAAATTAAAAATACGGACAAAATTGTATTTTCTAATTTAGAAAATATCTCAATTGACTATTTAAAATCAGTTAAAACAATTTGTGTATATTTACCAGAATTGCTTTTTAACTCAAAAAATCCATATTTTAATCACTTAAACTATTTAAAGTTAGTGCGAACCTTAAAATACGCAAATGATGCCAAAGTTTACTTAATTTCTGAAAGCAATTCGGCAGAACTAGATACTCTGCTTGCCAAAGATTTCGCTCAGTTTTTGAAACGCGAAGAAAATTACCGAAAAGAACACGCCCTTGCTCCGTTTGGCGAAACTTATTTACTATACGCCGAAGGTACTCAGCTGTTTGAGTTGTTTAAAAAACTCCTTAGTTTTTTAAAAACATTAGATGTCGCTAACTTTTTGCAACCAGAAGAACTTTTCAAGCATATTTTAAATAAAGACATCTATATTTTAAAAACTCGCCTTTTTTCTAAAACTGATATTTATAAATATCTAGTTGAAAAATGCACTGAATTTATGCAGATAAATACCGATATTAAAATAAGACTAAAAAAAGAGGGAATATGAAACTAATACTACTTGGAAATGACAGCTTTACTAAAGAAATTTTAAAAAAACTAATACCCCACCACGATGTTTTGGCGTTGGTTGTTAAAAACTTACCAAAATTTAACAAAGAAACCAAAAGTTTAATTGAGTTTGCGAAAATAAACACTGTAAAAGTGATTTTTTCGGCTAACTTAAAAGAAACTTTACCAGAGCTGCTTAAACTTAATCCAGATAAACTAATTACTGCTTCTTTTGGGATGTGGATACCAAAAGAAGTGCTTGCTGCATTTGAAGTAATTAACGTGCACACTTCCCTACTTCCCAAATACAGAGGTGGAGCACCTGTTTTTTGGGCAATTTACAACCAAGAGAAAACGACTGGTGTTTCTATCATGCAAACAGTTTTGAAAATGGACGCAGGTCCTGTCTTTAGCCAAACAGAGGTAGAAATTAAAGAAACAGATAATTTTACTACTTTAAATCAAAGACTAGCCGAAGTAGGCGGAGACCTTTTGATTTCAGTTCTGGCAAACTTAGATAAAATCAGACCACTTCCACAAAGCGAAAAGGCCGCAACTTTTGCCTACATACCTGCAAAAAAACTAGAAAAACTTGATTTCATGCAAAACAACACTAAAGTTCTTGCGCAAATTAACGCAAACTCTGATAAACCAGGTGCGTACTTTTTGCAAAACAATACAATTTTTAAAGTCTTTAGAGCAGCATTAGCTAAAAAAACGTTAGAACCTGGACTAATAGAAGTTAGCGCTAAGTGTATGTTTATAGGATGCGCAAACGGTTCTATTGAAATTCTTTTAATTCAAAAAGATGGAAAAAAAATCATGTCGGCAAAAGACTTTTTAAACGGTAATAACTTAAACGGCTTAAAAGTAAATTAGTTTACAAAAACTTGTAGTTAAAGCCAAATAAAGCACAGTTTGTTGTATAATTACTGTGTTTGTTGGTTCTGTAGCCAAGTTGGTAAGGCACGGCTCTGCAAAAGCCTCATCATCGGTTCAAATCCGTTCAGAACCTCCATTTGATTTATTTTAAAATACAACACACCTCCGGTTGTATATATAAAAAAGGACAGCGATGCTGTCCTTTTTTATACTTAGCTAGTGTCGATGACCAAACCAGATACTAATCTAAAGTTTTTGCAAGTTTGCCTTTTTTTGCAGGCTTTTCTTCACTTTTTTCGGTGATCTCGCTTTCTTTATTTACCTCAATTTGTTGCTTAACTGGGGAAATAAAAACCACACGTTCGCCAATGATTTCAGGAATTTGGTAGTTTTTACCGTTGATTTCGTTTTTTCTAATTTGCAGTCTACCAATTACTCCCAAAACATCACCTTTTTTGCTGTATTGTGGAACAATTGTGCATAAATTATTTCTTAATTTAATGCTGATGTAGTCAGTGTCATATGCACCTTCTTGATTTTTAAAAGGGCGTCTGACAGCAAGCGTTAAGATTAAAATTTTTTGTCCGTCTTCAAACTCATAAACTTTGTCTTCATCTGAAACTACTCTACCCACTATCGTGACATTGTTAATCATTTAATTTATACCTCCTTTTTCAAAAACTAGTATAGATGGGCACTTAATTTTAGTCAAAGTCAGTAAAAAAAGTGTACTTTAACAAACCATTAACAACAAAACACATTTTTAAACAAAACCAGAAAAAAAGCGATATTTTTTTAAAATATCGCTTTACTATTTTAAAAACAGTATTTTTAAAACAAATTAGTTTAAAGGTCTAAAGCAGAGTCTTTGTCTTTGACTTCAACGTCGTAGTCGCTTTCTGAGAAATCAGAATACATGGAATCAGTGTTGTCGTTAAAATTGTTTGCTTTTTCTTCTTGGAGCTGTTCTAATTTGATTACTTCAAAATCAACAACATTTACACTATAACGTGTTTTGTTAGTGTTTGTGTAGTTATCAACATAACTGTAGGCAGTAAAACGACCATGCAAAGAAATATATTGGTCTTTAACTAAACTTGCTGCTTCTTCTGCTTTTTGGCCAAAAAAATAAATTTTAAAGTTATCTCTTATTTCACCGAACGATCTTTTTACAGAAAGTACCATACTAGTAATTTGTCTGTCACCTGTTTTGTTTACAAAAGGTTCTGAAACTATTTGTCCTGATAAAAATATATTGTTCATTTCGTGTTTACCTCTTTAAAAATTATACCATAGCCAAAACGGTTTAAATGTAGAAAAAGTTAGTTTTTTAAGTTGTAAAGTCGCGTGAACTTGCCTACTAACTTTTTGGCAAAATTTCTCCTGTTTGTTTAAAAAAATTTAAAAATTACACATTTTACTTGAAAAAAAAAAAAAAAAAACGAATATAAAAAACAAAGGTTT
>CAUTNJ010000018.1:0-12035 GCA_963539745.1 uncultured Acholeplasmataceae bacterium
ACTTAGTCCTTGAAAAAACTAACACGGAGTTAGTCAATATTTTAGGTAATTTAGTTAACCGAACATTTGGAATGTTAGCTAAATATTCTGACTCAAAATTCAGACCAAATTACACAAATTTTGATAAAAACTTTATAGAAATTGATGCCTACATTGAAAGTCTGCCTGGTAAATTAACTGATTTATTTCAAGAATACAAAGTAGCAGAGGCTGCTAAAACTATCTTAGAACTAGCGCGAACTGCTAATAAGTTTATTGACCACGAAGAACCTTGGAACTTATTTAAAAATCAAGAACACGACAAACTAATGGCTGTTTTAACTACACTCTTTAAAGTTATCCGTGTGCTTTCTATTGTCTTACTGCCGTTTATTCCAGAAACTGCTAAAAAAATCCAGATGATGTTAGAAATTAGCGAAGATACACTTGAATCTGTGCTTGTAAAAACTCCTTTTAAAGAGATTGTCTTTAAAAAACCAGAAATTCTTTTTGTCAGACTAGACAAAAAAGACCTTGAATAATTTTTATGAAAACCAAAGAAAAAGCCCCTGTCTACATAGAACACACAGACAAGCAAACTCAGTTAAATAAATCTAAAAAACTTACCTTTTACAGAACCCTAAATCCAGTTGAAATTCCTTACACCGAAAAACAAGCCAAAAGACGTGAGTTTATCAAAAACAAAGTTTTACCTGAAGGCAATCGTCTTTTTATGGCGGTGTTTTTCACCTTTATCTACGGAATTGGTCTGGCCTGGTTTCTAGAGGCTTCTTATGTTCGTATGTATACAGGCGGAGTGCCTGGAATTGGACAGTTAATTGTTGACTTTTTGCATCACATTGCCAAAGTTAATTTAAACCAAGAAAATGCCAAAACTGTCCTTTCACTCTTTATCATAGTTGCAAATATTCCAATCTTATTGCTTGGCTGGTTTAAGGTTTCAAAAACTTTTGCGTTTTACTCAACTGTGTCAATTGTTCTGCAAGCAACTTGTGTTAAGTTCTTGCAAATTGATTTACTTAAAACCACTTCACCTTTGATTTTAGCGATAGCAGGTGGGATTTTTATTGGCGTTGGAACTGGTGGAACTCTTAAATACGGAGGTTCAACTGGTGGTCTTGACATAATTGGACAAGTTCTGGCTTTAAATAGAGGCAAAATGTCGGTTGGAAAAATTTCAACCATTATGAACTTAACGATTATTTCACTGGGTTGTTTTTTTGCAATGTTTGCAGACCCTTCTAACTCTGTAATTAAAGCATTTGTTGAAAACATCGGCGGACCTGATGGAAAAATCCTGAAAGGAATTGGTCAACTTAAAGACAAACCCCAGATGTTGTACGCTCTTTACGTCTTTATCTTTACTTCAATTAGACTGCTAATTTCAATGGTTGTGATGGACAAAATCCACAATTCCTATAACTTAATTGAGGCGTTGATTGTCACAACTAAAGAAACAGAACTTGCGCAAACCTTAGTTAAAGAACTTAAACATGGAGTTACTTTAGTTGATGCCAAAGGCGGATACAGTTTCCAGGACAAATCAGTACTCTTAACCGTTGTTTATCAGTTTGAAGAACAAAAACTAATTGACTTAATATTTAAAATTGACCCGAAAGCCTTTATTACCTTTAAACACATCTCTTCCTTTAAAGGTAGATTTAGAATTAAGGCTCTGGCCTAAGACTTTAAAAAACTTAAACCCATTTAAACCAACTTGGTCTAAATGGGTTTTTAACTTGGCAAAAATAAAAAACTCTGGTTCAACCAGAGTTTTTAAAGTCAAATGGCGATGCAGAAGGGATTCGAACCCCCGACCGATAGCTTAGAAGGCTATTGCTCTATCCAGCTGAGCTACTGCACCAACAAATAGAATTATATAAAAATAACCCTATTTTTTCAACTATCGCTTTTAAGTTATATCTAAATCTTAAAATTAGTATTTTTTGATGTGGAAAAAAGCAATAATAGTGCCAGCGAGCAAAAAGCCAAAGCCAAGCGCCGACAGACCAAGTGAAGTGTATACCAAAGCGTGTTGTAGCGAATCTATCGTTACTCTGTGTAGTAAAAACAGGTTTAGCGTGATAAACACAAAACTTAGCGCCAAAACATCTAAGCCTAGTCTTAAAAACGCCAAATATTTCTTATCTGAACCCGCTGCGTGGAACCTAACAAGAAGTGTTAAAACACCAGGAGCAAGTGCTAACCATTTAAAGTGTGTAAAGTTTTGGAGTTTAAAAGAAGTTAGAATTTGTTCAATTGCTTTATGAGTAAAAGGTTTGGTGTAGATACTTTGGATAAAAAAGCCTGAGAACTCTGAGTTTTCGTATTGACTTTCCACGCCTTTTGGAGTTGGCATTTTAAAGTCAAAGTATAAACTTAAAATCACAACCACGCTAATAACAATCGCAGTGCTAATACCAGTTATTTTAAGTAAAATGCTTCTGGTCGTACCTAAAATCAAGAAACAAAGCGCGACTAGAAATAAAGAAATAAAGGAGTAGTAGACGTATACGTTTGAAACTGATTTAAATTTCTTAAAAAAACCAGATTTAGCAAAACTAAAAATTTCACCAACTGAAGAAGTCAAGCCAATCAGAAAATAAGCAGTGGTTAAAATAATTAAGATATAGGCAATAAATCTAAAAACAATTCTTGTTTTACTGGCTTCATTTGAAACTAAATATTCTCTAAACATCGTCTGCTCCTTCTTTTTGATTTTTGTTTAAAAACAATATCTGTTAACAATGATAACACTTTTTAGGCGAAGTTATTTTTTAATTAAAAAAGTGTGGTTTTCACCACACTTTTTCCGATTTATTTCGCGACTTCTTATTTCTTAACTGATTTTTTCTCTTTGTAGGCAAGTCCTGCAATTGAAGTTGAGATTAACAACACACAAACACCCAAGTAGTACCAAGCAGCGTAAGTTTGCATGAACACAAGTGATTTAGTTAAGGCTTTCATATTTGCTTTGTCAACAAAGTTATTAAATACTTTGAAAGCAAATGGAAGCATCACTAACATAAAGACAAATAAAGTGAACGCCAATAGTGAAGTATCTACTCTTGGTTTGCGGATAGCTGCAACTAAGAAGAACGCAAACAAGGAAATAAGGTAAATATTAAGTAGTTGAGGAAGAATTTTATTTGCGCTGGCAACTCCTTCAAAATAAAGAAGTTTTTTCATAGTTCCATTTGCTTGTGAAAATAGTTTTGCGTTAAAAAGGTCAGAAACAAATGGTGAAGTTACATTATTTGGTAAACCAAGAAAACCAGTATTTAGGTTAATAGCTAAATAAAAAGCATCAACTGCAAACAACACAGTCAATAGACTAACTAATACTTTTCCAGCAGTAGATCTGCATAGAGATACTACAGTTAATCCTAAAATTAGTGAGAAAAACGGAAAAATTATTGAAAATACAACACCCATGTCTAAATGAAGTGCTATAAATATTTTTTCAATACCAGGTGCGATTTTAATTAAACCAGGAACTCGTGAGTAAATTAAGAAAACAACCACTAGTAGCGTTGCCACTAAAAGTAAAGCAAACATAGTTTTTCTAAAAGCAACAGAATCTGACTGAGTTTTATTTTTTTGAGTTTTTTTATTGTAATTGTAGAAATCCTCGTCTACACGGGCATTTTTTTGTTGAAAAAAATAAGGTCTTTCTTTATACATATATCTCTCCTAAGAACATTTTTATTATATCATGAGCCCAAGAATCTCCATTTATTAAATATATAAATCTCACCAATAAACTAAACTCACCACTTAGTTTTTTTAAAAAATAAAATTAAAATCAAAATTAAACAAAAATCAGCAAAATTATGCTATATTTTATACAAATTGCACGTTGGTGCGTTTGTATATTTCTAGTGCCTATTTTTAATCTTTTGAAATAGGTGGAATATATTAACATCAACGGAAGGAAACGAAAGAGGTGAATTTATATGGCTGTTGTAACAGTTAAGCAATTATTAGAAGCAGGTGCCCACTTCGGACACACTACAAAAAGATGGAATCCGTTAATGAAACCATACATCTTTGGACGTAAAAACGGCATTTATGTATTGGATTTAAACAAAACAGCGGAGAAGTTAGAAGACGCTTATAAGGCTCTTTTACAAATAATTAAAGAAGGTGGACAAATTATTTTTGTCGGTACCAAAAAACAAGCGCAAGACGCTGTCAAAGAAGCGGCTGACCGCACAGGTCAATACTTTGTAGCAGAACGCTGGTTAGGTGGTACTTTAACTAACTTTAAAACAATTAAAAATAGAATCAAGTATCTAAACGAACTGATTGAAAAAAGAGAAGCGGGTGAGTTTGAACAACTTTCTAAAAAACAACAAGCAGAAAACGCACACATTATCGCTAAACTTGAAAAAAATCTAGACGGAATTCGCACAATGAAAAGAGTGCCAGACGCTTTATTTGTAGTGGACCCTTCAAAAGAGTTCAATGCTGTGCGCGAGGCTAAAAAAGTTGGCATTCCTGTGTTTGCAATTGTTGATACTAACTCAGATCCACGTGGAATTGACTACGTAATTCCTGCCAACGACGATGCAACTCGTTCAGTTCAACTAATCATCAATGTTTTAACTAACGCTGTAGTTGAAGGACAAGGCGGTGTAGTTGAAGCAATTGAATCTCAAGACGACATTCAATTTACTCTAGATGCTGTAGAAATTCCTAGTCGCGATGAACGTAAATACGAATCTCGTTTTGAACGTCCTGCTCGTAAACCTAAGTTCAACCGTGAACGTCAAGAACAAAAACAAGCAGAAAAATCTGCACAATCTGAAGAAAAATCAGCAAAACTTGCTCAAAAATCTGAAAAACAAGCAGAAAAATCAGCAAAACCTGAAGTTAAACCGCAAGAAACTAAGGTAGAAGAAAAGGTTGTTGAAAAACCTGTTAAAAAACCTACTAAAAAGGTAGAGGAAAAAGAAGTTAAAGCAGAGGCTAAAGTAGAAGAAAAAGTAGCTGAAAAACCAGCGAAAAAAACCACTACTAAAAAAGCAGCAGAAGAAAAACCTGTTGCTGAAACAGAAAAATCAGCTAAACCTGCAAAGAAAACCACTACTAAAAAACCTGCTGCCAAAGTTGAAAAAGCATCTAGCAGTACTGGAACTAAAAAAGTTTCAAATGAAATTGAAGGTTCAACTTCTACAACTTTATCTGTTTTTGAACTTGAAACTAAAACTCTTGCTGATTTGAAAAACCTAGCAAAAGCCCTTGGCCTAAAAGGTTACTCAGCACTTAAAAAAGTTGATTTAATTCAACTGATTTTAAACCGATAATTTAAATCAACGAAATAAAAGGGATTGCTAGTAACTGGTATATCCCTTTATTTTGAAATCAATAACTAAATTAAAAAACCCAAAACTGCAATTATTTAGGAGGAATTTATATGGTAACTGCAAACGATGTAAAAATCTTGAGAGAAAAAACTGGCGCCGGCATGCTAGACTGCAAAAAAGCCCTTGAACAAACTAATGGTGACATTGAAAAAGCCGTTGACTTTTTAAGAGAAAAAGGCTTGGCAAAAGCACAGTCTAAACAAGGCAGAACAGCTGCCGACGGTCTGGCTCGTATCTTTATTGAAAAAGACCTAGCCCTAATTTTGGAAATCAACTCAGAAACTGATTTTGTTGCCAAAAACGAACACTTTTTAGAACTAATTGAAAAAGTAGGTGCTGTTTTAATTAAACACCCAGTGTCTTCAGTTGAAGAAGCCCTTGAAGTTAAAGAAGGTGCGCAAACTATTTCTGAAATGCTTTTAGCGCTAACTGCTAAAATTGGCGAAAAAATCACACTTCGCCGCTTAACTTACCTAAAGGCAAGCGCAAACCAAACATTTGGAACATACTTGCATCAAGGCGGTAAAATTGCTGCTTTAACTTTAGTTGAAAACGCAACTTTTGAAATTGCTAAAGACGTAGCAATGCAAGCCGCTGCTATGAAACCACAATACTTAAACCCAGAAAGTGTACCCGCAGAAGTTCTTGAGCGCGAAAAAGCCGTACTTACTCAACAGGCCTTAAATGAAGGTACCAAGCCTGAGTTTGTTGAAAGAAAAATTGAGGGTCGTATCCGTAAATACTTTGAAGAAGTTTGTTTAACTGAACAGGCTTTCTTTAAAAACCCATCTGAAAAAGTCAGTCAATATTTGGCACACTCTCAATCTAAACTAATTGACTACATTTGTTTCAGAGTCGGTGAAGGTATTGAAAAGAAATGCCAAAGTTTTGCCGATGAAGTTGCAGAACAACTAAAAAAATAAGGTATTTATTTGCCTTTTTTAAAAACTAACTAAAGTAAAAAATGTATAAGTCAATTCTTTTAAAAATTAGCGGAGAGGCTTTAAAAGACCCAAGCGGACATATTTTGTCGCCCAGTATGCTTACAGACATTGCCAAAGAAATTAAGCAATGCGTAGACCTTGGAATTTCGGTTTCGGTAGTTGTTGGCGCTGGCAACATCTGGCGCGGGGCAATTGCCGAAAAACTCGGAATGGCCAGGGTTCAAGCAGACTACATGGGAATGTTGGGTACAGTTATTAACTCTCTAGCTCTCCAAGAAGCACTTGGCAAGGTTGGCCAAAGCGCGGTTGTGCTTTCGCACCTGGAAGTTAAGAAAATCACTGAGCCTTTTGTGCAAACCAAGGCACTTGAGCATCTTGCAAACAAGCGAGTGGTAATTTCAGCAGGTGGAACCGGTCAACCTTTCTTTTCAACCGACACAGCCGCAGCCCTGGTAGCATCTTCACTAGGTGCAGACTGCATTTTAATGGCTAAAAATGGAGTTGACGGCGTATATTCCGCTGACCCTAAACTAAACAAATCCGCTGTACTCTTTAAAGAATTGACATACACTGAAATTATTGAGAAAAACTTAAAAGTAGTTGACAAAACAGCAGCCGCTCTTTGTCTTGAAAACAAAATCTCAACGCTAGTTTTTAATATGAGTAAAAAAGGTAATATTATTAAGGCAGCCAGTGGCGAACAAATTGGTACTTTAGTTAAATAATTTAAATAAAAATATTAAACAAACGTTAAAAGGAGTTTTAAATGGTAGAACTAGATGAACTGCTTTTAGAAGCAGAAGATAAAATGCAAAAAACGATTGCGCATTTTGAGTCTGACTTAACACAAATCAGAACTGGCCGTGCCAATCCAAAAATTCTTGACAAAATCCAAATCTCATACTACGGAGTACCGACTCCTTTAGCCCAAGTTTCGCAAATCACAGTAGTTGAGGGTACTCAACTTTTTGTCAAACCTTACGACAAGTCTTTACTTAAAGACATAGAACACGCAATTTTGGCTGAAAACCTTGACATGCCTGTCAACTCAGACGGAGTTGGTGTTAGAATAATTTTTCCAAAACTGACAGAAGACCGCCGCAAAACTTTAGCCAAAGAAGTCGAAAAGGCTAAAGAAAACGCCAAAGTTTTTATCCGTAATTCTAGACGCGACTTAAACGACTTAGTTAAAAAAGCCAAGTACCCGGAAGACCTTGAAAAAGAAGGACTTGACGAAGCGCAAAAATTAACCGACAAATATACTAAAAAAATTGACGAAATCGCCGAAGTTAAAACTAAAGAGGTAATGTCTATATGAAAAAAACTACTAAACGTACACATACAACCCGAAGACCACGCACCCTTTCTTTAATTTCAATCATTTTAATTCTTTTTCCGTTCACTGGCATTCTATCTATTGAACGCCTAATTTACGCGAAAGACAAACTACCTGGAATTATTCGTTTTGTTTTAGGTCTGTTTATCTTTATTGGCTTTTTCTTATGGATCGCCGATATCGTGCTTTTAATACTTAGACGCTACAGACGCGAGGCTATTCTTTAATGCAATTAACTAAGTTGGCTAAGTTTCTAATTTTGTGTCCTTTTACCAACATTTTTGGAATTGACCGCTTTTACTTAAAAGAACACAAGTCTGGTTTAATTCGCCTTGGAATTTTCTATGTTGGGATTTTTTACTATTTATTTGACTTAGTTAAGTTTTTCCAAAAAAAATATTCAGCAAACCTAAACGAATATTTAAAGCAAGAATTAAAGTCAGGTAATTTATTTTTAGTGCTTTGCCCTTTAACTTCACTACTTGGAATTGACCGCTTTGTGTATGGATACAAAACAGCCGGCGCTATTCGCCTGCTTTCTGGTCTGCTTTTAGTTGGCTACGTTTTTCACTTAGCAGACCTTATCCTTTTGTCTGCCGGTAAATACAATGCCAACGAACTGTTTTAGTTAACTATGCCAAATATTTTAAAAAGAGCCATTACTGGCTTTTTTATTTTAGCCCTGTATCTGCCGCTTTTACTTTTAAGCCCTGCTTTTTTGGGCTTTTTTTTGCTGAACTTAGTGCTCGCACAAATCGCTGTCTTTGAACTTGCTCGCGTTTTTAACTTAAATCAAAATAAAGTAAAACTAACCGTTCTCCATATTTTGGTATTTCTCTTGCAAGTTGCAACATCAGCGATTGCTTTTCAAAGAAGTTATTTACCACAAACTGAACTAACTGAACTTAACTTAAGTATTTATCTGCTTTCCCTAGTTTTAACGCTGGTTGTTGTTAATATCACTATCGCTATTCTTTATTTTCACGAAAAGCAACAACTCACTCAAAGTTATTTTTTAGTTAATTTTCTTGCACTTTCTTTCGGTGGCATGGTTTTTCTGCGCACGCATCATTTGCTTTTTGCTCTGTTTCCCTTGATTGTCACCATGCTAACCGATACTTTTGCCTATCTGGGCGGAATTACTTTTGGCAAACACAAGATGAGCAAAATCAGCCCGAAAAAATCTTGGGAAGGTTTTTTTATTGGAACTGTTTTAGCGGCCATTTCTACCAGCGTTATTTATTTTCTACTACTTCGCTTTTACTACATAACCGATACTTTTTTTGGACTTACTAAACAAAGTCATCCCGCTTACTTTATTTTACTTTTTTTAGTAGCGTTTGTGTTTGCGGTAATCGCACAAGGCGGAGACTTAATATTTTCCGCATTTAAGCGCCAAGCGAATGTCAAAGATTACTCAAATATTTTGCCTGGACACGGCGGAATTTTAGACAGAGTTGACGCGCTTTCTGTAACTACTTTTTTGACCTTCTTGATTTTCTTAATTTACACAATCTTAGTTACTTTTCTTTTAAAATAAGGAACTTACATTGCCAAAAAAATCAATTTTACTACTTGGAGCCTTGGGCTCGGTTGGTCAGAAAGCACTAGACATTTTAATGACCGGAAAAACCCCTTACCACCTAGTGGCGGTGTCTTTGTCTAAAGACCACGAAAAAAATCAAAAATATTTTGAAAAATACCAAAATAAAGTCAAAATTTGTATTCTACAAAACAAACGTTTTTTAAAAACATACAAATCAGCATACCCAGAAATTACCTTCATAGTTGGTAAAAGAAATATTGAAAAACTAATTTACTCAAATAAAATAGACGCAGTTTTTAACTCGGTATCTCAATCTTTTGGCTTAATTTATTCATACTGGGCTTTGATGGCCAAAAAGACTTTAATTTTAGCCAACAAGGAAAGTCTCGTAATGGCTGGCTCAATTTTAACAAAAATTGCAAAAAGTAAACAGGTAAAAATTATTCCTGTAGACTCTGAGCACAACGCACTTTTTTGTCTAAAGAATCATTTTGGCGAACTTAGTAGTATTGGAATCACGGCAAGTGGTGGTGCTTTTTTTAACAAATCAAGAGCAGAGTTAAAACAAATTGACAAAGCAACTGCGTTGGTTCACCCAACTTGGCAGATGGGAACTAAAATTACTGTGGACTCACAAACTATGGTTAACAAAGCATTTGAGATAATTGAGGCGACGTATCTATTTAACTTTCCTTTAAAAGATATTAAGGTGCTTCGCCAAAAAGACTCAAAAATCCACGCGTTTTGCGCCGCAAACGGACGCACTTACTATCTACATTCTGAAAACGATATGTATCATCCAATTAAAAACGCACTGCTTTGGCCGCATACCTACAATTATTTTGAAATCAAAGACACGCTAACCGAAGTAGTTGAAGAAATTCCAAAGGGTCGTTTCTTAGTATATGATAGATTACTTACTGAGTTTGACACTCAGTTTTTTGGCACAGTTTTTTCAATCCTTGACGACATTGCTATTGCTAAGTTTTTAAAAGATTTGCTTACCTTTCAAGAAATTGATGAGTTCATCTTAAAAAACCTTTATTTAAAGGATTTTTTTAAGCAATTTAACTTAGGAAATATCTTAAAATTAAGTAAAAAAATCCAAAAAAAATTTAAGCATTAAAAATTTTTTTCAAGCATTGCTTTTTTTTGACATATATATTTAAAAGTGCTAAACTTAATAAGGTTGTTTGAAATAAACAGCTCTTTGAAAACTAAATAAGACAAATACACCAATTCTTTTACAAGAATAAAACTAATTAGAGTCAATTTAAACTCTTAACAATCAATGGAGAGTTTGATCCTGGCTCAGGATTAACGCTGGCGGTACGTCTAATACATGCAAGTCGAACGAGATAGGTAACTATCTAGTGGCGAACGGGTGAGTAACACGTAGGTAACCTGCCTACAAGTTGGGGATAACACAAGGAAACTTGTGCTAATACCGAATAATGATGTTTTTAGGCATCTAAAAACATTTAAAGGACCGTTAGGTCTGCTTGAAGAGGGGCCTGCGGCGCATTAGTTAGTTGGTAAGGTAACGGCTTACCAAGACGATGATGCGTAGCTGGACTGAGAGGTTGAACAGCCACATTGGGACTGAGAAACGGCCCAGACTCCTACGGGAGGCAGCAGTAGAGAATCTTCGGCAATGGGGGAAACCCTGACCGAGCGATACCGCGTGAGTGATGAAATACTTCGGTATGTAAAACTCTTTTATTAAAGAAGAATGATATAAATAGGCAATGATTTATAAGTGACGTTATTTAATGAATAAGTCCCGGCTAACTATGTGCCAGCAGCCGCGGTAATACATAGGGGACGAGCGTTATCCGGAATAATTGGGCGTAAAGGGTGCGTAGGCGGTGTGTTAAGTTCAAGGTTTAATCGTAGGGCTCAACCCTATATCGCTTTGAAAACTGGCACACTAGAGTAAGATAGAGGCAAGTGGAATTCCATGTGTAGCGGTAAAATGCGTAAATATATGGCAGAACACCAGAGGCGAAGGCGGCTTGCTGGGTCTTCACTGACGCTGAGGCACGAAAGCGTGGGGAGCAAACAGGATTAGATACCCTGGTAGTCCACGCCGTAAACGATGAGCACTAAAAGTCGGGAATACTCGGCTTTCAAGTTAACGCGATAAGTGCTCCGCCTGAGTAGTACGTACGCAAGTATAAAACTCAAAGGAATTGGCGGGACCTCGCACAAGCGGTGGATCATGTTGTTTAATTCGTTGATACGCGATGAACCTTACCAGGCCTTGACATACCTTGCAATGCACCAGAAATGGATGCGGAGGTTACCAGGGATACAGGTGGTGCATGGTTGTCGTCAGCTCGTGTCGTGAGATGTTAGGTTAAGTCCTGCAACGAGCGCAACTCTTATTGCTATTTGCCATCATTCAGTTGGGCACTATAGTGAGACTGCCAGTGATAAACTGGAGGAAGGTGGGAATGACGTCAAATCATCATGCCCCTTATGGCCTGGGCTACAAACGTGATACAATGGTTGTCACAAAAGGATGCTAGAAAGTGATTTTAGGCAAATCCTTAAATACAATCTCAGTTCGGATTGAAGTCTGCAACTCGACTTCATGAAGTCGGAATCGCTAGTAATCGTAGATCAGAACGCTACGGTGAATACGTTCTCGAGGTTTGCACACACCGCCCGTCAAACCACGAAAGTTAACAATACCCAAAACCGGTGGCCTAACTGTAAAGAAGGAGCCGTCTAAGGTAGGGTTAATGATTGGGGTTAAGTCGTAACAAGGTATCCCTACGAGAACGTGGGGATGGATCACCTCCTTTCTAAGGAGTAAAACATAAATTTAAATACGT
>CAUTNJ010000019.1:0-11111 GCA_963539745.1 uncultured Acholeplasmataceae bacterium
AAAAGTGGGGCAGTTGATAAAATCAAAATTTCGGCAAGCAAAAATAACACAGCAGTGGTGTGTCGTTTTTTTCTAGTTGCTGCAAGTAGTGCTAAAACCAAAGAAACTACTAACAGAACAGCAAATAAAGAAAGTAGTGCGATGTGTAGTTTAGACATTTAAAAAGTTTATCTGGCTAAAAAGAAGAGCAACAAAAAGCAAGTGACTGTAGACAAGAAAGCTAAGGCGAACGCAAACGCTTTGGATTTAAATAGCGTATATATCTTGGTTTGAGAAAGCAAGAAAGCCAAAGAAGAAATGGGCGAAAATAAGTATACAGAAATTTTTTTAAATATTTTAATAATTTTTTTCATGTTTTTGCCTTTTTTAAACGTATAGATTTAAGTAACTTCTCAGTTGCTCAACATCTTTCATTTTGATCAAAACCCCGTTGTAGGCAATCGAAATATTTCCAGTTTCTTCAGAGACAACTAAGGTCAAAGCGTCAGTTTCTTCAGAAATACCAAGAGCCGCACGGTGTCGGGAACCGGTGGTTTTATCTGCTAGTTCTGTTTTTGAAATTGTAAAATAAGCACCCGCACAAATTAAAGTGTCATTTTTAATAATGACCGCTCCGTCGTGAAGAGGAGTGTTGGGTGTAAAAATATTTAAAAGTAGTTCTTTGTTAACGGTTGAGTTTAAAGGAATGGCTTTCTCGGCGTAATGGCTAAGTGAATTGTATTTTTCAAAGCAAATAATTGCCCCAATTTTGCGGTAAGAAAGCACTACTGCTGCTGATATTACTTCCTCTTTTGTTTCAATTGAACCGTGTGTAGTTGCACGCTCTTCTTTTGCTTTAAATACTTTAGTAATTGCTTTTTGAACATCGGCAAGTGAGTAAATTAAATAGCCTATAAAAAAAGTAAAACTAAAAGACAAGGTCAAAGGCAGGGCTTTTTTTGAAAACACGGCACTACGGCTAAACCAAAAAAAGTAAAGTGGGATTAAAAAAAGCAGAGCTACTAAAAAATAAACGAAGCCAAAAAAGTTGCGTTTTGAAACAGACGCAATTCTGATTGTAAAGTAAACCAGTAAGAAAAATAGAATTGAAATAAAGACAATATCGCGGACGCTAAATTTTAAAAGTGTATTCATATTTTTTGACCTCTTTATGTAATATTATATAAAAAAACGGGTATTTTCGCAAAGGAAATACCCGTTTTTAAAGCCTAAATTTGTTTAGTTTTAGTTAGTCTAAAATTGCCGAAATTAGTGTTCTAAGTCCTTGATACTCAGAGTTTAAAACTGAGTTAAAATCAACTTCAGGTTGATTTAAAAGTTGAAGTTCTAAGACATTTCTAGACTTCTTGTTTAAGTTAGATTTTTGTTTAGCACCTTGAAAAAAACAGTTTGCGCGACTATCTAAAACTAGGTCCGGCTTCAGGCCATGTAGTTTTAATTGCATGGCCATTTGACTAACACCAACTATGCCAAAGTTCAAAAATTCACCTTGTCCAAGTTCATCAATATCGGTCATTCTAAGTAAAGATATGTGTTTTAAAAAAATCTTAAAATTACCAATCGCCCCTAAGTTGTTTAAATAAAAGTAAACTGGATCAAAGTATAGTTTGAATTTCAGTTTTTTGTCAATTAAAGTTTTTAAGGTCAGGTGATCTTGACTTTCTTTTAACTGAAAAATTATTTTAAAACCACGAAGTAGCCATCTTAGTTTGAGTAGTTCTTTTTTAATTTCTAGTTTAGTGGTTTTTAAAAAAATGGGGCGAATTAAAACAGTTTTGACATTTAACTCTTTTAGTCTTTTTAAAAAAAGTAGACAAGACTGCTCTGTAAGTTCCGAATAAGTGTCATAAATTGGTAGATACACCGAGTTAATTTTGAGTTTAAGGTCTTTTAGTTTAACAAATTTTTCTTCATTTAAGTTAGTCAGCAAATCAAAAAAAGAAAGCAGACCTACTTCATTTAAAGTGGTTTCTGTCTCTGGTTTAAACTCACTTAGTCTAGAGACTACTGTGGTAAGCGTATCTGTTTCAAAATAAGATAAATTTACAATTGTTTTCATTTGGTAATCTCATACATCGCAATTGAACCTGCAATCGCCACATTTAAACTCTCAACATTTTGTGTGTTGATTTTAAAGTTAGTGTCTAAAAGTGGTTTTAAATCAACTGGTATCCCTGTACCTTCATTTCCTAAAACTAAAACTAGTTTAGAGTTAGTTTTTTTAAAGTTATGTGGTTCGGTGTGCTCAGTTCCGATAATTTCGTATCTTTGATTTTTAAGTTGGCTAAGTTCCTTTGAGATGTCTGCTCTAATTGTGGAACATCTAAAAATACTGCCCTTGGAAACTCTGACGGCAGTTTCGTTAAAAGCGTCTGCTGTTTTTTCTGAAAGCAAAACAGTCTTAAAGCCAAAAGCCACCGCTGAACGAATTAGTGCACCGACGTTTCTAGGGTCTTGAATGTCAGCCAGGCAAAGAATTTTATCGGCGTAAACCTTGGTTTCAGGAATCTTGCAAACCACCACTGGACTAAGTTCGGTTTTAGTTTCTTTAAATAAAGCAAACACAGGTTTGCTGACCAAAATTGTTGGAGAATCTGCAAGTTCACAAGATATCACTTCTTTGACTAAATTAGCCTCATAAGCCTCTTTTAGAAAGTCGGGGCCATAGGCTAAAAACAGTTTATTTTCATCTCTGGCTTTCTTTTTTAAAAGCGATAAATATAGTTTAATTTCTTTATTTTCTTTAGAAGTAATTTCACGCATTTATTTATTTTCCTTTAAAATTTCTGGATACACTGAACTAAAGTCAAGACCAAACTCAGATGGCAGATAAGTGTCTTCTGCTTTTATGGTAAGCGATAAAACAGATGAGTTTAAGCAGTTTTCAATTAACTCTGATTTGTTAATTTTATCTTCGTATTCTTTAGTTAAACTTAATTTTGGGGAAGTTGTTGGGTTTTTAGGAAGATAAACAGTGCAACAGTCTTCAAATGGTTTAATTGAAATTAAAAAAGCGCCAATTTGTTTAGAAATAGCAATTATTTCGTTTTTATCCATTCCCGCGAGTGGCCTGAAAACAGGCAGAGACACACCTTCGTTAATTGTGTAGATTGACTGCAAGGTTTGCGAAGCAACTTGGCCAACCGATTCTCCAGTGAAGACGCCAAGTGCACCAACCTTTTTAGCAACTTCTTCCGTGATTTTATACATAAATCTGCGCATCACGGTAATAATATAGGAATCTGGTACTTTTTTTAAAATTTTTTCGTGAATTTCTTTAAAAGCTACAACATGGATTTTAATTGAGTTTCCAGGCATGTATTTAGCCAAAAGTCGTGCCAGTTGGAAGACTTTATCTAAAGATTCAACTGGAGTTAGCGGTGTTGACTCAAAATGAATCAGTTCAACCAAACAACCTTTTTTAATTGCAGAAAATGCAGCAACTGGCGAATCTATTCCACCACTTAAAAGTGTTAAAGCCTTGCCAGAAATTCCAACAGGCAGACCGCCAATTAGTGGATATTTTTTAAAGTAAATGTAAGTTTTATTTGGCTTAATTACAGCATGTAGAGTGTTTAAAGGAAAGTGCACATCAACTTTTAGGTGTTTGGTTTGATGCTTTAAAATATAACCAGCAAGTTCTTTACAAAAAGTTTGTGAATCAGGTGAAAATTGCTTATCTACGCGCTTTACTACTACTTTAAATGTTGAGTTTTCTGTGGTTTCTTGTTCAACTACAGCCAAGGCTTTTACTTTAATTTTGCTAGCAAGACTGTCAGCAAGGTGAATAAAACTAAAGGAAGAAAAACCAGTTAGCAAGTAAAGTGAGTCTACTACTTTTTGTCTATTTTCCTCAAAAAACTCAAGTAAAACATGGTCATATAAAAACTCAACTTTAACACAGTGTAAAGCCGTTTTTTCTTTAACTAAAAGGTTGGCTGCTTTTTTAAATGCTTTGATGTTTTTGCCTTTCAACATCAAGTCACCGTATCTAAGTAATATATATTGATTTTCCATAAATAATACACCTTTTTTGCAGTATTTTAATATAAAATTGTCTCTTTTTGTCTATACTATTATATAATATTAGCGACGCAATTTAATGTTGTGGAGGAAATATGCCAAAAAAAATTATATATATTTTTACCCTAATTTTAACTGCTTTGGCGCTAGCGTCATGTTCAACTTCAGACAAAGCAGCGCTGTTTGAATATAGACTAAAACTAGCAAAAGGTGAAACTCAAAAAACCTTGAAATCTTCTTTTAACCTAGATTCACTTATTAAAGGTAAAACTGTAAAATGGGAACTAGATACACCAAATAAAAATGTAATTAGACTAGAAAAAACTACTGTGGTGGTTGAACCTGGTGACAGAGAAGTTACTGCTATTTTAAAAGCAACTTACGAAGATTTTTATCGTGAGTTTGAGTTAGTTGTACCAAAAAGTTCAACACCCACTCCACAACCTGGTCCTCAACCTAAACCAGATCCGGATCCACAGCCAAATCCGCCTACTCCAAAACCTGAACCAGATCCGGATCCTACTGTGGAAGTTGAAGGCGATCCTGAACCAGAAGCACCACTTACTCCACTGGTTGATTTAAAAGATAAATTAAGTCTACCTGCAAATGACCCTAAGTTTAAACCACACAGCACAAAATCTGATTTAAGGGGACACAAAACTAGACTTAAAGGTAAATACATCACAAGTTCAAACGCACCTTTAATGGCCATTACTATGCTTGAAGAAGAGGTGCCTTATATTTCTGTTAAAAACTTCTTTAAAGGACTAGATGGTATCGTTGACTTTAACCACCATAAATACGAATATGTCTACCACGGACACAAATATGAATTGGTTAAAAAAATGGAAATTGAAGAAACTAAGACTAAAACTGTTGTTAAACTAGTTATTCAAACTAACAAAATTAAACCAGAGTCTCCAGATTTAGCAAAAGAAGAATACACCTTTATCTACGAACACACAGCACAACGTTTCGTAATTGGAGATGCTAAATTTTTGGAAGAAGTGTTTGCCTACAACGAAGCATGGAATGAACCTGAACCTGCTTACGCAAACTACAGACGAACTAAACTAAGTTTAACTAATGCAAGACCTTTAACTTATGAACTTAACCGCTATAAACTAGGTTCTTATCAAACTAAAGACGACGAAGTTTTATTGCCACTGGCTATTCTTTCTTTAGTTTTAAACTCAGAGACAAATGAACGTGCAACCTACTATACAGGTTCACTAATTTATACCAATAATCTAGTAGGTAAAGGCAACGGCGCAATTGCTCAGGCTGAGAAAGACGAAAATGTCTATGTAAACTCTTTTAAAACCCAAATGCCAAAATCAGTTTCTGGCTTTACTTGGAAAACGATGGCTTTCTTTTTTAACACAATTTACGGAAACATTCCTTTACGTAAAACAGCAAATGATGCTCTTGAAAAGTTTGCCGACAAAATTTTGAGTACTAAATCAGACGATGTCTATTTCGGGATGAGAGAAGTGATTAAAGCCTTGGATGACTTGCATACCAATGAAGATAAAAACGTTTCTCTTTACGCAGATAACGAAGAACCTGAAGAAAGTAAATTTTTTATCGGTTTTTGGAATTTGTTAGAGGCAAAACAAAAACTTTCCGACAGAAGACTATACTCAGTTTCTCAAGACGGAAAAACCGCTATTATTAACTTAAAAGGTTTTGAAATTGATGTTGAAGATGAAAACAGAGACCCGATTTTAGGCACAGTTAAACAGTATATTAAGGCAGTTAAAGAAATTAAAAGCAAACACCCTGGTGTTGAAAATATTGTTATCAACATGGCTGCCAACGGTGGTGGTGTGGTAGCTGCTGCTGTAGACTTGGCTGCGTTAATTGCGGGACCTGGCAAAACCCTTACTTACTCGGAATACCACCCAATTACCGGTCAACGCAGAACTACTACCGTTCAAACTAAATACACAAATGCTGAAGTTCCTCGCTTTAAAAGCTATTTTGTGCAAACTTCTGGTTCTACTTTCTCATCGGGTTCAATGTTTACAGGTATGTTTAGAGACAATAACTTAGGTAAAGTAATTGGCTTTAAAACCCAAGGCGGAGCATCAGCTACTACTCCTGTACACTTCCCACTAGGTATGGTTGCCTACTATTCTTCAAACAATGTTTATGTTACTGAAAAGAAAGACATTAGAGCCGCACACAGCGAAGCGGAACTTGGAATTGAACCAGACTATAAATATACAACCAAGGACAACAAATCAGGTGCAAAAAATCTATTTGACGCAACTTGGGTGGCACGTCAGCTTAAATCAGCCGGCTATATTTCTTAAAAAGTGAACACACCTTTTATTGATTACCACGCACATCTTGCTTCTATTGAAAAAGACCAAGATAAGGTGTGTGAAGAAAACGAAAAAAAATGCAAAGAAAATAACACTAAATACATAATTTGTGGAACTGGTGCAGACGACAATATGCGTACTGTTGAACTAGCTCGCAAATACAAAACTTATGCAACTATCGGAATTGACCCTCAAAACTGCCAAGACAGTTTTGAGGAGTTAATTGAACTTTGGCGAAAGAACAAAGATATAGTTGTAGGATTTGGAGAAATAGGAATAGACCTTTATTGGCGTCAAGATAATTTTGATTTACAAAAAGAGATTTTTTTAAAACAAATTGAGTTTGCTTCTAAAAATAACATACCGGTTGTTATTCACGGAAGAAGTGCTTACAGAGAAGTTTTTGACTTAATTTATCCATATCGTGGTAGATTAAAAGGCTCTATTCATTGTTTTGATGGTGATTTAGAAATTGCTTTGAAGTTTGTAAATGAAATGCAGTTTATGATAGGAATTACTGGGATAGTTACTTTTAAAAATGCAGATGCTTTGAAAGAAGTAGTTAAAGGAATTCCACTTGAAAACTTGCTGATAGAAACAGATAGTCCTTATTTAGCACCCGGTAAATATAGAGGAAAAACTTGTTTACCATACATGGTTGAAGAGACTTATAAAACTATTGCTGAAATTAAAGAAGTTAGTTTAAGTCAATTAAAAGAAAAAGTTAAAAATAACTTAGTAAAAATGTTAGGTGTGGATTTATTATGAATTTTGATATTTTATTTTCTAGATACTGTTCTTTGCTTGAAAACAAAAAACAAAAAATGCCACTTAAAACTAAATTTGCCTTGGTCTTATTTGTTTTGTTTATGTTGGTAATTGCTACTCTGTTTTTGTTTTACATCTTTAACACTAAATTAGTTTATTTGGCCGGATTTTCTGTTTTATTAACTATATTTTTGATCTTTATGGTCTTTTTGGCTTTTAAAAATAAAGAAAATAGTGTTGCTTCTGAAAATGAATGCAAAAACTCAGAAAAATACATCAAAGAAGTGATTGAAGTTCTTGAAAGTTGTGGTGTTGATATTCAAAAAACAGATGTTCTTAATTTATTGATAGAAGAGGCGAAGGAAAAACAAAAGAGCAATTTTTCAGTTAGTTTCAACAAGGCAATCACAATACTTAGCTCTCTTTATTATTTGATTGTTACACTTGTTTGTAAAGCACTGTACGATAAATACGGTTTTTGGAAACTGATTATCTTTTTAGTTTTTGCTGTGTTCTTCTTTTTTATAATTAGTATGTTTTTTCAATTCGCAAAGTCTTTTACTAAACAACATTTTGAGTTTAATCATATGAAACATAACAAGTTCATATATGATTTAAAGCAAATTAAGATTTTTTACAATACAAAATAATATCAATTCTTTCAAAGTAAATGAAAAAATTTTCCGTGTATTACTTTATAAGATTTAAATAATTTAACCAAAACAAAAAAATATAACTAATACTTAGTTAAGAATTTTTTTAAATTATTGTGCTAAATATGGGTTTATAGCCTAAAATTTGTGTAATCTACGAATCTGAATAAATAGGAATTTAAGTCAGGTTTAATATAGTCGATGTAGTTGAAAATTCTTTAATTAAATAACGAAGTTATTATATATATTATAACTTCGTTATTTAATGAGTTAAGGTTATTTTAAAACGACCCAATTACCTTTCTTGTCTGTACCTTCTCTTTTAATATAGTCTTTTTCTTTTAGTCCTTTTAAATATCGTTCTACGGTTCTTTTGGTTTTATGTAGTAGTGTTGCTATTTTATCAGTGGTTAGTGTTGGGTCCTTTAAAAGTAATAAGATTATTTTGTGTTCAATCTTATTTAATTTTAAGTCTGTATCTAGAGAAATGTTTATGCCTGTTTTAATTTCTTTAACTACCTTTTGATTGAAAGGTATAGATACCATAATATAATTATCGCTAATTTCAAAAACACCTTTGCCGTAGTTTTCAACAATAATCGGGACGCCGTGTCTAGTGTGGTCTACTATATCTAAATCTGAAAATATCTTCATTAGTTTAGCGTTTCTAGGTTTACTGATACCCAGAAAAAAATCCTTTAGTTTTAAGTTATATGGGAGTCCACCGTGCGATAAAATTTCAATTCTATCGCTAAAAAATGAAACCTGTGGCTCAGCAATAGACCAATCGTTGTGGACTATTGCGTTAACAATAGCCTCATTTACACTATCGTAATGGAATAAAAATGTATCTTTTCTTGGTCTAACTGAAGTGTCTGAAAGACATATATTTTCCGCAGCAATTCTGTTCATAAGTTGGCGATATCCAAAAATTATTGATTTGTTTCCGTAATCACTTCTTTGTGATAACGCTGCTTTAGTTTTTCCACTGAATTTTACAAATATTAAAGAAAAGCGATTATTATCGGAAAGCAGTTCAGCCATTTTGTTGTATTTGCCACTGTAGTTGATTAAAGTTAGATTAGTTTCAAAAGTCTCTTCGTTTAGTTTATATCCAAGCTCTAAGTATGAATTTTTCAAAGTCTGAAACGATAAAATTGGTAAATTAGTTGTAGAAGACGCTAAAACGTCGTCGTCAAAAAATCTTTGTTTATATCTTACTTTAATTTGTTCTGTATCCATCTCGGTTGAAGAAGAACCTACCCTAATCGCGCAACCACTTGTTGAAAAACCATACTTTTTTATACAATACAAAGGAGATATGCCTTTTTTGACAATTATCACTACAACAAGAGTACCGTTTATGCTTTCAAGTTCTGCTTTTACCATGTCTTGTGCGCTTGGTTCTATTTGGGTAGTGGCAATGTCGTAAATTGACCTTAAAATTTGGTCAATATCCGAAACACCGACAACTTTTCCGTCATTATCAACACCAATGTATATTTTTCCGCCTTCTGCATTCAAAAATGCGACAATTTCTTTTACAATTTGGTTAGTGTATTTTACCTTTAATTCAACTTTATTAGACTCAACCAGCATAAATACCTCTCTAAATTTAGAATATCATATTTAGCGACAAATTTCAATAAAAAACGACATTTACACCGACATTTACACAAAAATTAATCTAAAATTCCTTGTGTTTTGTTTTTCAAGACATACGAAAAATAGCGCTTTTGTCACCAGCACAAGTGTTTTTACTCGTTAAATTTTTAATAAATTATTTATAGTGGGGTTGTTTAAGTTTAAAAATTGAGTATGTCTTTAGCTTGTAAAATTTAGTGCTTAAGTAGGTAATCACATACCAAAAGTAGATTTAAGATATTTCCCTAGTGCTTTTTGAGTTTTCCTATATCTATTTTTAAGCATTAAGTTTTTTTGGATAGACGAAATTGCGTATTCATAAACTCCACAAATTCCTTTTTTGAAAACTGAGTCCAATTTTTAAACTTTCTCTTAATGTGAGCGTTGTAAAAAAAATTCGTAGTTGTTTAGCAAAAATAGTAAAAAAACGCCCAATCAGGCGTTTTTTTACTATTTTTGAATGGCTAGCAACTTCTCGATTTTATCTGGGTCTTTTTCAATTCCTGAAGATAAACAAATATGTCCATCTTTTGTAATTAAAATATCGTCTTCTATTCTAACCCCGATTTTCTCTTCGGCTATATACAAACCTGGCTCACAAGTTAAATACATACCCGCTTGCATTGGCTTAGTATAGTCACCGGTGTCGTGTACATCTAAACCTAAAAAGTGTCCAACTGAGTGGTAGTAGTATTTAGAAATTTCTTCAGGCTTTTTAATTAAACCGATTTTTAGGCTTTCTTCGGTTAACACATCTCTGGCAATCTTGTTATACTCAGACCAAGTTAAACCAGGTTTAAGCGCAGCCATTGCTGTAGTTTGTGCTTTTAGCACAATATTGTAAATTTGTTTTTGTCTCGCAGTAAACTTACCATCAACTGGGTAAGTTCTGGTGATATCTGAAGCGTAATTTTGGAAGTTCACACCCACATCGCAAACACACAATGTATTTGGCTCTACTTTATCTGAATTGACTATGTAGTGCAGGGTAGTTGAGTTTTTACCACTGCCAATAATTGAAGCAAACGAAGTTCTAGTGTTATTTTTCTTAAGTACGTAGTTATATTCAGCTTCTATGTCGTATTCATAAATTCCAGACTTAATGTTTTTCCGAATGGCAGCAAGTGCATCCGCTGTGACGTCAACTGCTTTTTGCAAGCACTTTATCTCTTCCTTGTCTTTAATCATTCTCAGACTCGCGATTTTCTGGTGTACGTTTCGAATGCTAAGTTGTGGAAGCGTTTGTTTGGCAAATTCTGCAAACTTGTAACTGTCTGAATACAAAAAATCAGTTTCTAAATTTAAGTAAAGTGTGCTGATTTCTCCAAACACCGCAGAGCGAGTAGCCTCGGTTAAGCCTTGAATGTATCCTTTTAATTTAGAGATATTTAAAACCGTGTCAATTTTCGCGCTATCTCCCGCTGCCTTTAAGGTCAAGCGTTCGCCGACCCAAAGGGCAATTGTCGGGTCAGTTTCTTCTTTAAATAAAATAGTTTGAGTTTTGTTTTGACCTTTGACTAAGCAAAGCACACAGTTGTCTTCATTAACTCCGGTTAAATAGTAAAAATCACGGTTAACTTCAAAAGGAAAAGTTTGGTCTGCTGAGTACTTTAACTCAAAACCAGAGAATACCAGAGTAATTGAACCTGCTGGCAGTAGATTAAATAAATTAGTTCGTCTTTTTTGAAAGTCC
>CAUTNJ010000020.1:0-10981 GCA_963539745.1 uncultured Acholeplasmataceae bacterium
ACAGTTAAGCGTTAAAAAAGGAGTTTAGATCATGTATTTCAATATTGAGCATGGAACTGAATTGATTGTCAGAAAAAAACTTACTCAGTTTATTGAAAAGTATTTTCGTTATCTAGGCTGCGATTTTAGGCATACTTTATTTAAACAAATTGTTTATATGGAGACACCTATTCAAACTAAACTAGAAGAGAAGATGAAAAACGCTTATGATGCTTACTTTTATTTGCTAAGCAATAATCAAAATATTTTTTCTGCTAGTTTATTAAAAAAATTTTTCTATATTTTAAAAGAAGAAGAATTGGCTGTTGACCTAATAACAAGATTAACCGATTTATTTTTTAAAACTTGTGCTGAAAATTCTTTAGAAAACTCCATTATTTTTTCACATAAAGTCTTTCAAACTATGGTGGAATTAGATACAGAACATAAGTTTTTAATTACTTTAATGTTTCTAAACTTTTCGTTAGTAAGGGTTGGCATTCCTGCATTAGTTTTTAATGAAACTGTTTTAAAGGAACTAAGTGAATTATATATTTTAAATAGTTCGAATAATTTAGTTTGTTATATTACTAAATTTATCCAAGAAAGCAAAAAGCAAGACAAATCGTATTATCAAAATTTAAAAAAACTAACATTTAAAGAAATCTATCACACATTGTTAGACGATAAAGTTTTGCTTGCCCAATTTGGAGTTAAACATTTATATATTTTTGGTTCCTTTGCTCAAGGTACAGAAAGGCTAGACTCTGACATTGATATGCTTGCTGAGTTTTCCTTAGATATTACTAAAGAAAGCAAACAGAAGTTTAAAGAAACCATTAGGAAACTTTATCTTGATAAATTTAAGAGATTTATTGATTTGATAGAAGTTGGACCGTATTTAAGTGAAAATATACTAAAAGAAATAAACAACTGTACAAAGATATTTTAAAAAGGAGTGAAAAATGGCAAACAAAGGGCTAAAAAGTTACTGTAAATTTTTAACGCATTCTCTTGGTAGTCTTGTAAAAACAAATGTCAACATCAACAAGAACGACGCTAATTTTCACATCATTATTCCTTTGATTGAAAATGTCGGCAGTGGCCCAATTAAAACAAGTTTAATATATAATCACCAAAACAATTCCGAAAAAGAGTTTTTCGGAAAAGGTTTTAAACTAAATTATTTTACTAAAATTCAAAGTATGGAAGGCGAAATTTCTGTATTTAACGCAGATGGTTCTGTAGATGATTACTTGAAACCTGATTTTAAAAATTCAGAGACTCAAACAGAAGTACATAACTTTTCCGATGAATATCTTTTAAAGTCAGGTTTTGAAATTAAAGATAAGTACGGAAACAAAACAATTTTTGAAAAACCGATTAGTGTTAACTATCCTAGTGAAATGATAGGAATAAACGGCGAGAGACTACTTTTTGATTTTGTAGATGTTGAAAAAAGAATTGTAAATTCACACGGCACTAAAATAGTTTTTAAAAAAACTAGCGAATTTATTTCTGAAGTTGCTTACCTTCAAGACGACAAAAAAGTTTATTTTGCTACTCTTGAGTACGAAAACAACAAGTTAACAAAAGTTACACACAAACAAAATAACACAATAATTTCTGAGTTAAAAATTATTTACCACGATAACCAAATCACACTTTTTAACGCGATTTCAAAACGAGGTCTTGTTTACAGATTTTCAGACGACAGAGTAGTTGAGTTTGCTGAAGTTTTTGGAGATTCCTTAACTGAAAGAAACAAAAACACAATAACATACGAAGACAGAAAAACCACTATAACTAATTTAGCAAACCCTGCAAAACCAGAGCAAAGTTATGTGTTTTTTGACGATAAAGGCTTTCCGCTTTTTGAGTTTGACAACCAAATGAACGCGGTTGAAACTGAATACCACCACGAAACTAAGCAACTGCTTTCCAAAAGTACGCCTGTTTCTGTTTTAGACCAAAAAAATAACTTATTTAAGTCTACTGTTGCCGATTTTGTCAAAAACGGAGTTGAAGTTCAAAAAGTAGATTTAAAACCTGGTTTTTTTAAAATCTTTTTAAAAGAAAGCGTTTATCTTGCTAAAACTACCGGAATAGGTGGCAGTTTAACTTTTAATATTCCAGTTAGTGGTATCGCTACTGACGAAATTTTTGTCGCAATTTGGGGTAGACAATTAACACCAAAAACAGATAAATCAAAGGTTGAAGTAAGACTGACCGCAGGTGGAGATGACAGCGATGTATTTAAGAAAGAAAAAGTAGACGACAACTTTGACTTAATGACTTTAGGAATCTCTGCTACTAAAACTTTTGATTCAATTGAATTGAGTATTCTGTTTTCAGGTAAGGCCTCAATTGAAATTGGCGGAATTCAAGTATTTAAAAAAGCATTTGGTGCTTTTTATGCATACGACAAGTTTGGCAATCCTAAAGATATTTCAAGTGGTTCTATTGGCGTGCAAGTTAAACACAACTCAAATAATTTTCCAGAAAGTGTCATTGGTCCAGAAGGAGCAGCGACTAAATACTACTACAACAAAGAAGGCAACGTTGCATATGTTAAATATCCCTATGGCGTATTTTTAGAAAACAAATACTGTGATTTTCATAAATCTAATGTGCTGTCTACAACAGTTTCTTCAGCTGACGGTAAAAATATCTTAAAAAATGAAAAAAACTGGTCTAAAGACGGCAGAATGTTAGTCGGCGAAATAGACGAACTGCAAAACAAAAAAACTTTTGAATACGACAGTTTAGGCAGAATCACCAAAGCAGTCAACGCACTTGGTGTGGCTTCTTTGACTGAATACAACGAAGACAGCACTATTAAAAACTTCGAAACCACTTTAAATAATTTATCTGTACACGCAGAATACGAATACAATCAAAAACAAGATTTAACTAAAATAAAGTTAAAAAATGGCTCAGAATATGAGTTTAAATATGATGATTTTGGCAATATCTCGCAAATTTTAATAAACAAAACTCCTATATTTATCTATGAATACTCGCCAATTTCAAATAGTTTATTAAGCATCAAATTCGGAACAAAAGGAGATGCTTACTTGTTTGAATACAATTCAGACAATTTACTAGACTCACTTTACTACCAAAAAGATAACATAAAGTCTTTAAGATTTAAATATCAATACAACGAAGAAGGCCAAATTATTGCGGTTTTTGACAAAAATAACGCAAAGATTAAAGAGTTTCTTTACGACGAAGATGGCGAAATTATAAAAATTCAAAACCTGGGTATAGAAATCAACAATGCACACGACAATTTAGGTAATGTTAACCGCAAAACGATTACTGTAGATAAACATAATTTAAATTTTGCATACAACACAGTTGAACGCTCAAAAGGTTCGTATCCTGAAACTATTTTAGAGGCGTTTGCTTCAGAAAGAGTATATATTGGCATTTTTAGTGATGATTCTAACTTAACCAATAAAAAAGGCAAATTGCTTAAATCAATTGAACACAAGGACGAAAAACCTATCGAACTAGACACTTATCTAGAAGGTATTATTCCTTATGTTAAGTTAGATAACAAAAAATTGCTTAGCTACAAATTAGATATGCCAAGTCCTTTTTCTTTAGAAAACGGCGGTATTCAGTTTTGGTTTAAACAAACCGAATACGGGAATTACTATCAATGTCTCTTTAGTTGCAAAGACAACAATGCTTACGACAGTATTGGGCTATACCTGCAATACGGCAAAATCACTTTAAAGATAGTTGACTTTGCCGGCAAAATACATGAAATTTTGACTAGCGATTTTTCTATAAAGGAAAAAGAGTGGAACTTTGTAGCGCTTTCTTTTTTCAACAGAGCAGATGGACAAGGTTATTCTGAAGTTTCTGAATTCGCTTTTTCTTTAAACGGACATACACAAGTTTATCAGCAAGCAGACCCTAGAATAAACTTTGACCTTGGTGCTGATTTGATTTACAACATTGGACATGAATACAACGGAAAAAGTTCTTACTATCACTTCTACGGTCAAGTTACTTGTCTATACATTGCTGGAAAAACCTACATTGATGTACCTGATATAAAAAGATATTACCGTGCTACCAAAGATTATTTAATTGACAATCAATTAGTAGATGTAGATACTCAAACTGTTGATTTCAGCCAAACTACTTACTTTAACATCACTCAAAAAAACCAAAAAGACTTTGAAATTTTCCCACTGCAAAACTCAGTAACTTCCTTAACTGGCAAAAAACCTAGTCGTTTTAGTTTAAGAAATGTTTCTAATTACGACAAAGACCGTACATTTAATTTCAACAACATAAGCAAAAGATACGCATTTGTGGCAGATGGCAATGAGTTGGTTTATGACTTTATTACAAATGGAACTGGAACTATTGCCTTTAAAGCGTTTTCAGACACCAACGAAGACATGCAATATTTATTTGAAGCAATTGATGAAAAAGACCAAAAAATTGCTCTATTTAAAAACAAAGACTCTAAGTTAGTTATAAAATATGGAAGCGAAACTAAAGAAACTAACTTAATGTTTGCTTGCAATGCTTGGCATTTTGTAGCGCTTTCCTTTGCAGAAGTAAATGAAGGCAATGGATACGGATTTACTCAATCTACTTCTTTTAGACTAATTGTTGATGAAAACGAGTATATTTGGATTTCTAGTCAATTCGGACTTGGAAATAATTTAAAGTTATCGGTTGGCAGAAAATTAACTTCAGATTATAGCTCTCATAATTTAGGCTACCTAGCGGATTGTATGGAGTTGCAAGGTCAAATTGAGATGCTTGCTTTCAGACCTGCTTTTTGTGAAAAGAAAACTCTTGAAGTACTTAAAAAAGAAATTGTCGGCATTTCTCAAAACAAACAGTTTGATACGCTTGGTATGCTTAAAAATATTGTTCTGCACAAAGCAGGCGAAAACATTATGTCTACTACTTTTGATTACAAGAGAAGAGAAAATGACCGCAAATATATCTCTAAGCAAATTTCTAAAGAACTACACCGTTTCAAGCATTCCACTGAACTTAGCCGTGTATACGAGACTGATGCACTTGGCAACATCTTGTCTATTAAAGACAATATTTTTAAAAACCACGCATACAGATACGATTTTCGTGGATTTTTGACCAAAGACGACGACAAAACTATCCACTATGACGAAAACGGCAATATTTTAAAATATGGCGAAACCACTTTTGAATACTCCGACCAAATTAAAGACTTACTAGTTAAAGTAGATGACAACGAAATTATTTACGATGATAAAAACATTTTTAACCCTAAATACTATAAGGGCAATCAATATTTATTTGAAGGCAGAAGATTAGTTGAGTTTACGGATAGTGACGATAATACTTTTACTTATGAATATGACGACAGAGGTCTTAGAATTAAAAAAATCACGCCAGACGAAACAATTTACTACTACTATGATGACGATAAATTAGTTTCACAAGTTTCAGATAGCCGTAGACTAGACTTTTTGTATGATGAAGATAATTTACTATATGGGTTTATATTAGATAAAACAAAAAATTATTTTTATCTAAAAGACAGTCTACAAAATATTTTAGGTATTGTTGACGAAAACGGTGAAAGATTAGTTGGATATGAAAGTAATGCTTACGGAAATACCTATGTTTATTTTGACAATTCAGCAAATAGTCTCGCTGAAATCAATCCATTTAGATACAAGGGATATTACTTTGACGAAGAAAGCCAAATGTATTACTGCTCAACTAGATACTACGTTCCTGAGTGGTGTAGATGGCTAAATATTGACAACCCTTTATTTATAGAAAACGAATATTCGTCTACTAATAACTTGTTTTGTTATTGTAAAAATAACCCTGTTAATTATATTGACAAAGATGGGCAATTATTTTTAACTGCACTAATAGTTGGTGCAATTGTCGGAGCTGCTATTGCAAGCGGGTTTAGTTGTTATAAACAAAAATCTGAAAATGGAACAATAAATTGGAAGAAAGCATTGCTTGCGGGTGCTATGGGTGCAGTTAGTGGAGCTGCTGCTGCATCTGGAATTGGCTTAATTGGTTCTACTTTGATAAGTGGTGCTACTAGTTTTGTAGAAAGTGTCGGCAATGACTTGATTGACAATGGTGGTGATTTTTACAAGGTAAACTACAAATCAGCAGTATTTTCTGCTGCCGAAGCCGCAGCAACGACAGCATTGTTAATGGGAATAACATCTATTAGCAAGAACTTTCTTGCGAATTTAAAAATAGGTATTTTGAAAAATGAAACTAGTAGTAAATTTTATAGTATTTTAACAAAGAGTGCTCAAAATAAAGCTATTGGGAAAATTAGCGCTAAAGGTGTGCAAAGTAGATTCAGTATATTTGGCAAATCTTTAACTAAAGCCTTTAAAAAAGTACTCCCTGGTCCAATTGTAAGGAAAGCAGTATTTGATAGTGCTGTAGATCAATTATTTAATTTGCTTCCTGAATTCTTGAAAAGTTTATTTTAATATGATTTTATATAATTCAGTTGGTAGTATATGGGAAATTCTTAAGTTAAAAGAAACAGATACATTATTTTTCTCGTTGACAGCAAGCATTATTATTTATTTAGTTATTTATTTAATAATAAAAAGATCATTTACTCGCTCTTATTCGTTTTTAGCAGGTAGATTATTAAAAGAAAACCTATTTTTTAAAGAAAATAATGCTTTAAAGCCTAAAACACGATGTATGTTATATTTTTTTATTTTTAACATGTTTTCAGATATTATTACTAATATCTTGTTTATATTTTTATGTAAATATTCTTTTTTCCAATATTTTATAAAAGGATATGGCGTTTTAAAGTTGCTAATTTTTTTATTAGTAAACAACTATCGTATCCGTTTAGACTCAAAATACCGCAAAAAAGAAGAAGAATCTAGTGAATACATAGAACAAAGCATTAAAAAAATACTAGAAACTAATCCACATTTTTTTGATTGTTCTGAACCTTTTCCTGAAGACACTTCCGACCCAAAGCATAAAATTCTTATATTTAATTTAACATTATATGTTTTATTTAAAGCACTTTTAAACTTTTGGCGATAGCTCCGTTTGTAGTATCCATTAAGATAAGAAAGCTTTTAGGTAGGTCTCGTGTTGTACTATTTTAAAATTATACAAACTTGAAAGAATTTACAGCTGATTTTGACGAATTTGTTACTAGAAATTTTGACATTTCTAAATCACATTTTCGTTAATAAAAGACTTTTTAGGATTTCATATGCTCATACGTCCATACCCCAAACCTTTGTAAAACTTTTTTAATTTTTGAAATAATTTAAAAGAAAGAGTGTTTATGATTAAAACTAAACTTTTTTCAATTTTAACAAAAGCAGAAAAACTTAATTTAGTTATCATATCTATTTTTAAGTCACTTGGATTTCTTGCGCTGACTATCTCGTTGTATCTGCTTTCTAAACTATTTTTAAAGCAAAACAGGCTAGATACTTTTAGTCTAGTTGCTTTGTGCACCGCTATGTCTACTTTTGCCTTAATTCAAATGGCTACGACTTTTTTTGTACAAACTACAGCAAGTGCTGTGAAAACCAAGATTAGACTGGATTTTTTTGCCAGGATTGTTGATTTTAAAAGTCCAAAAATTGCAGAAAACCCTACTAAATACACTCAACTTTTAACAGAAGGAGTTGACCACTTAGAGATATACTTCACTAAGTTTGTGCCTTCTTTCGTGGTAGCGTTTTTCTCTATTTTTTTATTGTCTGGGTTTTATTTTTTCAACGGTAATTATGTTGCTGCTGGAATTTTTTTGTTTTTTATTCCCTTAATTCCAGTTGCCATGGCTCTTAGCTACCTAAAAGCCCGCAAAACTTTTAAGAAAAATTGGCAAGTGTATTTAAATCTTGGCGAAAAATATACAGATAACTTAAAAGGTTTGCGTGAACTTAGACTTGCAAATTGTCAAGACATTGCCGAGGGTAAGTTAAAACAAAACGCAAAAGAATTTAAAGTTCAGACCATGAAGGTTTTAAAAATGCAGTTAAAATCGTTGTTTATTATGGACTTTGCTACTTATTTTTCAGCATCGCTTGTATTATTTTTAGAAATAATTTTACCGCTTATTTTAAAAAAACAAGGAATATACTTCTATAAATATGAACTGTTAAACTCAAAAACTGTATTTCTTTGTTTAACAGCACCAGCGTTTTTTGTCCCACTCCGCCAACTTGGCTCGGCTTTCCACGCCGCTATGGCTGGAGTTTCTGCATACGAAAACTTAAACCAAGTTTATATGCAAACAAATAAAATAACCGACTTTAAATACACAGAGTTTTTAGAGTCAGTTCATACACTTGAGTTTAAAAATGTAAGTTTTTCGCACGAAGACACCAAAGTATTGACTGATTTTTCATATAAGTTTGTCAAACCTAACTTCTATTTAATTAAAGGAAAGTCTGGTTGTGGTAAAACTACATTTGCTGAACTTGCTTCAAAAATCCAAAAACCACAGACTGGTGAAATTTATTTAAATAATACAGATATTTCACAAATCAGTGATGCTAATTTTTATCAAAAACTAATGTATATTTCGGCTGAACAGCCGATATACGGCAAAACCATTTTAGAGTTTTTCAAAAACCACGGAGTTTCTGACACTGCTTTAATTAAAAAAGCCTTAATAGAGTTTGATTTACCCGAACTTAGTACAAACCTTGAATACTTAGTTAACGCAAGCGAGGCTAATTTATCTGGTGGTGAAAAACAAAGACTTTATTTAGCGTTAATTTCTTTAATTGAAAAAGATGTCTATATACTTGACGAAATTACTGCTAACCTAGATAAAGAAAACGAAGTCAGAGCACTTAACATGCTTAAAAACAAAGCTAAATCAGCACTAGTTATCTTAATTTCACACCGAGTGAGTGCTGAAGTTGAAAACTCTTTAGTTTTAGACTTTGAAAATAAAGGGGTTAAGGAAAATGCATAAGCGAGTTTTTCTGAAAAACAATTTGCTGGCAATGACTGCGGCCGTTGTTTTTGGTGTACTTTCGCAATTAAGTGTACTTTTAATTGCTGTCATTCCTTTATTTATTTTATTTAAATACAGCACGCTTTCTTTTAATACCTTGGTAGTTTTAGGTACTTTAGTTCCAACAGCCGGACTGCTTAGACCGTTCTTTCGGTTTCTGGAGCAATACTTTAATCACCTAGTGGCTTTCCGTATCTTGGAAAACTACCGGCTAGTTTTATTTAAAGAACTTAAAAACACAAGTCTAGATTTACTCGTCGATACTTACAAGAGTGATTTTTTGACAGTCTTGACCAAAGACATTGAAACTCTTGAGTTGTTTTTTGCCCACACTATCTCGCCTTTCTTTATTTCAGTTATTTTAGAAGTATTTGTTTTGGCAACTGCTTACTTTATTTCACCACTTTTAGTTTTAATAATTCTTTGCACACATTTGCTTATTTTACTGCTTTACTTTGCATTCTTTAAGTTAAGTCAAAGTAAGTTTACGGAAACTAGGTCTTTATTTAAAACTTTAACTAAAGTAATATTTGTAAAAACTTCAGCGCTAAGAAGTATCTATATGTTTGGTCAAACCAAACAAGCAAGCGCTGACATTAAGGCGCATTCTGATAAGTTAAATCAAAAAAATGTATTTTTAAATCTGTTAATTGAAGGTAAAATGACTTTGACAACTACTTTTGTAACTATGCTTACTGTGCTTCTCGCTTATTTTGCCAAATACTTATTTAAAGTAGAGTTTGCGGGCTATTTTTCACCTATTTTATTTTATCTAACTTTATTTTTAGTATTTAGTTTATCTACTTTATTTGAGCAATTTGCCTTAGTTCAGTCAGCCGATGAGCGCGTTAAAAAAGTATACGCCATGCCAAAAGAAAATAAGGTAGTATGCAAGACTGACTTTACATTTGAAAGCGTTTGTTTCAAGTCGGTTAATTTTGGCTATAAAGCAGACCAAATGGTAATTAAAGACTTATCTTTTGAAATAAAGGTTGGCGAAATCTTTGGTGTATCTGGCCGCTCGGGTGTTGGAAAGTCAACATTAGTTAAGTTAATTTCAGGACTAGTTCAGCCAGTTAGCGGCGAAATTATTTTCAATAGTCAACACAATATTAATACTATTAACACCAAATCACTTAACCAAAATGTCTCTGTTTTATTTCAAGATGAACACATTTTTAAAGACACCCTTAGATATAACTTAACTTTAGGAAACTCAAGTATCCAAGATAAAGAGATAATTAAAGCAATTGAACAAGCAGGCTTGGGTGAGTTTTTTAAAAACCACGGTCATGACCTAGACCTTGTGCTAACTCCAGAACATCTAAATATTTCAACCGGTGAGAAGTTCAGAATTGGCCTTTGTAGAGCAATTTTGAAAAACTCTCGCTTAATTGTGTTAGATGAACCCACTAGATTTTTAGATCCCGAAAACGAAGAAAATGTTTTGGGCATTGTTGCTAACTTAAAACAAACACACACTTTTTTAATTATCACGCATAAACCCAGACCTTTTTTAATTTGCGACAAAATAATTAAATTAAATTAAAATATAAACATAGAGGTAATATTCATGGAAAAAAATAAAAATTTTGGAAAACCCGGCAAAAGTTTCTACACCCTGTTGCCAAAAGCCGACGGTGTTTTTGGCTTCACTTTAGCAGACTTTATTTTCATTGGCATTTCTGCGGCTATCATGCTGGCAATTGGTGGACTGCTTTTTCCTTTACACGCAGTTAAAATATTTGGCGCAAAGGCCATTGGCTTTGCCTTTCCTTATGGTTTTTTGATCTACATTGTGCTTTATAAGGTTCGTAAACCTGGTACGCTTTTGCTGCTTAGTTTAATGCTCGGTATTCCTTTGGTTTTTCGCCCAGTAATGCTGTTTTCGTTTATAGTTCCTGCGCTAATTTTAGAAATAATTTGTTTAATCGTTTTTAAAAACTACCGAAAAACTGCACCTAAACTACTAGCTAGTGC
>CAUTNJ010000021.1:0-10596 GCA_963539745.1 uncultured Acholeplasmataceae bacterium
ATAAACGCAACAATAGTTAAAACAAAATTAACAATTCTTTTTGTCTGCATTATCTTAAGTTAAAACAGTGTTACCACCGCTATTGTGTTGTGCAAAATATGAAGAAGAGAAGTTACTACCACATTTCGCTTTGAGTAAGCGTAAACTAAAGAAAAGGCCAAGCCACCTACTAAATATGCAAAGATATTGTAAGCAAATAAAGTAAAGGAAGACTCGTTGACTACGTGAATTGCGCCAAACACCAAGGTTGAAACTAAAACCCCTGGCCAGTTGGTTTTAAACAGTGAAAATATCGCTTTTCTGAAAACTAGTTCTTCAATAATTGGCCCAAAAATGCAGACTGTGAATATCAAGAACCATTTAAACTCACCTCGCATCGCAGTTTCTATGGTTTGTTGGTTTAGAGATTCACGGGAAAGTGCATATCCATAGAACCCGTCAATGCCTGCGCGCATAGATTGCACAACAAATCCACCGACTATTGAAACTCCGAAAGAGATACCGACGCCAAATAGTAAAACTAACCAGTTTTTATTTAAAGCGAGCGCGTCTTTTTTAATAAATACAAAGTTTAACCCAAAAATAGCGGCAAATCCGACTGCCATGCCGATGAAGTTAAATAAAGCAAAAGCGTTAACTTGTGAAGTTATTTTTTCGGCAAAAAATACATCGTGTTTAAGTAGGGATGCAGTTTCTAGTTCATAGTTTGCATTTTTGACAAAAAACGGTAGTTTTAGAATGTTTTGATCAATATACACGCGTTCATAGACATCTCGTCTATCAGAACCCGCAAGCGGAACATTTGCAAGCAGCCTTGAGTAAAGTACAGGATACAGGTCTTTTTGAATTTTAGCAGTCAAGCCAATTAGCCTGCTGGTTTTACTAATGTAAATATCAGGAAACTCAGCACTTGGTGTCTCTACTTTTTGGTATCCTTCAATTTGACTGTTTTTTTGATGCTTGCGCACAACTACTGTGTATTTATCTAGTTTAACGTCTTTGATGTTAGAAAAAGTGCTAATAATTTTGCGGTCTTGAGAATCTGCGTAAATTAGTTGTGGCAAGGTTATGCCAAAGCCAGCGGTTTCTGCGAAATCAAAGAAAACTAAGCGATTCAAGATTTTGTTTTCTTTTTTAGCATGTTCAAAATTATTTAAAGTGGTTTGTTGCTCAGGAGTAAGTGTTTTAGTATTGTCTGATTTAATTTTAAGAATTTCACTAATTTTTGCTTTTTCAGCAAGAGTTTGGATATACAAGTTTTGAAGTTCAACTAGGTTTGCGTAAACTACACTACTTTCTTTGCTTTGGAAAGTTGTGTATTCGCTAAAAGTTTTAGAAACTAAGTTGTGTTTCTTTTCAAGTTCTTTAATTTTATTAACATCGCTAATTTTATAAATCCCAATGTTGGTTTTGGAGTGTTTAATTTGTTTAAAAAAACTCTCTTCTTTAGTGGTTACCTTAGAAAGAATGTTGTTTTTGCCCTTATTGGCTTTTTGAAATATAGCCATAATTCCACTAACTAAAACAAACATAAAGAAGTAAAGCAAGAAAGTTAAAACTGCCCAAAGCACAGTTTTTTTATTAACTTCATAGCGTTGTGGTGCCTTAGTTTTTTTAACTGGTTCAAACTGTTTTTCGTAGTCTGGTCCAAATTGATTTACAGGATCGGTGTTTGGTTTAGTTTCTTTTAATTCATCTGGTTTCTTTTCAATGATTTCCATTATTAACGCTCCTTACTTCTGAGTTTTCTGGCTCTTTTAGTGCTGCTTCTGTATCATTTGTTTCTAGTTCTTCAGTTTCGAATTCTATAACTTCGCTTTCATTTGATTGTCCTTCAACGACATTTGAATCTATATTGGTAGTTTCAATAACTTCAGGTTCAATTAAATCACTTTCAGCCTCTTGGGGTTTTGCTTGTTTATATGTATTCATTAGTTGTTTTTCGCGTACCTTCCAAGTTGTAGTTAAACAAAAAGGCACAGCTATGGCAATTGAAGAAATACCAACTACAATAAACGCTATTGCTAAAATTAAAGAAAAAGTTTTAGTTGGGTCAAATAAATTGATGTAAAAAGGAATTAACATCAAAAATCCTGCTACAGAATATAAAATATCGTCCATATTTTTTTCAAACTTATAAAAATAAAGTGCAATAGTTGTTGCAATTAAGTTAACTCCAAATATTGATTTTGCGACTATATAGCAAATTAAAAGATTATAGTTAGTTGGGCTTTTAATAAAACTAAAGCCGATTGTAACTGCCAAAATTATTGCGGTAATTAAAATATAATAACTTCTTTTTTCTTTAAACATACCAATTAATTATACTAAATAAACCTAGGCTTTGTTATAATATAGCCGTCTTTTTAATTTATTTTGAAAGAATCAAATTGAGGTATTTATCGTGAAAAAAACTATCTTAGTAGTAGGCCTTGATAATTTCGGGCAAACAATTTGCAAAGACTTGTCTGAAAACGGACATATCGTTATTGCGCTTGACCAAACTAGCGAAAAAACTTTAAGGGTTGAGCCGTTTGTTGAACACGCTGCAACTGGTGTTTTGACAACTGCAGACATCTACAAAGACTTAGGGCTTGGCCACGCTGACTGGGCTGTGGTTTCATTTCCAACTCACTTTGACACCGCAATGATTATTGTAACTATCTTAAAAGATTTAGGAATGCCAAACATTATTTGTCAGGTTACCAACGAATATCAAGAGAGAATTGCGAAAATGCTCGGAGCCTCTGTTACTATTTATCCGGATAACATCGCAAGCAAACAAACTGTTCGCAAAATCATTTGGCAAAACGTGCTTGAACACTACGCACTTGACCAAAACTACGGGGTTTACGAAGTAATTGTCAATACGAACCGTTTTGACGGAAAAACTTTAAGAGAACTTCAATTTCCGGAAACTTACTCAGTAAACATAGTCCTAATTCGCAGAGCAGGTATCACAAAAATGCCTTCTAAAAATGAAATTTTAGAGAAAAATGACGTAGTAATTGTGTTGTGCGAGCAAAACAAAATCAGTAAATTCCAAGAAATCTTAAATGACTAAACTGCTTTTTGCAAGTCATAATTTAAATAAAGTTAAAGAAATTAAAGCGTTTTTTTTAAATACTAACTTTAAAATAATTTCTTTAACTGATTTAAATGACCAAACTAAAATTGAAGAATACGGAAAAACTTTTCAAGAAAACGCGTTAATCAAAGCGCGTTATTTTTTCAATAAGTATCATTTACCGACAATCGCCGACGACTCTGGTCTAGAGATAGTGGCTCTAAACGGCTATCCAGGTGTTGAAACTAAAAGAAAAGAAACAGAAATTTTTAAAGACCAAGGAAAAGAGTTATTTAAAAAACTTACAGGATTAAGTAAAAAAGCTTCGTTTAAAGCGGTGCTTTGTCTTTATTTTAACGGTGAGGCTAGGTACTTTAACGGCGAAATTAAAGGTGAGGTGAAACCACGCACAGAGTTTGTCCAAAATACTTTTTTATATGACAATATTTTTTGGCCATGTGGTGCTAAGCGAGCTTTTTGTGAGTTTTCTGTAAACGAAAAAAATAAAATTTCGCACCGTGGGCAGGCAATTTCTAAGTTAATAAAATCAGTTAAGAACAAAACTTTTTTATTTGACCCTAAAAAAACTGCTTGCGCATTTATTAAAGACATGTTCGGACTAGAACCTGAATACATAGACAGACTAAAAAAAGGTCGCCAAAACTTTGTTTTTAAGTTTGCAGTCTTCGGCAAACCCTACACTATTCGCATTCCTGGATTTCCAGCATATCCGTTTATTTCATATATTAACGAAGAAAAAATACTAGAGATTGCCGAGAGAAACGCAATTTGCCCAAAAACTATTTATCACAACTCAGATACTGGAATTAAAATTTCTAGATATGTTGAAACTGCTTTAGATATTAAACCTGACTTAAAAGAAGTGGTTTTGAGACTAAAAACACTCCATCAAATTAAAAAACCAGAACCTTTTGGCTATATTGCTCGTCTTAACGAAGCAATTAAAATGAGCAATTCTCTTGACGACAATTCAGTTTTTCAAAAAGGATACGCACTATTTAAAGCAAAATATAGTGAGTTATTTCAAGGCTTTACACCTTGTCAAATTCACGGTGATTTTCAGACAGACAACATCTTTATAGACAAATTTTTAGCAAAACCTTTAATTTCTGATTTTGAGTTTACAAGAACAGGGTATCCAATCGAAGATATCGCTAGTTTCACAGGGCTTAATTTAGGTAAAATTAAAGAATTTTTCATGCTTTATTTTGAAAAAGAACCAAACAAAGCAGAAATTAAAGCAGTGCTATTTGCTCGTCTTTTTCAAATGCTTTTTTGGAACGCTGTAGCTAATTTTAAAAAAGAGAGTGAAAACGCAAGTTTATTTAATTTAAACTGGCAGGAAATTGAGACTTATTTAAATAACGAAGTTAAAAACACAATTGAGGCAATTGAGGACTTGAAATGAATATAGAGAAATTATTGCTACTTGAACGCACAGTAGACACAGTTTATATCATTAAGTCTTTTTTAGATAAAAACACAATTTCTTTGCAAGACTACCGTCGTGCGGTTTTTTTCATGCAAGAAATACTTTTAGAAAACCATAAACTAAAAGAAGCAATTGAAGTTTCTAACTCCGTATGGCCGAAGTTCAAGGAAGCCGAAGATAAAGATTACTTGCTTTTTTTAACTAACTGGTTTTGGGCGTATTTAAGAAGTGGTAGCGCGATAAACGCACGCGAGATTTTTTTAAAAATTAAAGAAAAATACGGCTACAAAGTTGACTTTGATTTAGTTTATCTAGAGATAAACTTACTTAAATTAGAACAAAAGTTTGACCCAGAGAAAGTAATTTCTGAACTTAAAAAACCAGATTTACCAGAGACCTACGCTAGATACTATTTAAAAGAACTGGTTTCTTTTTTTGTCAGTCAAAACAAATTAGACTTAGCCTATGACTATTTAAATCAAGCGAATGCTAGATTTAATGAACGTGATTTTGAACAAGAACTTAAATTGCTGTTTGCCCTTGGCTGGACAGATGAATTAAAGCAAGTTTTAAAAGACTGCAAAGGCATGAGTCAATACAGAGTGATTTCGCAAGTTTATCACTACTGCATCGCAGTTAGTGAGCAAAACAACCACCGCGCTGATATTATTCAGTCAGAATACGAGAAAGAAATTTTAAAGTTAGCTGATAATGACTTAATTTTAATGTTTCTAGAAGCACAACTTAAGTTTTTTAAAGCAAACTCACAACGCAACAACGAAGAAAAAACAGCTAAACGCATCGCTAAGTTTCAACAAAAGAAAGACAAAACAACAAAACTCAACTTAGACGAAGAGCCGATTGTTTCACTAGAAGAAGTTTCAAAACCCAACTTTGAAGTAAAGGAAAAAGCCATAAAAGTCGAAGCCAGAGTTTATCAAAACTTCTTTGACGTCATGACTTTTTATACCAAAATTCCGCAAGACTTAAGTCTAAGAGAAACCCTTAGAAGTCTTTTAATTAAAAGTGAGGCTTTAGTGCCAGCGGCTGACTTGGTGATTTTAAAAAATCAAACTTTGTATAACTACAAAAAAGAAAGACTTTACAACAAAGATATTGAAGATATTCAGTTAACCGATACAGTTTTTAGTAAACTAGTCCAAGTTAACTTTGACAAAATATACCAACAAGGCGATTTAACTGAGTTTAAAAATCCACTAACGGGCTCTGCTTACTTACCTGAATATCAAACACTTTACTGCTTTTCTTTAAGTAAAGACTTAAAGTTTGTCGTACAAAGCCTTAACTTTCAAGAAAGTGAGTATTCTTACTTTAAGTTGCTTTCTGCGCTTATTTTAGATGTTTTTGAAAAAGATAAAAACTTACTTAAACTAAAACAAATTACCAACTTATTTACGACTTTAAAAGAAAACTCAAATCTAGCGTTTAAATACTACATTGACGAACAAGTTCATTTAAGCGCAGGAATGCGTACACTACTTGATGGAGTTGAGATAACTACGCTAGACCAATACTGCACTCAAATTGCAGGTAGCGACAAAATTAGTTATAAAAAAGAGTTTTTAACTTGTAGTTTAAAACCAGGAAACTCACTTAAACAAAAATACAGACTGAGAAAAAAACAGGTAATGGAACTCGCTAGTTCTGTTGATATGCTTGGCAAAGTCGTGGTGTTTTCGTTAGTTTTAGACATCGACGAAGAGCAAAGTACAATTAACACGCTTGCCGAAACTGCGAAGGTCAACAATATATATGGACTGTATTCGCACACTGAACTTGAGCGTGCTTTTCAAAGTAAGTTAATTGACAAGTTTTCCCTTATTTTAATAGAACTTAACTTTGACAACCGCCACCTTTACTCACTGGAACTTCAAGAAAAATATATCGCCGAGTTTTTAGATGTCTTAAAAGAGTTTTTCAACACTGAGTCAATTTACTTCATTCAAGACAACAAGTTTGCTTTATTTGTAGATTTTAACGACATCAGGGCTTTGAGCAATGTTCTTGGAGAACTAAGTAAAAAAACACAAAACATTGGCAAACAAAACTGCTTAGAGTTAACCTTCTTGTTTACTGCATCTGCACTTAGATATCCAACTGCAACTTATAACAAAACTTTTAAAAAAATCTATAGGTTCGCAGACCTGGCATTAAACCTTGCTAAAACCAATGGCAAAGTTTTTCATATTTTTGAAAAAGAAGATTTACACCAAGATATTTTTGAAGACGATGTTATTAAACTAATTTTAAACTACCCTGATAAGTTGAAGTTGATACTTTTGCCGATAGTTGATGAAAATAAAAATGTTGTGCTTTACCAGGCAGGCTTTACTCTAGACGGCTATGACCTTGATTTTAAAGAAATCAAAGAAATTGCAAAAAAGCACCGAAAAGCCACAGAAATAGACACAATTTTATTTAAAGAAGTTGTAAACGCGCTAAATATAGCAACTGAAAGATTTGGCCAAATTTTTGATGTTCTTTTGCCGCTATCTGTTGAGTCCTTAATGTCCCCGGAATTTAAAAAACAAGTCAGCAAACTGAAATACAAATATTTAGCTCCACACATTTGCTTTTTATTTCCAAACGAAGAGGAACTGCCCGGCATAGTTGAAAACTTTAAGCAAAGCCTTGAGCAAAGCAAACACAAGGTATTTACTAAAAACATCTCGGCTTACTTAAGATACGGCTTTCAAGGAGTGGTTCAAAGATTTGCCGATGGTATTCGCTTCACTGAGTTTATCAAAATGTTTGCCCTTGAAACTAAAAAAACCAACTCTTGTTTGATTGTTAAAGATTTAACTAAAAAAGAAGAGTTCAACTCAATGAAAAAAATCAAAGACCTTTGTTTCCAAGGTAAGTTATTCGCACCAATTTTGGTAAGCGAAATATTTAGTAAAATGCAAGAAAGTGTAGTGCCAAAACCTGAGGTAGACAATGAAAACGAGATTTGATAATCTCGTTTTTTTATTTTTTAAAATCGCGAAAAAACCGCCTTTTTTTAGGTTTATAAGCAGTTTCATGGTAAAATTAAAACCAAAGAGGTACTAAATTATGGACAGAATAGAAGACAAAAAACTAATTGGCCAAAAAGTCAAGGTTGAAAAAGAAAGAAGTTATGGAGTAGTTACAAGAATAGACTATGAACACGGTTTGATTTACGTGATATTTGCAAGAATGCGTGAAGAAAAATATCCTTACCCAGAGGCAATTGACCAAGGTATTTTAACTCCAGTTGGAAAATAATTATGGAAATTTCAAAAGAACTGCTAAAAAAATACAACAAAAGTTTTGCTAAAAACAAACAACTTAGTGCAATTAAAAGAGCGCTTGTGCGTTCTAAATTAGCAGACGTTGTCTATGTTCAAGAAAGTGAACAACTAGTTAGCACACATTTTTCACATGTTATCCCTGCTTTAAATATCTCAAACCAAAAACAATCTGGTCGTTGTTGGATGTTTTCAGGATTAACTTTTTTAAGATATCAAATCGCCAAAAAATTAAAACTAGAGAGTTTTGAACTTTCTCAGTCTTATTTACAATACTATGATTTGCTTGAAAAGGTGAATTACTTTTTTTCAGTAATTGACAAAAACTTAAGTCTAGATCCTGAAGACCGTCGTTTTATGTTTATCAACGAACCTTTAACTGGAGACGGTGGATACTGGCAATACTTTGTTAACTTAGTTAAAAAATACGGAATTGTGCCAAAATCAGTACAACCTGAAAACGCACAAACTTCAAATACTCACCACATGCAAAGTTTAATTACTTTGATTGCCAAAAAATATGCTGCCGACGCACAAAGCAATTACAAAGCAGGTAAAGTTGAATTAAATAAAGAACTTAGAGAAAAAGCGTTTTTAGATGCTTTTAAAGTAATTTCTAGTTCAATGCCGGCACCAATTGAAAAATTTGACTTTGAATACACCGATAAAGACAAAAAATACCACATTGAGCGCGACTTAACTCCGCAAACCTTCTTTGAAAAATACATAGACATTAACCTAAATGACTACGTGACTGTGTCTTCTGACTGCTCGCGTAACTTTGAGTTTATGCAACCCTATGAACTTGAATACTGCACAAACATGGAAGGCGCACCTTGTCAAGTTGAGTTTAACTTGCCAAAACAAAGACTAATTGAACTAACCGTTTCCCAACTTAGAGACAACTTACCTGTTTGGTTTGCTTGCGATGTTGGCAAAGAAAGTGACTCTAAACATTTTGCCAATGAAATGGTTGCTTGGAAAGAAATTTTTGGCCTAGATCTTGAGTACTCAGAAAAAGACAGGATTGAAATGCAAGAACTTAGACTAACCCACGCCATGGTTTTCACTGGTTTTTCTGAAGTTAAAAAACAAGTTACTAAGTTTAAAGTAGAAAATTCATGGGGAACTGAACCTGGGTTTTCCGGAATTTATCCGATGTCTGTAAGTTGGTTTAAAAAATATGTTGGCGAGGTTATTGTTGACAAAAAATACTTAACTGACGAAGAAAGACAAGCGCTTTTGAAGAAACCAATCTTAAAACAGTACTTTGAATTAAACTAACAAGTAAATTAAAAGCCCCACTGAGTGGGGCTTTTAAAATGTTTTTTAAGTTAAAAAACTATTTTCTAACTTCTTTAATACGTGCAGCCTTTGTTGAAAGATTACGGATGTAGTTAAGTTTAGCACGGCGTACTTTACCGTGTCTAGTTACTTCAATTTTGGCAATTAGTGGTGAGTGGATTGGGAAAGTTCTTTCAACTGCAACACCGTAAGAAATTTTTCTTACAGTAAAGGTTTCTGAAACTCCTCTACCTTGTCTCTTAATTACCAAACCTTCAAACAACTGGGTTCTGGTACGTTTTTCTTCCTTAATGGTAACATGTACTTTAACGTTATCACCAGGTCCGAAACTAGGAACATCTTGCTTTAAGTATGATTTTGTTAACTCAGCAAGTAATTGTTGACCTTTTAAACTCATATCGGGTCCTCCTTGTAAGATTTTTTAAAAGAATGTGTTCATGCCAATTTTTAATAAATTATTTGAGTTGCAGCGGACCACACACTTTTTAATTGTATAAAATTTTTCTAAATATTTCAACTAATATAGCAACAAAAACTTCGCTCATTGCTGTGTTTTTGTTGCCAATACGAAATGCGGTTGTTTTAAATTTGATTTGAAAAATCATATTAGGTTTTTAAGGTGTTCGCTAACAATTTTCTTTTATCGTGTTTATGGGCTATAATTTTTATGTGTTGAGAGGTGCTTAATGCAAGAAATTAAACTACAAAAGCTTGAAAGAAGTTTAAAACAAACAAAAACAGCATTTATTTTATCAATAGTGTTGCTATGCTCATTAGTTTTTATACCGATTTTTGTTATACTGGTATTACCTTTTTTATTATCAAATTTAATTGGACTATACGCGTTTACAATGGTTATCTTTTTCTCAGGAATAACTGCTATTGGCATTACCTATTTAGTTTTTTACATCATTTCGTTAGTTAACGAGTTTGACATTGAAAAAGTTCACGATATTCTGTTGATTGTGGGTTTCTTTGTTACAATTGTGGGAATCGTTGGACTATATTTAAAAGCAAACTTCTTAAGAGACGAAATTACAAAATTAAAAATTCAACCAAAAGATATTGAAAACAAAGAAACAATTATTCTTTAATAAGTTGTTTTTTAAAAAATAGAGTGCTTATTTAAGCACTCTATTTTTTTTAAGTTCAGAAACTATATAGCCTACAAAATGGATAGAACCTGTAAAAATATAGGTTTTGTTTGTTTTAAAATTAAGTTCAGTAAGTGAACTTAAATATTCAATGTTGGGGGTTTTTATTTCATTAAATGAATAACTGCGAATGTCTGGAAAATCTAAATACTTAACTTCTATTTTTTCTTTTAAAAAAAGTTCAAAAATACCAGCGTAGTCTTTAGGTTTTAAAACAGAAAGCACTACACACGGGTTTTTTAGTTTTTTAATTTCAGGAATAATTTTAGAAATTGCTGCTGGATTGTGCGCACCATCTACCACAATATTTGACTTTAATTTAGCAAA
>CAUTNJ010000022.1:0-8596 GCA_963539745.1 uncultured Acholeplasmataceae bacterium
ACTAAATGAAAAGCATAAGATACAAAGTCTGGAGTTTCAGGATTTTTAAAGATATCAAATAAGGTAATTTCTTTTAAGGTTTTGCGTGCAGTTTGTTTAATTAAGGTAACTATTTTTTGATAAGAAGTGCCAACACTTGCAACCAGTGCCAAGTCTCTTTCAACCCTTGGAAAAGCAGAAATGCGTTCGTATTTTGGAGTTTCTTTAGTTAATTTAAGTAATTCTAAGTTTAAATTAAAGACGATAGTTTTCTTTTTATTAAACTCAATTTCACCTATATAACCAATTATTTTATCTTGATATAAAATATTAGCCTGTCTGTAAGGATGCAAGAACTCATAAGTTGAAACTGCCCAACTAGGCGAAATACCGAAATTATAAAGCAGTTTATTTAAAAGAGATTTAACTAAATAAAAGTCAATTTTCTTGTTTTCTTCTACTAAATTAGAGTAGACAAAATTGCTGCTAATAATTGCTGCACAATGTAGTTCTTCTTTAAAACCGTTAAAAATTTTGCCAACTTCAAAAATATTGAAGTTATCAATTTTACGGTTTAAATTATATTGAAAACTTTTTTTAAGTCCTGCCAGCAAGTTAGTACGCATTACTATATGGTTTTCAGTAATAGGGTTTCTAACTTTAATTTTTTCTGAAACTAAAGAAAACTCTGAATCTTCTTTTTCAGAAAGTAGAGTATAGTTGATGTTTTCCAAAAAACCAAGTGGAACTAATTCTTGTCTAATTTTTTTAGTAACTTTGAAGTTAATGTGTTGGTCTGCAACACCAAGTTGTGTAAGTTGTTTTGGTTTAATTAAGTTCAGGCCACTAACTCTAATGACATTGTCAATAGCATCTAGTTCTGTTTCTTTTTCAAAAATATGCGGTCTTTGAGAAAGAGTATATAAATTATCTTCAAGCGCTTTGCTAGGCAAATATCCAAGTTTCGAAAGAGTTTCAATAACATCTTTTTCTTTGTATGAGTGTCCACTGATTTTCTTTATTTTTTTAAAGTTAAACTCAAAAGTGTGTTTTGTTGATTTAGTTATACCTGAATATATTTGATTAGAAATTTCTGCATCTGCATATTTTTTAAGTAGTTCAGTTAAAAGTAGATATCCATTTTTAAACAGTTCGAACGATACACCTTTTGAAAAACGGTCTGACGCTTCTGTTTTTAAACTTAAACGTTTTTGAGTTTCAAAAACAGCAGTATTTGAAAAAATTGCATTTTCAATAATTACCTCAGTTGTGTGTTCAGTGATTTTACTGTCCTCAGATCCGATAATTCCAGCAAGTGCAATAGTTTTGCTACTGTCTTTAATTACAATATCATTGACTTGCAATTCATATTTATTTCCGTCAAGTGCTGCAAATCTTTCAGATGTACCAAGTGCTTCAACTGAAACTTTTTTTCCAGCAACGCACTTGGCATCGAAAATATGGTTAGGCGTACCAAGCAAATACATCACGTAATTAGAGATATCTACAATATTATTTTTAGGCTCAATTCCTTGTTTGATTAACTCAGCCTGAATAAACCAAGGAGATGGTTTAACTACTACTTTAGCCTGAGTAAGTGCATATGCAGGCGCTAAAGTGTTATCTACTTTGATTTCATATTGGTTTTTGAAGTTTGGCTTTATACTTTCTGGTGTTTTGAAAATAAAGTTATCGCCAGTAACAGCAGAAAGGTCTTTAGCAAATCCATAGTAAGAAAGAAGGTCGCCTCTGTCTGGAGTCAGCTCTAAGTTATAAACATTGTCTGTAAACATCAAAGCACTAGCCGCGCATTCTCCTGGTTTGACAACATTATTAAATACATAAATACCTTCTTTGTATTCGTTTGGAATATTTTTCAGGCCAAGTTCGTTAAGAGAGCAAATCATACCATTAGACTGAACGCCACGAACTTTTGCTGCTTTGATTTGAAAATCACCAGGAAGTGTTGTGCCAACTTTGGCAACTATGACATTTTGACCTTTGGCAATATTTTTAGCGCCACACACTATATCCAGTACTTCTGTTCCAACATCCACTGTGGTAATGTGTAGGTGATCTGAATCTGGATGGTTTTCGCATGTCAAAACACGACCGCATACCAAGGTGGGTTGATCAAGTGAACTGATAGTTTGCTCGGCCTCGCAAATATAGCCGTTAATTATTTTACCAAGGTCTTGGTTTTTATTAAGTTCTATAAAATTACTTAATGTATGTTCAGATATTTTCATATAACTATTACCTATCTGTTAAAACTGGCGTAGAAAACGCACATCGTTTTGATAAAACTCACGAATTTCATCAATCTCGTATTTAATCATCGCCAAACGTTCAATACCAAAACCAAATGCAAAGCCTTGGACTTTTTCAGGGTCATAGCCTGCCATTTTTAAAACATTGGGATGAACCATACCAGCGCCGGCAACTTCAATAAAGCCTACAGTCCCATTTTTAAAATGGTGAAGCACATCTATTTCTACAGAAGGTTTGGTGAAGGGGAAATAAGAAGGTCGGATTCTTAGTTCAACTTCTCTTTCAAAAACGAATGCTAAAAAATCTTTTAAGGTTTGAATTAAATTAGAAAAGTTAACTTTTTTGCCAATTACTAATCCCTCTAGTTGCATAAACTGGTGTGAATGCACAGCGTCGTCATTATCTCTGCGGTAAACTTTACCAGTTGAAATGATTTTTATCGGTTTGCCTTGTTTGGCAAGCATAGTTCTCGCTTGAACAGGAGAGGTATGCGTGCGAAGTAATTTTTCAGCGTCGATATAGAAAGTGTCTTTTTCGTTTCTAGCAGGGTGTGATTTTGGAATGTTCATCATTTCAAAATTGTAAAGTTCGGTTTCAATTTCCGGGCCTTCTACAATTTCAAAACCGTGTGCTAAAAAGTGAGATTTGAAGTTTTCAATAATTGCGTTTAGAGGGTGCACAGCGCCATGTAAAAACTGATGCGTGTCTAATTCAATATCAATTTTTTCGCTAAACTGTTTGGCTAGTTTCGCTTCTTTTTCTAAAAGAGCTTTTTTTGAGTTGCAAAGTTCCTGCAATTCAACTTTATAGACATTAATTAGTTGACCGTATTCTTTCTTTTTTTCAGGTTCAACAGACTTCAGGGTTTGCATAATTTGTTGAAACTCAGAGTCTTTACCGAAGTATTGGCGCCAAATATCTTCAATTTCAGTAGGGTTAGTAACCGAGTTTAATTTTTCTATTAGTTTTTGTTTCAATTCTTGTAGTTTTTGCTGCATTTTTCTACCTCTATTTAATAATTATAACCTTTTTAAGGCTATTTTTAGAAGGCTATTTTTACTTTTTAAACATTGGATAGAAAAATAATAAAATGTTTAAAAAATATCTTTAAAGCTTATAATATTATTGATCTAAAATTATGGGAAAAAACGCAATTAAACTAGAATTTAACAAAATAATTGAAAAAATAGCGAGAAACGCAATGTCAAAATCTGTTAAAGAACAAATTTTGACATTGCCCTTTTTGCAAAGCGATAAAGAAATTGAAAAAGAAATTTTAAAAAACACAGAAGCAACTAATGCCTTAAAAGAATTTGGTTTAATTGATTTTGCTGAAAACTACGATTGCAAAAATATTTTTTCAGGTCTTTTAAAACTAAGACCTTTAAATGTTAAAGACTTACTCCAACTAAAGTTTTTCTTTGAGACTACTAAAGTTAGTTTTAATTACTTTAACCAAACTAAGACTAACTTTAATTACAAAGCACTGATTGAGTTTTTTGCTAAACTGTTTTTACCAATCAAAGAACTGAGTAAACTAAACGAGACAATTGATGAAAATGGAGAGTTTTTAGATTCAGCTTCACTTAGATTGGGTAAAATTAGAAAAGAAATAAAAACTTTAAATGAAAACTCAAAGAAACGAATTGATGAACTAAAAAAAATCTACTCGGCTTTTTTAACTGATGAACAAGTTATTTATAAATCTGGTTTTTGGTGCCTAGTGGTTTCTGTAGTCTATAAAAGAAAGATTAAAGGAAATGTAGTAGATACTAGTAACTCTGGACAGTCTTTTTATATTGAACCTGCGGAAATGCAGCAGTTTAGATTTAGACTAAGTGAACTACAAAATGAAGAAGAAAAAGAGAAAGAGAAAATCTTAAAGCAACTTATGGATTTTCTCTTAATTGACTTAAATAAATATATAGATGCTCAAAACGCACTTTTAAAACTGGACTATTACTTTGCCTGTGCTAAGTTCTTTGTTAAACAAAATTGTTGTGCACCTGTGATTTCAAAAGACAAGTCGCTTAAACTAATTGAAGCGAGACACCCGTTAATTGACGAAAACAAAGTAGTGCCAATTGACTTTTATATTTATCCAAACAAACCACTAACTGTCATTACAGGTCCAAATACTGGTGGAAAAACAGCGTCTATGAAAACTGTTGGTTTGTTTTCACTAATGCTAAAGGCAGGTTTCTTAATACCCGCTAAAGAAGCGATTTTACCAAATTACAGCAAGGTGTTTGTAGATATTGGGGATGAGCAATCTTTGGAGCAAAACCTGTCAACATTTTCTTCACACATGGTTAGATTGATTAGTTTTATTAGCGAAGCAACTGCAGATTCACTAGTCCTTTTAGATGAACCAGGCTCTGGCACCGATCCTTTAGAAGGTCAGGCTTTGGCTTTAGCAATCGTTAAACATTTGCTTTTAAAAAACTGTACTTTGATCCTAACAACTCACTATCCAAAAGTTAAAATGCTTCAATATTTAAAAAATGCAACAACTACTGGAGTCTCTGTTTGTTTTGATGTAGATTCACTATCTCCGACTTACAAATTATCGTTTAATTCAATTGGAAATTCAAACGCAATACTGATTGCAAAAAGACTTGGAATGAATGAAAAAGTACTAAAAGACGCTGAAGCTTATCTTTCAAATCAAGACAACAAATCAGAAGAATTGCTTACAAATCTTGCTGCAAATATTGAAAAAAATGAACAATTAACCAAAGAATTACAAGATAAAGAAATGCTACTAAATAGCCTTATAACACAAAATAAGGAGATTAAAGCAAAACAAGAAAAGGAGTTTGACAAAAGAGTTGAAAGTGTACTTAAGATAGAGCGAAAGAAATGGGAAGACTCAGTTTCAGAAATAGAAACACTTGTTAAAGAACTTAAAGAAATTAAGGCAATCAATGTTAAAAAAATATCTGAAATTAAACAAGGTATAAAAAGACCAGAAAGTGAATTTGACAGTAATGTAGAACTTAAAATTGGTGATTTAGTCTATGTTGAACCAATCTTTCAAGATGGCGTTATTAGGCGAATAAAAGGTGATTTTTATTTTGTTGATATTGAGGGAAACTTACTTAAATTTAAGAAAAATGATTTAAAATTAAGGTCGATAGTTAGCCCTAAAAAACAAACAATTAATCCACCGACTTTAAATAAAAAAATGTTCAGCGAACCTTTTTTTACACCTGCTAATTTTGAAATTGACCTACGTGGTAAAAGAGCACACGAGATTGAAAATATCTTAGCAAAAGAAATTGATAAACTAATTCTTGCTAATTTTACACAAGCCAAAATTATTCATGGATATGGAACTGGTGCCGTAAAAAACGCAGTTTACGACTACATTAAAAAACACCCCAAAATTAAAAGTCATCGCTTTGGTGGAGAATTTGAAGGTCAAATGGGTGTTACAATTATTTATTTAAAATAAATTCACGCGAAGAAAAAGCCTTTAAGTTTTATCTTAAAGGCTTTTTTTAGTTGTGTATGGCTTGTAGAACTAAGAATCAAAATTTATATAAGCTTGTGAACTTTGTTTTTTAAAATCAACAATTTTTAGACCTACTACTGCAACGATAAAATACTTAATTAAATTAAAAGGTAGATAAACTGAAGCGAGTGTTTTTATATATTTTGCAATTGGCATCAAGTGGGTTGTATAGTAGGCAGGCTTACCTGAAATAAAGGTAGGAATAAAAAATAAAGAGTTTGCAACTAAAATTAAAACAGTCGGAATTAGTGTATAGTTTAAAACCGATATTAAGTAATGCTTTTTCTTGTTTAACTTAAAGTCTAAATATACTGCCAAAATTAGCGTAAGTGTGCAGTAAATCGCTACAAGTTCGCCAAAAAATATAAACGGGAAGTTAGTAGCCGATGGATTGATTAGCCATCTTATTCCAGACCTTAAGATAGTCATTAAAACTACCAGCGGGACTTTAAACTCAAACATAGCGTAAAGTATCACAATTTCTGAAAAATCTAGTTTAAGCGGTGGAAAAAGTGGGATTTTGAAATACCCTAAAATTATACTAAGTGCTAAAAGCATTGCAAACTTAGTAAGTTCACGGTTTTGATTATTTGTTTGATTTTCTTTAATCATTTTTAACTTCCTTTTAAGTTGTTCAAGGAAGTTAAAAATATTTTAGTTTCGCCTATTTTTAAAAAACACAATTCATTTGCGCGTTTTTTAAAAAAGACATTAAATGTAAATAACTTACATTTTAAGTTAAAATAAATGCCTTCCTATCTTTCATCCGGACTTTGACCGTTGGCACAGGAAACTATCCTGTTCAGCAATAGTTTTAAACTGTCGCTCGTGGGCTTGGACCACCAGTTAAGAATTTCACTTGACCCTGATATTTTGGTTTTAATAAATATTAAATATAGTAAGTTTTTTGAATGTTTAGGCTGTCGTCAAACTCAAAAACAAGCGGTTTGCCAGTAGGAAGCTCAACATTCATAATGTCTTCAGTTGAGACATTGTTAATGTATTTGTAAAGCGCGCGAAGAGAGTTGCCGTGAGCTGCGATAATTACTTTTTTACCAGCAAGCAATGCTGGTTTAATATCGCTTTCCCAGTATTTAACTACGCGGTCAACTGTGTCTAGTAAGTTTTCACAAGCCGGCAGTTCTTTTGGATCAATTCCTTTTAAGTTTTCGTCAAAACGAGGGTGACGAGGATCGTTGAAATCTAAAGCAGGTGGACGAACTTCTGCAGAGCGACGCCAAATTCTAACTTGCTCGTCTCCGTATTTTTCTGCAGTCTCTGCTTTGTTTAGACCTTGAAGCGCTCCGTAGTGGCGTTCGTTTAATAGATATGAACGTCTAATTTCAATATCAGAAAGACCAAGCTGTTCTAAAACATAGGCCAGTGTATTTTGCGCGCGTTTTAATGAAGAGGTGAAAGCAAGGTCAAAACTAAAACCTTTTTCTTTTAGTAAAAGACCTGCTGCTTTGGCTTCTTTTACTCCGTTTTCAGAAAGTTCAACGTTTGTCCAACCAGTGAATTTATTTGCTAAATTCCATTCACTTTGACCGTGTCTAATTACTACTAATTTAATCATTTTATTCCTCCGTTAGTGGTGTTTAACTAGTAAACATTATATTAAAAATTTAAATAAAAATAAAAGTTTTAATGCCTTATTTATTGTTTTTAATGATTTCTTTTAAATACTTTTGAATTGCTTTAAAAGTTGGTTTGTGAGAAGAAGCGTGACCTCCTAGTTCAACCACAGTTAACTTAGAGCCAGGAATTGCCTCGTGTACTAAATAAGCCTGTTTTAGCGGACAGACCATGTCATATCTACCGTGGACAATAAAGGTCGGAATGTGTGCTGCTTTGTGGATGTTTGCAAGAATATAGTTGTCATCTTTACCAAATGTTTTATTGGCAAAAAAGAAAGCCTCCATTAAAGCAATTTGTCTCTCTGAGTTAGTTGTTTGTGTTGCCAAAAGTTCTGGTCTTTTGACCGGAAAAACCAAAGAAAGTTCATAATTTGCCCATTTAAGTGATGCTCTGTCACTAACTGTTTTGTCTGATGAAGTAATTTTTTTAAGGTACTCAGGTACGATATCTTCAACTTTTTTGGTATCTTCAATTTCTGAGATAAACTCTTTGTATTCAGGCCAATAGAAGTTTTGAGCGCCTGAATACAGCCAATCGCAGTCTTCTTGTCTTGCCAAAAATATCCCGCGAATCAGCATTCCTGCAGTGTGTTCAGGGTATTTTATTGCGTAAGTTAGCGCTATAGTTGAGCCAAAACTGCCACCAAATAGCCAGATTTTCGCGAATCCGAAGTGCTTGCGGATTTTTTCAATGTCGTCTACAATTTGAAAAATATCGTTGTCTTTAGTTTCCAAAAAAGGTTTTGACCTGCCCACTCCACGTTGATCAAACAAAATATAGTGAAACTTGCGTGGGTTGAAAAAATATTCAGCACTTTTTGAAAATCCGCCACCTGGTCCACCATGGATAAAAATCAAAGGAATTCCGGTTTTGGAACCACGTTCTTCAAAGTAAAGTTTATGTAGTTCAGAAACCTTTAAGTAACCTGCGGAAAGCAATTTAGAGTGTTTATATTTCATATTTGGTGCTCCTTTTAGTTTGGATTTTTTGGCAAAAAAGGCCAAGGTAGGGTAAGCCCACCAAAGGCCTTTTTTAAAAAACATTGTTTTGTGGTTAAAATAAATAACTAATTTACTTGCTCAAATTAAGCAATAATTTTAGTTACAGAACCAGCACCAACTGTGTGTCCACCTTCGCGGATTGAGAACTTAGTTCCTTGTTCAAGCGCGATTGGGTGAATTAGTTCAACAG
>CAUTNJ010000023.1:0-8570 GCA_963539745.1 uncultured Acholeplasmataceae bacterium
GGTGGGAAAAGTACACTGGTTAAACTGGTTTCTAAAACTTTAAAACCAAACGGTGGCAAAGTCTTAAATAGTGCAAAAAAAATTGGCTATATGCCACAATTTTTGCGATTCAAATCAAACTTTCCGGCCTCAGTTTTTGAAATTATTTACTCTGGCTTTGAAAAACAATACTTGTTTGCCAAAAAAGAACAAAAAGAAAGAATTCATAAACTGCTTTCTGATATGAACATTTTAGAGTTAAAAAACAAGTTAATTTCTGAACTTTCTGGTGGTCAACTACAACGAGTGCTTTTTTTAAGAAGCATAGTAGACGAGCCTGATCTTTTGATACTAGACGAGCCTGCATCTGCACTAGATCCTAAGTTTAGACATGAGTTTTATCAGTATTTATACACACTTTCACAAACTGGAACCACAGTTTTAATAATTACCCATGACCTTTCTGGAATTGATGTGCTTGAATGTAAAGACCGTGTAATTTACGTAGAAAAAGCCATAGTTTACGACGGTATATTTTGTGATTTTCACAAACAAATTTTAAATAGAGAAAAACATGCAATATTTAGTTAATCTAGGAGTGTTTTCCAACACCTACATCTTTATCGCAGCAGGTTTAATTGCTGTAACTGCTGCTCTACTTAGTCCTTTTATCGTACTTAAAAACCAGGCGTTAATCGCAGACGGACTTGCTCACACTGCATTTTTTGGAATAGCCATGGGTGTGCTCCTGTCTAACTACCCAGTCTACATTTCAATGCTGGTCACTGTTTTCTTTTCAATCGTGATACAACTGATTATTGAAAACACCAAAATTGACTCAGACAGTGCAATAGGGGTTATTGAGGCCCTTGGATACAGTTTAGGAATCTTGATTATTTCGCTTTGGGGGGCTAACTTTAAAAGCGACCTTGGCAATATTATCAACGGTAGTTTGGCAACGATGGAATGGCTTGATTTCTTTAATGCGCTAATTATTTTCACTATTACACTAGGCTTTATTTTATGGCAATATAGACGTTTAGTTTCACAAACTTTTGATCCAAGTTACGCTAAATTTAACCACACTAACAAGATAATTACTAACTATGGTCTTTCAATTTTAGTAGCTGTTTTAATTTCGGTTGGTATGCGTATGATGGGTACCTTGTTGATATCTGCGCTAATTTTATTCCCGGTCTTAATTTCGGTTCAGTTTAGAAGAAACTTCATTGAAACTATGCTAATTGGAGTAGTAGTCGCGATTTTAACCATTGTTATTGCTGCACCAATTCAACTGAACACAAATGTAGCACCTTCTCCGGTTATAGTACTGGTGTATTTTTCGTTTTTAGTATTCGATATAATTTTTGACAAAGTTATAAAAATTTGCAAAATAAATAAGCAAAAAAACTCCAAAAGGGCCTAAAATAACGCATTTTTTAAAGAAAAATACACTGACTATACGTTTTGATGTGGTATACTGTTTTTAAAGAAAGTTGCTAATTAAGGAGAAATATGACTACAAATATTTTAAATTCTGCAACATCTGCAAACCCTCCGCTCACGGGTATCTTGACTGCAGTATTCGTTGCACTTATCGTTGTTTTAATCGTAATTTCTGGTTTTACTTCGATGACCGAGGCTGCGTTTATGTCTGTAAACCACATCAGAATTGATGAACTTACAGATTCAGAGAACCCAAAACTAAAGAAAAAAGCCAAAAAAACTCTTGCTTTAATTAAGAATCCAAACTATGTTTTGGCAACCATCCAGGTTTTAAATACTTTAATTGCTTTTATTAACGGTATTATTGGCTCAAAATTATCACAAGATGCATTAATCCGGATTTTTAAAGTAAATGTAAATTCAAATAACTACGTCTTGTATTCCGTGTTAGTTACAATTGGACTAACCGTATTTTTACTTTACTTTCAAATAATTTTTGGTGAACTTGTGGCTAAAAGAATTGGGATGAAGTGGAGTGAAAAAATTTCTTTAAACTGTACACCAGTCATCAGATCACTAATGTTTATCTTGTTTCCGTTTGTTTGGCTCTTAATGGTTTCAACTACTTTTTTCGCTCGAATTTTTGGTGTAAAAAAGGGAGACGAAATTAAAGAAGTTACAGAAGACGACATCATTTTAATGGCATCTAACGCCACAGAAAGCGGAGAAATTGATGTTGAAGAAAATAAACTAATTGAAAATATTTTTGAGTTTGACGACACTAAGGTTTCTGAAATCATGACTCACCGCACAGAAATTGATGCGATTGAAATTACTGCAACTTACTCAGAAATTTTGACTAAAATTAATGAATCTCAATACACCAGATATCCAGTATACAAAGACACTATTGACAATATTATTGGTACAATTCACATCAAAGATATCTTAAAATACGCAATTGAGCCGAGTGAATTTAATTTAGGTAAATCTGTCAGAAAACCTTTTTTTGTCTCATCAACCTCTAAAATTAACGATATTTTTGTGCATATGAAAAAAAATAAAGTTCACATCGCAGTTGTTCTAGATGAATACGGAGGAGTTGCTGGTCTTCTTACAATTGAGGACTTAATTGAAGAAATAGTTGGCGAAATTAACGATGAGTTTGACAGTCCAGAGGCTGAGTTTAAAGAAATTAATTCAACTACTTTTGAAGTAGATGGGTTCTTTGAACTAGATATTTTGTCTGAAAAACTAGACATTGAGTTTGAAGCGGAGTCTAACACCGTAAACGGTTTTATTACCGAACAAATCGGACACCTGCCAAAAGTTGGTGAAAAAATTTGCGTGACTTATAAAAACTTTGAGTTCCGTCCACTATATATTGAAAAAAACGTCATTAAAAGAGTCTTAATTAAAAAGGTTTTAAATCTAGATGAACAAAATTCGTAACTTCTCCATAATTGCTCACATTGACCACGGTAAGTCTACATTGGCTGACCGGATTTTGGAGTTGACCAACGCCGTTTCTAACCGAGAAATGAAGGCGCAATACCTAGATAGTATGGAATTAGAACGCGAACGCGGAATTACTATTAAGTTAAACGCCGTGCAAATTCACTATAAAGCCGGAGACGGAGAAGTTTATAAAATGCACCTGATTGACACCCCAGGCCACGTGGACTTTACCTATGAAGTTTCGCGTTCTCTGCAGGCCTGCGAAGGCGCAATTTTAGTAATAGACGCGCAACAAGGCATTCAGGCACAAACTCTTGCAAACTTATATATAGCCCTCGACAATGACCTAGAAATTATTCCAGTTATCAACAAAATAGACCTGCCAACTGCAGATGTTGAAAAAGTTTTAAAAGAAATTGAAGAAATTATTGGCATTGATAGAAGCGAAGTTGTGTTGTGTTCTGCTAAAAATGGAATTGGTATTAAAGAAATTCTGGAAGCGGTAGTCAAAAAAATACCTGCGCCTAAACCAAAAAAATCAAACGATACTTTAAGAGCCTTAGTTTTTGACTCATACTACGACGCCTACAAGGGAGTAATTCCTTTAATTCGGGTGGTTGAAGGAACTGTTAAAAAAGGTGACACTATTTACTTTATGCAGTCTAAATACAAAGCAGAAGTAGTTAGCGTGGGTGTCTACACGCCTGAAATGCGAGAAACTGAGATACTTACAGCCGGAGAAGTTGGATTTATCTACGCTCAAATTAAGTCAATTCAAGACATTCAAGTCGGAGATACCATTACTTTTTTTGAAAATCAAGCAACAGAACCCTTGCCTGGCTATAAGAAACTAAACCCTGTGGTTTTCTCAGGTATTTATCCAGTTGAAAATAAAAATTACGCTCAATTAAAAGAAGCACTTGAGAAGTTAAAACTAAACGACGCCGCTTTAACCTACGAAATGGAGACTTCTAAAGCACTTGGTTTTGGTTTTAGAACAGGTTTCCTAGGACTGCTTCACTTAGAAATTATTCAAGAGCGAATTCGCCGCGAGTTTAATATTGACATTATTGCCACTGCTCCGTCAGTTATTTACACAGTTCATTTAACAAATGGCAATGTTATTCAAATTCAAAACCCGTGTGAACTGCCAGAACCACAGCAAATTGCCTATATTTTAGAGCCCTTTGTGAAAGCCTCTATTATGACTCCATCTGAATATGTTGGCAGTGTTATGGAAATTTGTCAGGCTAAACGTGGGGTTTTTGTTTCAATGAATTACTTAGATAAAAACCGCGTGAATATCATTTATAAACTGCCACTTTCAGAAATCGTTTATAACTTTTTTGACAAACTAAAATCTCAAACTAAAGGCTACGCTTCTTTTGACTACGATATGGACGAATATGTGCGCTCTAACTTAGTTAAGTTAAATATCTTGTTAAATGGTGAACAAATTGATGCTCTTGCAACAATTGTACACAAAGATTTTGCTGAGTCCAGAGGCCGTGCCTTGACTGAGAAAATGAAGGATTTAATTCCAAGACAAATGTTTGAAATTCCCGTGCAAGCGGCAATTGGCAACCGAATTATTGCAAGATCAACAATTAAAGCGATGCGCAAAGACGTGCTGGCTAAATGTTATGGCGGCGATATTTCTCGTAAGATGAAACTTCTTCAAAAACAAAAAGAAGGTAAAAAGAAAATGAAGCAAATCGGTCGTGTTTCAGTACCGCAAGAGGCTTTTTTGGCTATCTTAAAACAAGGGGATGATTAGTGCGTGGGCTTTACGTACACATCCCTTTTTGTCATTTAATTTGTTCGTATTGTGACTTTGTAAAGAAACAAACTAAAGACAAAGCAGAAGAAGATGGATACATCAAAAGTATAATAGACGAACTAAATACTGTGTATTTAGACAACAATTATTTTGATACTATCTTTATTGGTGGCGGGACTCCAAATAATCTGAGTTTAGAAAATTTAAACTTATTGTTGAAAACCTTAAAAAGGTTTAAAGGCGTAAAAGAGTATACAATTGAGTGTAATCCTGAACTAATTACTCAAGCACAAGTTAGATTATTTAAACAATACGGTGTAAACCGTGTGTCTTTAGGCGTGCAGAGTTTTGACCCTGAGACCATAAAATTCTTAAAACGCAACCACACAATTGAGGATGTTAAGAGCTCTGTTAGACTACTTAAAAAAGTCGGAATTCAAAATATTTCTTTTGATTTAATGTACGGTATAAAAAATCAAAGTTTAGAAATACTAAAAAAAGACTTAGAAATAGCAATAAAGTTTAACCCTAAACATATATCGTATTACGCCTTAATTTTAGAGCAAAACACCTTTTTAGCGTTCTTAGAAAAGCAAGGTATACAGACAACTTTAGCAGAAGAAGCGTGCTTAAAGCAATATAACTTTATTAAAAAAACACTAAAGAAACACCACTTTTCACAATATGAAACTTCAAATTATGCAAGGTCAAAGTACCAATCTCAGCATAACTTAATCTACTGGAAAGACTCAGAATACATCGGCACAGGACTTGCAGCCAGCGGATACACAGCTGGAATGCGCATAAATAACACCGCAATTATGCACGCCTACATTAACAAAGGACCTGGAAAAACTGAAGTAAAACAAAGTGAACAAGAGTTAATTTCAACGGCAATAGTACTCGGACTTCGCAAAACTAGCGGTGTAAAACTTAAATATTTTAAGCAAAAATACAACATAGATTTACTTAAATATTTCCCAATAATTAAAAAGTTACTCGCAAGAAAAATGTTGAGATACACCAAAGGTAGACTATACATACCATTTAAATATATTTATTTAGAGAACCAAATAATGCAGGAGTTTGTATGAAACAGTTTTTAATTAATGAATTTATTTTATATTTAAAAAACGAAAAGTCATTGGCTAAAACTACTCAAAACGCCTACAAAGTTGACATTCAACAGTACTTTGATTTCTATGCAAAATACCACAAAGAAATTCAAAGGCCCGAACAAATCAATCCTAAACTGATTAAAAACTACATTAGAACTTTGCAGAAAAAATATGACAGTAGAACAACTAACCGTAAAATTTCGGCAATTAAAACCTTTCATGCTTTTCTTGAAATGGATGGTTTGACTAAAGAAAATCCAGCACAAGAAATTAAAAATATTAAAGAAAAAGAGAAAGTAATTCGCACAATAAACGTAGAGCAAACTAGTAAAATGATAGATTCAATTGATTTAAAAACAGTATACAATGTGCGCAACTTAGCGATGTTTTTAGTGTTATATGGCTCTGGTCTTCGTGTTTCTGAGTTGATTGGACTTGACTTAAAGTCGCTGCATTTAAACGAAGGATTTTTAATTGTTCAAGGAAAAGGAAGTAAAGAAAGAACTGTACCTTTAACTAAAAAAGCAGTAGAAGCACTTAAAACCTACATTAAAGATGCCCGCAATATCATCTTAAAAGAACGCACTTTGCCTGCTTTGTTTGTAAGCAGAAATGGTGCGAGAATAACGCGTCAAGGATTCTTTAAGATAGTTAAAACCATCGCTGAAGACAACGAAGTTGATAATGTTTCACCACACACTTTCAGACATTCTTTTGCTACACACTTACTTGAAAACGGTTGTGATTTAAGGGTTCTTCAAAAAATACTAGGTCACGAAAGTATCCAAACAACACAGATTTACACAAACATTTCAGATAAATATAAGCGAGAAAAGTACAATAAAACTAGACCAAAGCTTAATAATTCAGAAAAGTCTTAATTTAGTTTTTGTAAACTTAATAATAAAAAACAAAAAAAGTTTAACTTAATTTTGTAGAGAGATTATCTGCAACACAGTTAAACTTTTTTTATTTTTCGTGCTAATTTTAAATTCAGTGTTACAGTGCATGCATAAAAGTTTAAAATTTCATTTTTTATTGGTTTAATATAATTAAACTTTTATTAAAAATATAATTTATTTTTAATATAAATATTAAATCATTTTCTTACAGCAGTGAAGAAACATAAATCTAAAAAGACTACAGCCTGGTTATTTTTATACAAGTGAATTCCCTAATCACATTACTCAGTTTATAAAAGTTTATTAACGACTATTTATATTTTGTTTTAATCAGATAAAAATATGTGTTTTTTAAGACGCTCTAGGACAAAACATAATGAGTAACAACCCACAAAAGGTAGTAATAATTGCTCAAAACGCGTCACTAAATAGTTTAGTATATTTATGTTTTTATTAAAAAAAGCAAAAAAGTTTAATAATATTTAAATACTGTTAACGCCAGAACGCAGTGCTCAGAAATTTTAATTTAGCGTTTTTTCACTATTTTTTCAAATTGTTAACTCTGGTCAATTTTTCACTAAAAATCTTGTTTTTTACCACTAAATTACAAAAATTCTGATAGTGAATAGTAATCCACATTCCCACACATTTTCACTTGTCCGCTCCACTAACTTGCTATATTTTGGTTTACATAATATACATTATAGGAACAAATAAAATAATAATGAAAAACGCATACAATTACGACATTCACGCTAAATTTAAAAATAAGGTGTATAAAAGTGGTTATGTTTTATTACTTCTCTCTTTTTTATATTCACATTTAAAAAATGAATATGAAAAAGACATAAAATGCGTTTTAATAAAATTAAAACTCTATAATTGATGAATAGCAAATAAATTTTGATATTTTTATGTAATTTTTGGTCAAAATTCGTGAATGTCTGACTACTTATTTGGTTAAACTTTTATAAAATATTTAAATAAAATATTAGTTATACTAAACTAAGTAAACTACTTCTTCTCTCACAAATTAAAAGCCATATTTTTAAATTTTTATTTTTTCAATCTGACATATTTGATTTTGCTTTTTTTTACTCTAGTTGTGTATAGAGGCTATTTTATAAATAATTGATAAATATTGAAAAAGTTTAATTTTATTAAACTTACAAATTATTATTATGATTTTATATTTTAAAGGAAAAACTTAATGTTTGTAATTGCAGAAAATCTGCTATATTTTGCGTATCTTTTTTTGTTTTAAACTTATCAATTATTTATTTAAATTGTTTAAAAATATTAAACTAATTAAATTAAGTAATTTTATGCTTCTGATGTTCGTCTTTAAACTTTTTTTTATCACTTACAGAAAATTAACTATGTAAATTTTTTATTTCTGAAAATATAAATTCTATATGCTATTAAACTTTTTTTATTTTTTATAACTTTTATTACTAATAAATACTTCTTTCTTTTAAACGTCAGGTACAGGTCTTCTATTTAAAGCAGACAATAAATCAAAGCAAAATAAAATAACATTGCCACATGTTGTAAATCGTTACAACAATTTTTAAATAAAACTATTTTTAAATTTTAAAATAATGTTCAATATTAAAATTAAAAATAATAAATGCAACACTACTAGCAGATTTGATTTAGCTAACTTGTTGAATTTTTTTAATACGGGTTATTTGTGTGCTTTACCTAATGTAATTTACAGCAATTTTAAAAGTAATCAAAATACACTAATCAACTTTTTTTCACTTAAATTTGCTTAAAATATATCATTAAACTTTTTATATTTAAAATTATTTTGTTTATTTAAAATAAACTAAAGAATTCCCAATTACAGACACTATAAAAATAAGCAAAAGACACTTATTTTGA
>CAUTNJ010000024.1:0-8343 GCA_963539745.1 uncultured Acholeplasmataceae bacterium
TTTTGTTCAAGTTTAACGGTGATTCCAGTTTTTTTAGTGAAATCTTTTAATCTTTTTTCAATGGCAGTGATGTCTTTTTTGCCAAAAGTGTGCCAAAAAGTTACATCGTATTTGCCACAAGCAGTTAAAAATAATGTTGAGAAGATAGCGACTAGTGCTAAAAATAATTTTCTCATAATTTTTCCTTGCAGAGTTAATTTAAATTCTAACCCTTAGTTCCACCGCGGGCAACACCGCGCATGATATATTTACGAAGGAAGATAAAGACAAGCAGTAGTGGGATAAGCACAATCACAGTTGCGGCCATTTGGCGTTCAACTGCAATTCGGTTAGACTCTTGGTCTACAAAGGCAGAGCGTAGCCAAACTGTAATCAGTTTAAAGTTTTGGCCGGCTACTAGGTTTGGCCAGATATAGGCGTTCCAAGAACCCATTAGTTTCAAAATTGTAATTGTAATAATTGATGAGTTGGCAAGCGGGACCATGACTTTCCATAGATACTTAAAGTCAGAAGTTCCGTCAACTTTGGCAGCATAGTAAAGTTCGTTTGGAATTTGTCGGAAGTTTTGGCGAATTAGGTAGATGTGGAAGACTGTGACTAAAAATGGCACGGTCATTGCGAGGAACGGAGCCCCTGAGAAAGCAGGTGCTTGGTCTGTCCAGCCAAGGCGAGAAACTGTTCCGTAGTTTGTAATTACCATCATTTCACCTGGAATCATCATGGTAGAAAGCATTACTTTAAATATAGTGTCGCGACCTTTGAATTCCAGCCTAGATAGCGCAAACGCACCGATGATTGACATAAAGGTACCAACAATAGTTGAAGAAATACCCACAATTAAGGTGTTTAGCAGGTATCTGGTAAAACGATCAGAAGGTGCGTTTTCTTCACCTTCAATTTTGCCAGGCAGGCCTTTTAACTCACTCGCTAAGTTTTGGTATTTACGGTCAGCAACTTGGTAGGCTAAATCTTTATTTCTTAGTTTTAAGTAGTCTGACGCAAAAATTTGTTCGTCTTTCCAACTTGTAAATTTAACTAAATCAGCATTGTATTTGGAAGAAAACTCATCAAGGTACTCACTAATTTTGTTTAATTGAACTTGAATTTTAGCCTTTTGGACGACTGTTTTAGCCTCTTTAAGTTCGGTGCTTAATTTTTCTTTTTCAACTAATTTGTCTTTATATGCCTGAAAGGCGTATTTAGAGTTATCAAGAATATAGGGCTCAAGGGCTTGTGTGTAGTAAGTGTCTGTGTATAGATTTTTAGGGTCACCTTTTAAAAGTGCGTCTAATTTAGTCTTTTCTATGTCTGTTAAAGCAATTTTATCACGTTCTTTTTTAGCGGTTTCAACAACTCCATTTGGACCTTCGTATTCTTTTAGTTTTTGTTGAAGTAAACGAATGTTTGTTAGCCTTGTTCCGTTAAAAGCGTATGAGTAGTTTTTCCAAGTCCAGGCGTGTGGATAGAGAGTTGGTGGTTCTTCAAGGACTTCAGATTCATTTTTAAAAGAAGTGTTTAGCATCCAGTAAAAAGGAACGATAATCATTAAAGCCATAATAGACAAGAAAATTATGGCGACAGTTTTTTGAGAGGTAGATTTGATTTTTTGATAGACTAGTTTTTTCTTAACATCAATTCTTTCATTCATTTTCAGAAAACCTCTTGTTAGTAGTGAACCTTTTTCTTAGATGCCCAAGTACTTACAAAAGTAAGCGCTAGGATAATTAAGAACAGAACTACTGCACCAGCCGCGCCTTGTGCGTAGCCAGAGCCACTATCTGCTAGTTTGTCGTAAACATAACCAACCACGGTGTTCATGCGTGCTCTTAGTGTTGGGTCATTAAATAGACCAATAACTGCGGCGTAAGTTTTAAATGCTCCGATTAACGAAGTAATTACAACGTATAAAATCATTGGCGAAATTAGCGGCACGGTAATTTTGTAAAAAGTACGCCATGAAGAAGTTCCGTCAATTTTAGCAGCATCGTAGTATTGTTTGTTAATTCCTTGCAGGGCTCCCATGAAAATCAAGATTTTAAAAGGTAGACCTGACCAAGTGATGTAAAACAAAGTAACTGCTCGCATTGCGCCGTCTGTAGCGGCAGCGTAGCCGTGCTGACCAACCGCAGCTGGGTTTAGCCAGTTAGTTTTGCCAATGCCAAACAGGCCTAAAAACGAGTTAACTAACCCAGATTGGTAGTCAAAAAGTACGGCAAACACTAAACCAATCGCGATTGTGTTGGTGATATAAGGAAGGAAGAAAATTGTTTGGAAAAACGAACGAATGCGTTTAACCGACATTAAAGACACACAAATTCCAAGGGCAATGATGGTAGAAAGTGGTACTGTTACAAACACAATTAGCGCTGTGTTTTTCAAAGCAAGCCCGAAATCTGAGTGTTCAGCAAATAGTGCACGGTAGTTGTCAAAACTAAAAGAACCTGGGCTAAGCGTTTGAATGTCGCGACGGAAAGATGGGTCAAAAGAAATCAAAATGGTTTTAATTAGTGGGTAGAAAGTAAATATGACCATTAAGGTCAAGATTGGCAGTAAATAAACCCAACCTTTGTTGTTTTGAAACCAAATTTTTAGTTTTCTTCGTGCATCGACACGGAAATGCATTAGATAATCCTTTCGCCAGTTTCTTCGTCAAAGACGAATACTTTTGAATAGTCTAGTGACATTTTTACTTTGCCGTCTTTTAGTTTTTTAGAGTCGTTTACATCAGAAAGAATTACTCTAAATGTACGGTTGGTAGCCTGAGGGTGAGCAGCGATTAAGGTTAAGTCGCGGCCAATTGACTCAAAGTATTGATAGTTTAGAGTTAAGCAACCTTTTTCTGAGTCTACTGTGTAGGCCTCTGGACGGATACCGACTAAGTAGTTTCTGTCTGGATACATTTTTGAGTGTTTAGCAATAATTACCTCGCCTTCTTTAGATTTAATGAAATCAAGAAAAGCAGCGGCAATTTTGTCTGGAATTACAATTGGGTATTGACACGCCAAAATAGTTGAAACAGATGAAAAGAAGTAAGAACCTGTGCGCACACCTTCGTCAGTTGCGCTTTGTCCGTTGACTTTAATTTCTTTTAGGCCAGATTCTTTAAGAAGGTCGTATTGAATGAAACCAATTGCAAGTGGATTTTCAGAAATTGCTTTAATTAACTCTTCGTTGTTTTGAATTGTAGTTTCGTGTAGGGTTGGTAGAGTCACTCCAAAAATTTTTTTAGGTAGACGAATAATGTCTAATTTTTGGAATGCTAGGGTTCTAACGCCACTGCGTTTGTGATGCAGCACAGTGTGGATTGATTTCTTCATGAAATCGATGTTTTCAGGAAGGGTTGTGTCGATTAGTTTGTCCCATTTAGTTAATTTCTTTTGGAAAATTGCTTTAAGGGTGGCAGAAGATAGTTCTGAAAGTGGTGAGTTTGGAGCAACTACTGGAACTACAGCTTTCGCTGTGAAACGGCGAATAAAGCGTTTAGTTGCGCGTTCAAAGTTAGGGTTAAGTTCGCGGTTTACAAGGCCAAGGTGGAACCTAGGGTCAATGTATGGAGAGCGGTCTGCTTCAATAGTCTTAATTTGTTCTTGAAGTTGCTCAATTTTTGCTTTAGCTGCTTGCACTGCTAGGTCTAATTTAACGGTTTTTTGCTCAAGTTTAGTGATTTTAACTTCGTCAACAAAGTCTTTATTTGCTTTAACTTCTTTAACTTGTGCTTCGGTTCTTGCAATTTTTGCTTGGTAGTATTCAATTTGGTAATTTTTGTATTCTATTTTTTGGTTTAATTTAGCAACTGCTAAATCTTTGGTTTTCTTAGGTGCTTTGCGGCGATTACCTTGAACTAAAGTGAAGCCTTCAGTTGCTCCGTTTAAAGTAAAGTCATAAAGGAAACCACCTGCGATTTTTGAAAACTCAGCAAGTAGTGGTTCAATTTCTGCTTTAAGTTGACCGCATCCAGCGATGTGCAAGGTTACATCTGAGTTGTCGCGCTCTACTACTGGGTGGTTTTGTTTAAGTTCAGCCCAAGACTTAACGACAGCCTTAGCGCCTTTGGCAGAAAGCACGTCTTCATCTCCCACAAACACACGGTCTTTTTTAATGTGTGCTTTAAATAGGTTAATTGGCGGAGTTCCTAAGAACTTCGCAACAAATAAGTTAGCAGGGTTATCATAAATTTGTTGAGGAACACCGCGTTGTTGTTCAACTCCGGCTTCCATTAACACGATCTCGTCGCAAATAGACATCGCTTCTTCTTGGTCGTGAGTTACGAAAACTGCAGTAATTCCGGTTTCTTTTTGAATACGTTTAATCTCTTCGCGCATTTGTAGGCGCAGACGAGCGTCTAGGTTTGAAAGCGGTTCGTCAAGTAGCAAGACTTTTGGTTTTTTAACCAAAGCACGAGCAATTGCCACGCGTTGTTGTTGACCACCTGAAAGTTGAGAAGGTTTACGTTCAAGTAAGTTAGCAATACCAACTAAGCGTGCAACTTCTTCTACCATATCGTCAATTTCATTGGCAGGAACATGCATGTTTTGTAGTGGAAACATGATGTTTTCACGAATTGTTAAGTGAGGATATAGCGCGTAGTTTTGGAAAACTAGACCAATTCCGCGTTTGTCGGCAGAAAGTGGAGTTACGTCCTCGTCGCCAAAAATTATTTTACCGCCAGAAGGTTCGTGCAAACCCGCGATCATATATAGGGTGGTTGATTTTCCACAACCAGAAGGTCCAAGTAGACCAATTAGCTTACCATCGCCAACAGTAATTGTTAATTTATCAACCGCTGTTGTTTCGCGTTTTTGTTTGTCAACAAAAATTTTAGTAAGACCTTGTAATTTAACTTCCATACCGCTCCTTTTTTGTGCCATTTTACTTATTTTGTGGCTTGTGTATATAGAGATATTTATATTATATAGAATGAAAAAAATAAAGTCAAAATATTAAATGTATACGCTTACATTTTGAAAAATGATTAAAAAAATTTTGTTTTTTTAAGTAAGTTTTGCAAATTTTTTAAAAAATTGTGTTCTTTAACTACTAAGTTTAAAATCTTTTTTACTTATTTTAAGGCGTTATATATCTTTTTAATAATTTTACCGTCGTAACTTTTGCAAATACTCTCTTTTGAAATCAGCGTTGGATAAAGTGGTTCTTTCTTAATCAAATCAAAAAATCTTTGAAGAATTTTTAGGTAATCGCCGAATTTATCTTGTATTTTTTCACTTACACTAATCATAAAAGGATTCGTAAAAGTCATTCCACTGTAACAATCGTTAATTTGTCTGCAAATAAGAGAGGCGCCACCAATTCCAACCAATTCTCCTTTTGATTCTTCAATAATTTTAATGTGTAAAATTAAGTGTTCCAAAATATCGCAATATACTAATCTCTCTGCTTTTTGATATACAAACGGGTGTTTAATAGCGAATTCTGGTTTAGAGAGTTTGATTGCTTTATTTTCGTCTATGTGGTGACAAAACAATCCTTCTTTTCCCCTAGTTATTTTAGGGTTTTTGGACTTACATGTTTCAGTTAAAAAGTAATTTCCATTAGCTGGTCCGTACTTAGCAATTAAGTGACTAACTAAATCTATGTATGACATTTTTAACTGATCTGAGTAAGTAATTGACGGGTCGTATGAAATAGATGGTATTTGTTCTAAAATAATTTCTTCATTGCGTATATTGTTCACCTAAATATTTTAAACAAACATGATTAAGTAAATCGGCAATGTTGTTAAATTCCCTTCTTGTTTAACTATATTTTTGTTTCCAAAAACATAGCCTTTAGCAAGTTTATATTGCCCATTTTTATCAATTAGTTTAGGCAGTGCTCGGAAATTATTTTGGTCGTTTCCAGACTTAATTTCAATAGCAACAGCAGAAAGCAGTTCGTAGTCATTAATTAAAAAATCAACTTCACCGACTTTTTTGGAATCAAAATAAAATAAATTGTGTTCGTGTGCTCTAAGTTCAGTTGCACAAGCATGCTCGTAGACTGAACCTAAGTTAATGTTTTTATCGGTATTCAAAATTGGTAGTACATTAGTTTTAAAAAGCAGGTTAGTTAATATTCCAACATCGTTGTAATAAAGTTTAACTAAGTTTTTAGCAGTTGTGTCAAAAAGTGGAAACTTAGGATTAGAAACGGCTTTTACTTGGTTAGCAACACCAGCGGAAACTAAATATTCAAACTCGTCTTGATATTTTTCAAAAGATGAGTTTACTTTATTTTCAATAGCTTTGAAGTTAACCCTTTTTACTTTGTTTGACATATTTGAAACCATATCTTCATAAATTTTAGCAATTTTGAGTTTAGTATTTTCTTGATATCTAACAGCGTCATCTTGGTAATGTGAATAAACATAGGTTTGGACTCTGCGAGTAGCTTTGACGTCTTTGTTTAACACATATTCTTTAACTGCGTCTGGCAAGCCACCTGCTATTAAATAGTCCTTAAATAGTAATAAAATGCGGTTGTGAATGGCTTCGTTAATTGGAGTTAAATTTAAAAACGAAAACCTTAGATATTCAATTACGTCTAACCCTACTCCGTTTGCCCACAAAAACTCTTCAAAGTCTAACGGAAACATTTCAACTTCTTCAATTGCTCCCATAGGAATAAAGATGTGTTTTAAAGTAATTCCAAGTAGAGAACCAGAAACTATGTATCTGTATCTACGCTCCTTATACAAATCTTTTAAGAGAGTAATTAAATGTGGATAGTACTGAATTTCATCAAGAAAAATAATTGTGTTTGATAAGTTTGCTTTTTTTAAATCAAAAATACTACTGATGAATATATAAAAAGAGGCAGTATCTCTAATGTTAAAAAAGCGTTGTTTGTTTTCGTAGTCTGACTTTAAGTCAATTTCTATGTAGTTTTTAAAGTATTTTGGTGCAGTTCTTCTAACAATAAAACTTTTACCAACTTGTCTGGCACCTTCTATAATCAAGATTTTAGCATTTTCATCTTGATAGTTTTTTGTCAATATTTTTTCTATTTTTCGTCTAAACATTTAAAATCTCCTTGCTACGCATTTATTTTAGCATATTTATTTGTTTTCTAATAAAAAATTACCTTAAAATAGTGTGTTTTCCAATAAAAATATAGGTGAAAATTGTTTGTTTTCTAATAAAAAATTACCTTAAAATAGTGTGTTTTCTAATAAAAACAAAGGTGAAAATTGTTTGTTTTCTAATAAAATAATGGCCAAAATAGTATGTTTTCAAATATTACAAGGTAGTTTTAATAAAATAAAAAAGCCGCTTCGTATACTAAAGCGACTTTTTTAAGTTTTTCGGAATAATTTAGGGGTGTAAACAATTTTTTCCGAGTAATTGGAGAAATGAAAGGAGATAAAAAATGAAATGGTGGTCCAGGGCAGAATCGAACTGCCGACACAGGGATTTTCAGTCCCTTGCTCTACCGACTGAGCTACCGGACCAGTGGCGGTCTCGACGGGACTTGAACCCGCGATCTAATGCGTGACAGGCATTTATGTTAACCAACTACACCACGAGACCTTTTTGGTTGCGGGGGAAGGATTTGAACCGACGACCTTCGGGTTATGAGCCCGATGAGCTAACCAGACTGCTCTACCCCGCGATATGAAAAAAATAAAATGGCGGAGGAAGAGGGATTCGAACCCCCGCGGCTTTTACACCCTGTCGGTTTTCAAGACCGATCCCTTCAACCAGGCTTGGGTATTCCTCCGTGTGATTGGTGGACCCAGTAGGACTCGAACCTACGACTAACCGGTTATGAGCCGGTTGCTCTAACCAACTGAACTATGGGTCCTTTGGTAGCGGCGGGGGGGATCGAACCCTCGACCTCACGGGTATGAACCGTACGCTCTAGCCAGCTGAGCTACACCGCCGTATACTAAATTTGTTTAGTTGATTTTAAATAAAAAAAGGGTAAACAATCGCTTTTTTTAAACAATGTTTAAAAAAGGATGGTACCCGGAACCGGACTTGAACCGGTACAGAGTTTCCTCCATGGGATTTTAAGTCCCACGCGTCTACCTATTCCGCCACCCGGGCAATGGTATCCCGTAGAAGACTCGAACTTCTGACACCCTGGTTAAAAGCCAGGTGCTCTACCGACTGAGCTAACGGGACAGATAGTGGTGCCGAGAACAGGAATTGAACCCGCAACCTACTGATTACAAGTCAGTTGCTCTACCAATTGAGCTATCTCGGCTCTGGTGGAGGTTGAGGGGCTCGAACCCCCGACCCTCTGCTTGTAAGGCAGATGCTCTCCCAGCTGAGCTAAACCTCCGAGTAAAAGAAACTGGCAGCTCCCTATTTTCACGCATTTGCGCTATCGTCGGCGTAAAAG
>CAUTNJ010000025.1:0-8294 GCA_963539745.1 uncultured Acholeplasmataceae bacterium
ATTAACTCAGCTGAGTCAACTGAGCACTCATCTGCTAAATTAAGTTTTTTTAGTTTTAAAGTTGAACGGATATTTTCAAGGTTCTCAGAAAGTATGGCTTTAGTTTTGGCGTTTTTAGCAACTAAAGTAACAGACAAGGCTTTGGTAATTTTGTTTTCTGCTATGTATGAACGCAGCATTAAAAGCACTTTTTTAAATATTTCAAAATCTGCAAAAACTGCCTTGTTGTCCTCTTTTTTAGCCTTTGGCCAACGAGCACTAATTAAAAGTTCTGAATTGTACATTGAAAAAATGTTTTCAGTTACAAACGGAACTATCGGATGCAGTAATTTAAGAATTTGGCTAAGTACGTAGACCAAAATTTTGTTAGTGTTTTCTTTAAGCACATCTGTTCTTTTTTGAACTTTTACAATTTCTAAGTATTCAGATGAAAAGTCTTGCCAGATAAAGTTCTGCAAAACTTTTGCTGCTTCTTGAAACTCATATTTTTTAAATAAACGGGTGTATTTTAAAATAGTTTCGTTTAAACTTGCCAAAATATAGTTATCTGCCAGAGTTTTGGCTGAAACTGCTTTTACAGGTTTTGTGTAGTCATTTAAAATAAACCTAGAGATGTTCCAAAGTTTATTTAAGTTATTCCAAGCAGACTCAATTTTAACGCGGTCATATCTAATGTCAGTTCCAGGAGAAGATGACGTAACTAAGAAATATCTTAAACTGTCTGCTCCAAACTCTTTAATCACATCAAATGGGTTAATCCCATTATTGAGCGATTTTGACATCTTTTGTCCATCTGCTGCTCTGACAAGCCCATGAATTAAAACTTCTTTGAAAGGATCGGTTTTAGCAATATCTAGACTTTGGAAAATCATTCTAGAAACCCAGAAAAATATAATGTCGTATCCAGTTACCAGCAGTTGTGTTGGAAAGAAACGCTCAAGGTCGCCTGGTTTTTGTGAAAGACAAGAAAGCGGCCAAAGAGAAGAAGAAAACCAAGTGTCAAGGACGTCTTCGTCTTGATGCCATTCTTCGCCAGGTGACTCAATTTGTGCTTTAATTTCTGTATCCTTATACCAAACTGGTATACGATGACCCCACCAAACTTGGCGAGAAATACACCAGTCTAAGGTATCTGTCATCCAGTTGATAAAGATTTTTTTAAATCTAGCAGGATAAAATTTAGTTTTAGAGCTACGCGCTAGTTTTGAAAAATAATCCATTTTTAAAAACCACTGTAGCGAAAGTCTGGGTTCAACTACTGTATCTGTACGCTCAGAGTAGCCAACTGAGTTAAGGTGCTCTTCTGCTTTAATAAACTGACCTGTTTTTCTTAAATCTAAAAGTAAATTTTCACGACAAACAAAACGGTCTTGACCTTCATATTTGCCAGCCATTTCATTTAAAGTTCCGTCTTCGTGCATACAAAGTGGTTTAGCTAAATTATGGCGTTTTGCTACTTCAAAGTCGTTTGGATCATGAGCAGGGGTTACTTTTACCACACCTGTTCCAAAGTCTTTTTCTACGTATTCATCGGCAATTATCGGAATTTCTGTGTTAGTAGTTGGAATTAAAGCAATTTTACCAATTAGCGCACGGTATCTTTCATCATTCGGATTAACCATTAACGCTTGATCTGCGAAACAAGTCTCTGGACGAGTAGTGGCAACCACAACTCCGTCAGTTTCACTTCCTTTAAATAAATACTTAATAAAGTAAAGTTTAGACTTACTTTCTTTATGTACGACTTCTATGTTTGAAAGTGCGGTTTTTGCCTGAATGTCCCAGTTAATAATTTTGTAGTCCCTGTAAATTAAACCTCGTTCATAAAGTTCAATAAAACGTTTTGCAACGATTTCAGAATGTCCTTTGTCAAGCGTGAAAAGTTCACGAGAATAATCTAAAGACAAACCCATTTTTTGCCATTGACGGCGAATTGTGTCTTCGTGCTCTGTTTTCCAGTCCCAGGCTGCTTTTAAAAACTCAGTTCTGCCGATTTCAAAACGGTTAGTGCCTTGTTCTTTTAACTTAGCGTCAACTTTAGCCTGAGTTGCAACGCCTGCGTGGTCAGTTCCAGGAAAATAAAGTGCGGCTTTGCCCTGCATTCTTTGAAAACGAATTACGGCGTCTTGAAGGGTGTTGTCATAAGCATGGCCAATGTGTAAAATTCCGGTGATATTTGGCGGTGGGATTACAACAGTAAAACCTTTGCCTTTTTGGGCTGGCAAAAAAGCATTGGCTTCGAGCCAACGCTCATAAATTAAACTATCGTTTGCAAAACTATATTTTTTATCCATTTTATCTTATTTTTAAATTAACTTGCTTTTTTGACGTGATAGCAAATCCCGGTGATGTTAGCACCTGAGTGCACACAAATAGTTTTAGTTAAAAACGAGCGAACTGTCTTGATATCAGGACAATGTTCACTTATTTTGTCTTCTAAATATTTAGCAAAGCGTTCATCGTCAATAGTTGCAATAGCCACAGTTTTTTCGTCAATCTCGCCTTTTTGGTAGTGTTCAAAAAAAACATTAAACACATTTTCTAGAGCTTTGATGTGTGTGCCTATTGACTTTCTTGGCAAAATATCGTTTTGCTCTGAATGGAAAATTGGCTTGATTTGCAAAATAGAGCCAATTAGCGACTGCATTCCTGATACTCGACCACTTCTTTTTAGGTAGCTAAGGTCTTTTGAGATAAACTCAATGATCATACCTTTTTTGTATTCGTTTAAGAAATTTAAAAATTCATCAATTGACTGAACTTGGTCTTTAATTTCAACAGCCTTTTTAATTAGCATAGTTACACCTGAAGCAATTTGCCAGGTGTCTATAAAAAAAGTGCGGTTCTTATATTCTGGCGCTAAGTTTTTTAGGGCAACTTGGAAGTAGTTTAAAGAGGCTGAGTATCTAGATCCTATTCCAAAGTAAACTAAATAGTAGTCGTTTCCTTTTAGTTGACTTTCAATAAGACTCAGAAAAACCTCTGGACTAGGGGCTGCAGTTTTTGGAACATCTTGAGTTTTAGCTTGATTGACTTTGGCAAAAAACTCAAGTGCGTCGTTTTCACCATTATCTGGAAAAGTTTCTTCGTTGAAAGTAATTTGGAAAGGAAACTGAAAAATTTCTGCACTTTTTTTAAATTCAGGCGAAATATCTGGGGATGAATCGGTCATGATAATAATTTTTTTCATGCTGTTTTCTCCTTAAAACAATCAGTTAAGTGTTCAATTAGTACTTGACTAGAAAAAGCAACTTCGTTATTTACAAAAAACAATTTAGAGTCTGGAAACTGCTTTTGAAATTGGTTTTTCTTACTAAATACCATAGATTTTTTTTCCTTGTCTACTTTAGTAAAACAGATTAAAGGACAAATTCCTTTAGATGTTAAATATTCGTACATCTCTAAGTCTTTTTGAGTTGGGCCTACATAAAAATCCATCAGCATCAACACTAAAGAGTATTCGCACTTGCCGATGTAAGTTCCAAGTAGACGGGTGAAGTTCTCTTGGGTTTTAAAATCAACTTTAGCAAACCCATAGCCAGGTGTGTCAACTAAATAAAACAAGTCATTGTATTTAAAGTAGTTAAGTGCAATAGTCTTGCCGGGTTTTTGAGAAACTTTTGCAATTTTGCTTTGAAAAAAGTTGTTAATAAAACTAGATTTACCCACGTTGCTGCGGCCAAGCAGCAAAACTTCGGGTAAATCTGCGGGTTTAGTTTTTAAATCAAATACTGATTTTACAAACATTAAGCAGAGTTTAGTATTAAGCCAGTAAGGCTGCTTTTAAGACTTCCTTGATTTCAGACACAGGTGTGATTTCAAGGTCTTTAAGTACTTCTTCTGGAATATCTTGAATATCGCGAACGTTGTCTTTTGGAATCAAGATTTGTCTTAAGCCTGAGCGGTGTGCAGAAATTGCTTTTTCTTTTAATCCACCGATTGGCAGAATTTGTCCGGTTAATGTAATTTCTCCAGTCATTCCAACAGTGTGTTTAACTGGTTTTTTAGTTAAAAGCGAAACAATTGCTGTACACATTGTGATACCCGCACTTGGTCCGTCTTTGGGAACAGCACCTTCTGGCACGTGGATGTGAATAGTGTTTTTTGCAAAAATTTCGGGGTCTATGCCAAACTCATCGGCTTTAGATTTAACAAAAGAAAGCGCGGTTATAGCAGACTCTTTCATAACGTCGCCCAGTTTTCCGGTTAAAACCACGTCGCCTTTGCCGGCATAGGTGTTTGCCTCAATTTTTAAAGTATCACCGCCATACGCGGTATAGGCAAGGCCAGTCACAACTCCGACTTGGTCTTTTTGGTCAGCGATATTGTGGAAAAATCTGAACTTACCTAGATACTCCTCCAAGTTGTTTTCATTAATTTCTAAAGCGGTTAGTTCTTTGGCCAAGAGTTTTTTAACAAACTTACGAGAAATGGTGCCGATTAGTCGGTTCAGTTCGCGAATTCCGGCTTCGCGAGTGTAGTGCTGAATTAGTTTATAAATACCTGCGTCTGTGAAAGTTAATTGACCTGGTTTAATTCCGGCTAGTTTTAAGTTATCTGGAATTAAGTATTCGGTGGCAATGTGGTATTTTTCGACTTCAGTGTAACTGCTTAACTGAATAATTTCCATTCTGTCCATCAAAGGTTCTGGAATGTTTTCCAAGTAATTGGCAGTTGTGATAAACATCACTTTAGACAAATCAAAAGGTTCCTCTAAAAAGTGGTCTTCAAAACGGAAGTTTTGCGAAGGGTCTAGAACTTCCAATAAGGCAGCCGCTGGATCTCCTCGGTGAGATTTGCCGATTTTGTCAATTTCGTCAAGTAAGAAAAGCGGGTTTTTAGTGCCGGCTTTAACCATACCTTTTAAAATTCGGCCAGGAAGTGCCCCAACATAAGTACGGCGAAAACCAAGGATATCAGATTCGTCGTCTGCACCACCTAAAGAAATTTTAGTGAAATGTTTATTTAAAGCCTCAGCAATTGAAATCGCTAAAGAGGTTTTACCAGTGCCAGGAGGCCCAACTAAACAAAGAATTGCTTGTGGGACTTTTTTGGTCTTAATTTGGACAGACAAGTATTCAAGAATTTTGTCTTTAACTTGTTTTAGTCCATAGTGTTTTTTGTCAAGTGCGTTTTTAACTTTTTTAATGTCAGTACAGTCTTTTGAAAATTTGTTCCAAGGAAGAGAAACTGCGAAATCTAGGTAAGTTTTAATAGAACCGGCTTCAGGAGAATAAGAAGAGGCAGTTTGATATTTCTTTAATTCGTTAAGTAAGTTAGCCTCAGTTTGTGCAGGCATTTTAGCTGCTAAAATTGCGGCTCTGATTTGCTCAATTTCGTCAATCTTGCGAGCGCGATCGCCAAGTTCGTTTTGTATGGCTTTCATTTTTTCGCGCAAAAAATACTCGCGTTGTGCTTCGTCTATTGATCTTTGTACTTCTTCTTGAATTTTTTTCTCCAAAGAATTTGTCATTGATAAATACTCAAAGTCAATTAACGCAGTTTTAAGCAAGTCTTCCATAGTATTTGCATTTAAGTAGTTTAATCTGCGCGCAAACTCGCGAGTTAAACTATTTCCAAGCAAATAAACCTCTTCGGCTGAATTAAACTCGGCGTTGTAAAGTTCTTTAGTATCACCAGGTGCTGATTTTAAAAACTCGCGGTTTTTTTCAACTAATAATTTTTGAGTAACCAAGGCTTTTTCAGATAAGTTTTGGCTATCTACATCCGCGTATTCAAAGGAACACGAAGCAAATGGTGATTGGCTAGATGCAGGAAAGTAATTTATTAGTTTAATTCGCCTAGAGACATGGAATTTAACTTTATACGAAGTTTCTGTGCCTGGCAGGTCATTTTTTATCTTAAATCCAACTTTGGCAATTACCCCAAACTGCTCTAAGTCTTTTTGTTCTGGGTTTTCAATGTCTGGGTTTTTTTGAATTAACAAAATAATTTGTTTACCAGTTCCGCGTTCCGCGGCATCCAAGGCTTTTACAGAACTTGGTCTGCCGATGTCTAGACGAAGAGAAGTTGCTGGCAGTGGTACTGAGTTTCTAAGTGGAACAACAGGTAGTAAGTTTTGTTGATTTAAATCCATTTTTATACGAGTTTAGCGTTCTTGACAATAAAGTCGTGTGCTTTTCCGACTTTTAAGTCTTTTGCTACATTTTCTTTGCTTAATTGTTTTTTAACTTCTTCAACAGAAGTATTGTATTGTTTGGCAATTTCTAGAAAATGTGTCTCTATTTCTGCGTCTGTTGCGTCAAGTTTTTCAGCATTTGCGATTGCGTCTAGTGTCAAGGCTTCATGAATTTGTTCATATGCTGCTTTTTTCTCTTCAGCCAGCGCGTCTTCTGATTTTTTGCCAGTCATCTCTAAGTATTGTGTGTAGTTTAAGCCGTAGGCTTTCAGACTTTCTTCAATACGACGACGATTACGGTTGGCTTGTGCTTCAATCATAGCCTCAGGAATTTCGATAACTGCGTTGTTTGAAGCCTCTTCTAGGGTTTCCTTTTTGATGCGTTCATTTTCTTGTTTTTCTTTCAGTTGAGAGATAACTGATTTCATGTGAGCCTTGTATTGTTCAACTGTCTCAATTTTGTCTTTTTTAAGTTCTTTGACCCATTCATCGGTTAAAGCAGGAAGTTCAGATACTTTAACTGAGTTAACTCGGCATTTAAAAACAGCGGCCTTGCCTTTTAAGTCAGCGGCCTGGTAGTCTTCTGGAAAAGTTACGTTAACATCTTTTTCATCACCTGCTTTTAAGCCGATTAGTTGTTCTTCAAAGCCAGGTATAAATTGACCTGAGCCGATTTTTAAGTCAAAATCAGTGCCTTTTCCACCAGAGAAAGCAACGTTGTCTACAAAACCTTCAAAGTTGATATTGGCAGTATCTCCTTTTTCAACTAGTTTGTCTTTGGCAACTAGTTTGGCAGAACGGTTAAGTTCTTCAGTGATTTTTTCATCAACTTCTTTAGCAGTTACTTTAGTGTTGGGTTTTTTAATTTCAATACCTTTATACAGCCCTAGTTTAACTTCTGGCTTTACTGGAATTGTTAAAATTACTTCAAACTCTTCTTCGGCTAGTTTTGGTTCTTTTGGATTTAGTTCAACGTTTGTAGGTTCAGCAACTACTTCGTATTCTTTGGCGAAAAGCACATCTTCAAACTTAGCGTTGATAACAAAGTTTAAAGCATCGTTGAAAAGTGAAGCCTTGCCGTATCTGTTTTCATAAATTGAGCGAGGCGCTTGGCCTTTTCTAAAACCTTTGATTTCTACTTTTTCTTTTACTAATTGATATGCGTAGTCAAGCCCGCTTTCAAAGTCAGAAAGTGAGACTTTTGCTGTCACTTTAATTTGATTTTTTTCTATTTTTTCTATTTTCATATATGTATAATTCCTCCGTGCATACCTAAATATTTTACCATAATATAATATATACAAAGCGGAGCAAGTGCCTTTTATGGCCTTGGCTTTAATTAACAGCACAGGGAGACTTTTTGTAAATGATTAAAAAAATTTTTGTTTTTGACATTGATGGCACGCTATACTCCAAAAAACACGGACAAATTTTGCCAAATACACGCAAACTACTTAAAGAGTTGAGCGAAGAAAAAGAAACTCTGTGCGGAGTGGCAACAGGACGCGGTAAACCTAAAATCAAAGTTTTGAAACCAGTTTTGAAATATCTTGATTTTTTAGTACTTTCAAACGGACAATATATTGAGTTTCAGAAAAAGTTAATTTCTAAACATTGTTTTTCCAACCAAGATATTGTTAAATTAAACGAAATTTGCGCAAGTAAACGAGTTAACCTAGGATTTACAACAAGTAACTTTGCGTATTACGCAAATATGCACGACAGCGCCGAAAAAATGCGCGAAAAAGAATTTAAACTTGCAAATAACAAAAGTATTTTAAGTAAAGAAATTTATTCACTTTGGTTGTCATCAAATTATCCTGAAGACTTGAGTTCAATTAAAAATAGTTTTAGTAATTTGGACTTTTATTTTTGGAATAAACAAAAAGGACTAGACTGCACTTTAAAAGGTTTTTCTAAACAAAAAGGAATTGAAATTTTAAAAAGTTATTTAGCCAAAAATCAGTTAATTGAAAAAGATTGCAAAGTAATAGCAATTGGAGATGGAGAAAACGATTTTGAGATGTTAAAACACGCAGATGTGTCAGTATGCATGGAAAACTCAGATTGTGTTGCGTTAAAAGAGAATGCTGATTTAATTGCTCCGCCTGTAGATAGCGATTTACTTTACCTTTTATTTAAGGAAAAGTTAATA
>CAUTNJ010000026.1:0-7715 GCA_963539745.1 uncultured Acholeplasmataceae bacterium
CCGCTTTTATAATACCATTTCCATCTGATGAAAACTGACTTTCGTCAATCGCTCCAATTTTAGCACCATGTCTAATCACTCTATTTAGAATAGTACCAGAATGACCTATAACTTCAAAAGTAACTGTGTAGACATTTCTATCAATAGTTACAGTGACTTGGTTTTCGTTTTCATTTGCGCTCACAGTAAATTGAGTAGGATTGAAATGAGGGGCTTGGTAAACAGAACTATTTGGATTTGCGTAACTTGCTGTGTGAACTGAGCCAATTAAGGCAGTTTTAGTTTCGTAAGTTGTGTCATATCCGCCATCTACTCTTTGAGTTAAAATAGTGTATTTAACTCTAGATTGAAGAATTTTAGTATTGGCGTAAATATCCATACTGTCGCCGCTTGCGATAAACTTAGCCTGACTAGGTCCATTTTCACTTAAACTCCAACCTATAAACTTGTAGTTCTCTTTTAAGTTGTAGTTTGGCAAGTCAATTTTACGAGTTTTCTTAACTGAAATAGTTTCAGCCGAATCAAAACTTTCAATACCGGTTGTTTTACGGAAGTTAACAGTAGTTTCTTTTAACTTATAGTATTGGCGAACTTCAGTTGTGTTATCACCAACTGTAAGTTGAGTATTTAGTAAGTTATCCGGGTGCGTTGTGTCTTTTTCATATAAGTCAGAGTCTAGTGCTGAGTAATCGCGGTAAGCAGCACCATCTTCTACTTTTTTATCTTGCTGAAGTTCTTCAATTCTGTCGTATTGACCGTTTAGCGCACTACTTTCACCTTGTTTTTCTAGCATATGCACAATTTTGTAGTTAACTTTTTCAATTTTTTCTTCAAAGTAAGCCACTAAATCAACATTGCGGTTAACTCTGGTGTTGAAGTTATAAGGACTTTGTTCTCCATAAACTCCGTTCATAGTAGACTCAAGTTGCCAGTGTTTAAAGGTGTAAGTGCGGCCATGTCGCTCTAGTTTTGGTGCTGGGTTTGGTTCTTTGATTTTCTCTTGATACTTAACTTTGTGAGTTTGCGGTTCGTTTGAAACCGTGGTTCCTGGAAATTGATTGTGGTAGTTTGCTTGGTAAGTCACGGTAAACTCTTTTCGCTTGTAGTTTAAGATAAACTCAGTTGAACCGTCTGCTTTAACGATTTTAGTTTCAGTTGAATCAACTAAATCAAAGCCATAGTCAAGGCCAGGTAGACCATCACTGCTGTCCACAGTGATCTCACTGCCAACAGTGGTTTCTTTTTCTACAGTTTGAGTGGTTTCAGGGATTTGTCCCTCAACTCCCTCAAATACGTGTTTAATTGTGTATTTAGCCTTTGGCTCAGTTTTTTCGTATTCTATTTTTAAAGTGATATCTTCAATAATTGGTTTCGTTTTATAGTCAAAAGTATTTCCGTTTTCGTCAATGAAACGTTTGAACTTATACAAGTATTTGTCAACTTTAGTATTAAACTGTTGTGGATCTAAATCTAGTTTTGTACCTTTTTTGACAAACCTGTGTTCACTTTGTCCAAGTAATTCGCTTTGCATAGTTACTTTGACTGTGTTTTTTGGCTCAGGTTCGCTTGGGTCTTTTTCAAAGACAGGATACAGAACTGTGTTTTCAGTCAAGACATCTTGTTCGTTGTAAATAGAGCCAACTACTCCTGCTTTAAAGTAAACCCAGTGTTTAAAGATGTAGCCACGCTTTTCAACATTTGGCAAGGTTCCATCAAAAACTTTTCCTTTTTTACTTGTCTGAACAGAGATAACTGAGTAGTTGTCAGAAAGGAAAGTAACTTTAATTAAAGAAGGGTCAAGTGGTTTTGGATCACTTGGGTTATCTGGATTTGGTACTTTGTTGTTATCTTCAAAATAGTAAACTGCCTTAACTGTTAGGTTAGTAGTGTTTGGATCTAAATTGTCGCGAACTGTAAACGGAGAATTGGTGTCTCCGTTTAAATACCAACCTTTAAAGCGGTATTTACCAAGTACAGTGTCAATGTCTGCACCAACTGTGTCAAGGATAGCCTGTAGTTTTGCGCGGTCTGGTGCATATATTTGGTTGTCTTTAACACGCACTTTGCCGTCAAATAAAACTTTACCTTGAACTGGATCAATAATTTTAATGTCAATTTGCTTAAAGCCAGGAAGTTCTTTTTCTTTTAAGTGAACAGTTAACTCAAGGTCTTTTGTAATCGCAGTTGTTAAGTGGTTAAAATCAGAGCCTTCTTTGTTTGTAAACTTGTCAAACACGTATTCTTTGTCTTCAATAGTAGTTGTGTAGGCGTTTGTGTCTACTCCAAGTAGTTCACCTTTTTTAACTTTTAAGACTTGAGTTGATTTAAGCAGTGGATTGTAGATCTTAACTGTGTGAAGTTCTTCGTTTTCAAGGTTTGCGTTTGGATCTTTTTCAAATACAGGGTATAGCACCTTGTTTTTATTTAAAACAACAGTGGTATCAAACTGGTCTTTAACTTCATTGTTTTCAAAGCAAGCCCAGTGTTTAAATACGTAGCCTAGTTTAGAAATAGTAGGCAGAGTTCCTGTATAAGCCTTGCCTTTTTCTTGAGTTTGAACTGCAAGTACAGTGCGCTCAGGCGTTAAGAAAGTTAGTTTAACTAAACTTGGGTCAAGAGGAAGTGGGTTATCCGGATCTTGTGGGTTTGGCACTTTGTCGTTTGGCACAAAGTCATAAACTGCCTGAATATCTAGACGAGCAGTATTTAGATCAATTTGGTCGTTAACTGTAAACGGAGAATTAGTGTCTCCATCTAAATACCAGCCCTTAAATTGATGTTTACCCATAGCGCCGTCAATGTCTGCGCCAACTGTGTCAAGGATAGCCTGTAGTTTCGCGCGGTCTGGTGCGTAAATTTGGCCGTCTTTTATGCGGATTTTGCCTTCATATAAAACTTTTCCTTGAACAGGATCGCTAATTTTTGTGTCAATTGACTTAAAGCCAGCTTGAGCTTTTTCTTTTAGATTAACAGTTAAGTTTAAGTCTTGGGTAATTTGCGTAGTTAGATGATCAAAAGTAGAACCATCTTCTTTAGTGAACTTATCAAAAACGTATTCCTTGTCTTCAACAGTAGTAGTGTAGGCGTTTGTGTCTACTCCAAGTAGTTCGCCTTTCTTAACTTTTAAGACTTGAGTTGATTTAAGTAGTGGATTGTAGACCTTAACTGTGTGCAGTTCTTCGTTTTCAAGGTTTGCGTTTGGATCTTTTTCAAACACAGGGTATAGCACCTTGTTTTCATTTAAAACAGCAGTAGTATCAAACTGGTCTTTAACTTCGTTGTTTTCAAAGTAAGCCCAGTGTTTAAATACATAGCCTAGTTTAGAAATAGTAGGCAGAGTTCCTGCGTAAGCCTTGCCTTTTTCTTGAGTTTGAACTGCAAGTACAGTGCGTTCAGGTGTTAAGAAGGTTAGTTTAACTAAACTTGGGTCAAGAGGAAGTGGGTTATCTGGGTCTTGAGGATTCGGTACTTTGTCGTTTGGCTCAAAGTCATAAACTGCGTGAATTTCAAAACGTTTTATGTTTTTAGGAAGTGCGTCGTCTATATTAAATGGAGAGTTAATGTCACCATTTAAATACCAACCTTTGAAGCGATATGTACCCATTGGAGTTTCAACATCAGTGGGAGTATTTCTCAAAATACCGTTGATTTCCGCTTTATCTGCGTCTTGAATTTTGTTGTTAACTGCAGTTAAAGTTTTGTCGTAAAGTGTTTGGTTTTGAATATGGTCAAGTATTTTGAAATTTACTGGGCGTTCTGAGTCTGGTGTTTTATATGGTCTTAAATGAGCATACAGTACAAGGTCGCTGGTAATTGGAGTATTAAAGTCAAACTTAACACCTGTGTCTTGGTTATTAACAGGATCCCAAATTGTCCAGTAGTCAAGCTCTTCGAGTTTGCCGTCTGGATAAACTTTTGAAACTCGGTTTGGCGTTGCATAGTTTGCGTCAAGTTTTTGGTCGCGCGCTACTTTTGCTGGAGAAAGTTGAGATGCGCCATCTGGAGTTTTGAAAGTAATAGTGTGGTATTTAGTTGGCTTTTCGGGTTGTGGTTGGTTTTGAGGAATTGACTTTAAGTAAAGCGAAATATGAGTAGTTGCAACTTCTTGACTAAAGTCTACTTTTTTTGTGAAAGCGCTGTCTTTATACCAGCCTTCATAAACATATCCGTCTTTATTGTAGATATGTTCACGAAGTGGTGTGCCTCTCTTGATAATATCTAAAAATACTCTTTGCACCCCATCAAAATAAGAAACTGCAACCAGACCTTGCTTGTCAAGGGCTGGTGCTAACTTATCTATATCGGCAGTTATGTCGTATTTAGCAATTAGTCTAAGTTCAGATTTTACCCAAGTTGGGATATTAAACTTTTCACCCGGTTTTAAGTCAACTCGGTTGCCAGTTAGGTCAATGTAGTACCAACCAAGGAACTTAGAAATATAGAAAGGAGGAGTATTAAACTGAATTTCGTGTCCTTGTTTTTCAGGGTCTAGAGTTTTTGCTTTTCCAACGGTTTTGTCAACAAGGTCGTAAACTTGAGTTTTTTGTGCTTGGTTTTTAAAAATACCTGGCAGTAAGAAATCATAAACTAAAGAAATTTGCGTGCTGTTGTTAACAATAAATGCACGACCTTGAGCGATGTCTTTAGAAAAAACATCTCTTCTGTGAATAGGTTCAGGAGCGATTTTTCCGTCTTTGTCGTATGCATAGAAGCTTTTGATTTTGTAAAGTTCCTCGTATTTGTGTTTGTGTTCGGTTTGTAGTTTAGAATATGGAAGAATTTCTGGTTTGCGAGGAATCGCACCATCATGTGACTCAGGGAAAAAGATGCGAAGGAAGTTAGAGTAATCAACAATAACGTCATACTGCTTTTTAATTCCAAACCAGTTCTTAGTGTAGATAGTAAAAACCTCAGAGTCGTGTTGACGGTCTGTGAAGTCAAGGGCTAAGTATTTACCTGGTTTTGCCTTAATGTCAACAATTGTTCCTAGTCTGCTAGTTGTGAACCATTCTTTTTTAACAGAAATGAAAGTAGACTTAGTTGTATCTATAGTTTCTGGCACCACAAAACGTAGTTTATTTTTTCCAGACTTAACAGCGTCGTGTTCAGTGAAACCACTATTTTTAGAAAAATAAACTGTAGGGTGTGAAAATAAAAAGATAACAAGTAAAATAAGTGAAGTAAATGCAAGAATAAATAAAGCTGGGATTAAAAATCCTTTTCTTTTCTTGCGGAGCATATTAAACTGCATATTTTGTTCAGATTGCATTTTTTCTCCTTGTGTAAGTTATGCAAAAGTATTGCATATGTTTATATAAATTATATAAAGTGATTTTGTAAAATTTTAGATGATTTAAAATTCACAACATTAGTTTCCTAAAATATGTTTTATTAGCGTGTTTTACAGTTAAAAACCTCATCTGTCTTTCACTAAAAACGCTATTTACTGTATCAATTCATATATATATATATAGCAAACGGCTATAAAAACAAAAATTGCAAAATTATACAAAATTGAAAAAAGGCATAACAATGCGATTTTATAGTTTTTTACTATATAGGCGACTAATCAAAAACATAACTTTTATTTGTATTTTTTAACAGGTGTTTGTCTAAATTATTGTGTGATTTGCTTTAAGCACACTATTTTAAATTAAAAACTTAATAATTTAAACCACGAATATTCTATAAAAAGGGTCGCAGCCTAGAAAATGACAAAAATGTGTCCTTATATTACCTTTAAAACCTGAACTTTTCACAAAAATATAACTAATCGTTTAAAAACTTATTTTAGACCTAAAAAACAGCCAAAATATTTTTATTTTGGCTGTTTTTTATTTGACTTTTTACCCTATTAGTTATATAATATGACTAATAAATTGAGGTGCAAAATGGACTACGAAAAAATAAAATTACCTGAAAAGAATATAACCTTTTTACCAAGAAAAAATGTCACTTATGTTTACTATACCATAGAGAAAAAATATCTTAAAGATAAAGGTTTTAACCTAAATAAAAGAGTTTGTATCGGGAAATTAGATACAAAAGACAACGCTTATTTTTATCCAAACGAAATGTATATCCAACATTTCGGGATGCAAAATATTTTTTTAAGAGAAAACGAAAATAAGTTTTCCAGAACTCTTTCTTTTGGTACAAAAATGGTTGTTGAAAAAGTTTTTGAAAAACTAAATTTAAACCAAATATTAACAAAAGTTTTCGCAGAAAAAGCAAACCTAATTAAGTCATTGGTTTGCTACTATTTAGAAAACCAAAATTCAGCAATCCAACTATATGAAAAATGGGCAAGGAGAAACGCATTGTTTACTCCTAATATTGACAGTAATTCTACTTTTTCTAGACTTTTTAACGATATTATCACTAGTAGTAAAACAAACGAATTTCTATATTCTTGGAACCAAGAATTTAGTAAAAATAGTTTAAACAGCGACATCATTATGTCTCTAGACACAACAAACTTTAATACATATTCTGCTGGTATTCCGCTTGCTGAATACGGAAAACCGAAAGTAGACGAAGAATTGAAGCAAGTAAATTTAGCATATATCATTAACAATGAAACTTCAATTCCACTTTACTATCAACTGTTTCCAGGTTCTGTGATTGACCAATCACAGTGCAAAGAATTAGTGACAAAAGCAAAAGAATTTAACTACAAAAACATCACTTTAGTGATGGACAGAGGTTTTTATAGTGCAAATAACATCAATTTTTTGCTTAAAAACCAATACAAATACATAATTATGGCTAAATCTAGGAATAAAACGCTAACAGATTTACTTGAGAGTGTTCGTGAAAAAATTAAGAATAAATCTGAGTATTACATAGAAGAATTTATGAATTTTGGAATTAAACTGAAAGCCAAAGCAATTGGTCAGCAAGAGCAGCACATCTACATTTATTACAATGACGAAATCGCACAAGCAAAACGCAAAGCCTTTAATCTTAAGGTTAAAAAATTTAAGGAACAAGCGCTTAACTCTAACCTAGATTTAGAAACAGTTCAAAACATGTACAAGACACATTTAGATGTTTTTGAAGATGAAAACAATCAAAGAAATGCACAGATTAAAAAAGAAGTGCAACAGGAAGAATACGACAACGCCGGGTTTGTAGTTTTGGTTTCAAATATAGATGCAGACCTTGAGTTTATCTTAAGACAATATAAGAAAAGAGATGTTGTTGAAAAGGCATTTGCGACGCTGAAGACAACACTAGATTTTAATAAATTTTACTCAACGACTGGTGAGACTATTGAGGCTAAAGTCTTTGTTTCTTTTTTAGCAATAATTGTTCGTGCACATATTTCTTTTAAGTTGAAACCATTTTTAGACATGAATACTTTTCATACTGTCAACACAGCCATTGCTGAATTTACAAAATTGGAAGTCACAAAAATAAATAAGGCATACGTTCAATCGTATGCCTTAACGAGAACTCAAAAAATTATTTTTGAGTATCTAGAAATTTCTGAAAAAGACTTGAATAACAGTATTAAAATCATCAACAATATGTTAGGTTAGTTATAAAGTTGTGAAAAGTTCAGGTTTAAAAATATAGATATAAAAACAATTAAGTTAGCAGAAAATACAGTTTTGAAAGGTAAAAAAGAACGAAAACTGTCGTTTAATTCAGATATAATAAAGAATTCCCAATTGCGGACACTATATGCCCAAAGTTTGAGCTAATTCTTC
>CAUTNJ010000027.1:0-7502 GCA_963539745.1 uncultured Acholeplasmataceae bacterium
CTTTTTTACTTTTGTATATCTAAAAGTTATATGCTAAAATACTTATGCGTGTTTGCGTGTGCAACTCAAACACGAAAAAAAGGAACTAAATGAAAAAAATTTTTGATTACTTAAATCCAGCCTTTTTTAATGTCCTGTCTTGTAAAAATAAACAAATTTATTTAGACTCACTTTTCATAATTTACGATGAATTTAAACACCTTGAAGGAACTTTCCAACTTGAGCGCAGCGACATTGTCCACAGACTAATTCAGTATTTTGAAGACGAAGCGAATGCTATATTTGCAGTTGATGAACTGCCAAGTGAATACACAGAAGAAGGCGAGAATTTAACCCCTAGAAAAAAAGCTAACATCACTTTAAATTACTTAGTTAAGTGCGGTTGGATTGGCGAAGAAGACATTGGCGACTACAAACGCGCAATTTCTTTTTTTCCTTACTCAATTTCAATTTTAGAAGCCATCGCTTCCTTTAAATTTCAAATCGATACAGAAAAAGATGAATCAGAAAAAGATGTTGAAGACTTCGTGTTTGACGAAGATATATTTGCCGAAACCGAATACACCAGCGACATCTACACTATTTATACTTTGCTTAAAAACTTTGAAGTTGAGCAAGGTTTGCCAACTATAAACGAGTGTTATGAAAGAACTACGCGTTTAGTTGATAAACTGAAAACTCTTGGTGCAAACATTTATAACTACTACTATAAGTTAGTTAACGCCAAAGAAGAAATTTCGGTAGACGAAGTGTTAGACCAACTGCTGCATGATTATAAAAACAACTTCTTTGACAAGTCCTACTACTTACTTAAAACCACTGAGTCTATTCCTAAATATAAGGTCTATATCCTTAAATACTTAAGAGATATTTTAACCTCAGATCCGATTATGGAAAAGTTAGCTGAGCAACTAGTTGAACTTAAAAAAAGACCCGAGTTTACCAAAGAGTTTGCTTTTCAGGTCCTTGAACACAGAATTCAGGCAATTCGCGACTACTTTACTTCTCTTGAAAACTTAATTTCAGAAATAGACATTAGAAACGAACGCTATATTGGTGCAACTACCGCTAAGTTCTTGTATTTGACTAACCGTTCTGACGACATTGAAGGTATCTTTAACCGTGCATTTGACTTAATTTTAAACGAGCCTAACCGAGAAATTGACACCACCAAAATCTTTAACTTAATTCAGGCTCGCAACCTAGACCACGAGTCTCTTTACAAAGAAAGAGTTCTCAGAACTGAGGCTAAAGCCGCCGAGATGGAACTAGATGCTGAGTTTCCGTTTGAAAAATACGAATTAGTTCAAGCATCAATGCTGAAACAAACTGATTTTGGAATGACAGAAATCGATAAATACGTGCAATTTCATCTAGCTGGCCGTCCTGAAATGCAGGCTAAAACCTTGCCGCTTGGAACCGAAGTTGAGTACGTTAAGTTAATTTTGATTTTTCTGTATTCCAACTCCAGTCAAGTTCACTTCCGAGTAGAACTAGGTGATGAAAAAGTAGACATCAACGGAATTCGTTTCAAAGACTTTAAAATCTACAAAAAGAGGTAAAAAATGGCAGAAAAACTAACTAAAGCAAAAGAATTTATACAAGAATATGAAAAACTCAAAGAAGGCGAACGCCATGAAATTACCCGCGTTATCAACAAACTTCTGCAAGTTAACTTCATAACTTGTCAAAAAGCATCGGACAAAAACGACTATCTGTTTATTTTGGAAAACAAGGAAGTAATCAGTGCTCTACTTGCGCTGCTTGACTTTTCTTTGGAAATTAAAAGAGAAGCCGAAACTCTGTATATTGTAAACATATCTGGCTACAACCGTTTAAGACTTAAGAAAAACGACACTGTAGTTCTTTTGATTTTGCGAATTTTGTTCCAAAGAGCCCTAGAAACCGCCACAATTTCTCAAGACATCGAAATTGAGTTAAAGCAAGTGCACGATGAACTTGCTAGAATCGGGTTTTTAGACAAAAGAATTTCAAAAAAAGAACTAAGACCTGTACTGCAGACCTTTAAATCATACAATTTAATTGACTTTAAAGACCCTGATTTGCCAGATAGCTCAACAATTCGTATCTATAAAAGCATTTTATACGTAATTAACATTCAGGAGTTAAAGAACTTAACTCAGGCTTTAGATGAACACACAGGTAATGTAAATGAAGAAGTTAACTAAAATCAAAATTATTAACTGGCACACCTTTCAAAACGTCACGCTAGACATTAAAGACAACATCCTTTTAAGTGGAGAAAATGGCTCTGGTAAGTCAACACTACTAGACGCTATGCAGTATGTTTTGGTGGGTGGTCGTCAAAACGCACACTTTAATATCGCGGCAACTCCTGAGGCTAAGCGTACGCTAGAAGGCTACATTCGCGGTAAATTGGGTGGTGAAAACAAGCAATTTATCAGACCAGGTGACGTTATTACCCACATCGCTCTTGAGTTTTTTGACACTAGAGACGAAAAATACTCAATTATCGGGGTTGTTATAGACCTACCACAAAGCTCTTCGCTAAAAGAGCGTTTTTACCGTATTAAAAACACGCGAATTGACGATGCGATGTACATTGAAGATAAGCGTCCACGTAACTTTAAGTCAATGCGCGACTACTTAGACGGAGCTCAGATTAAGTTTGAAGCGTTTGACACTAACAAGCAATATAAAGAAGCGCTTTCTGTTTTCCTTGGAATTGACGGCTTAAAATACAGTAAACTGCTTCCTAAAGCCCTTGCTTTCAAACCGATTGACTTGCAAAGTTTTATTTTTGAGTTCCTGCTTGACAACACACAAGTTAACATTTCTTCGCTTAAAAACAATGTTGCTGAACTTAAAAAAATAGAGGCTGAAATTAAAAAAGACCGCGAAAAAATCGAGGCTCTTGAAAAAATCCGCGTCTCTTCTGCCGAAATTAAAGCAGAAAAGGACGAAATCGCTGCCAACGACATTACGAAAAAAATCACCGAACTTAATTCAAAAGAAGCAATTATTAAACAATGCAGTTTAGAAAAACAACAAAATTCAGCTCTGCTTTCAGAAATTTTGGACCAAATCACTGAACTTAAAACCCAAATTTTGGCAAAAGAAGAGACAATTAAGAACTTAGACCGTGCTCGTGGGTCTAACTCACTTGCTCAAACTTTAGACGGAATTTCTCGTGAAATTCAACGTACCAACACCCAAATTGAAGCCGAGAAAATCAAAGCCAAAGACCTTGAAAACTCACTAATTCAGGAACTTGCAACCACTCAAGAATTGGCAAAACGCATCAAAACTAACGAAATTTTAAAGAATTTCGCTAAAATGCACAGCCAAACTGCTTTTAAAGACATCGCTAAAGTTAAAGAAAACCTAGAGGCAATCGCTGAGTTTAGAGAACTGCTGATAGAAGGCGCAAATGCTCGTATTTACAAACTAAATGAGCAGTCTGAAACAATTCGCAAAGAAATTGCTCAACTTAAAGAAGAGCACTACAATCTTGAGCGAAACATCAAGATGTATCCACCACAAACTACAGCTTTAGTTGAAAAAATTAATGAAAAACTCAGCCAAAAATACCGTCGTGAGTTTAATTTTCGCCCACTTTGTGACTTAATTGAAGTCAACGACGAAACTTGGCGAAATGTCGCTGAGGGATATATTGGCAGAAACAAGTTCAACATCATTGTGGACCCTGAGTATTTTGACGATGCTCTGGAAGTCTACAACGAAGTTAGAACGACTTTAAATATTTTTGGCGTAGGTTTAGTTAACACTGCCAAAATCCCTCAAACTCAAACTGAAAACGACTCACTTGCTGACAAAATTGACACCAGCCACACCTATGCTCGCGCATACATTAACATGCTTTACAACAATGTAATATGTGTTGCCACACCTCGAGAACTTAAAAACTTCAGCCGCTCGGTTGAGCCACTTGGTATGACTTACTCAAACTACACAGCATCTCAACTAAATCCTCAATCTTGGGCAAGAAAACAGATCGGTATCACCGGTAACACTAAACAAAAAGAAATTATTTTAAGAGAAATTGAGCAAAAAACTCAAAATTTAGCCACAATTTCTAAAGAAATTGGCGAAACTACTTATACTCGACAACTTGCCGAGCGCCTAGCGGCTGCCAAAATTATTCAAGAAAACCGTTTTTCTGCCGCTGATAACATTAAGATTTTTGCAGGTAAAGTCCAAGAACTGCAAACTCAAAAAGAAAATCTAGCAAAAGGTACTGACATTAAAGAAATTGAGGCTCAAATTGACAAAGCAGAAAGTGAACGCAGTGAAATTCTGGCTCAACATGAGCAGTTAATTACTCGCCGCGGTAGAATTGAACAAGTTCTACAAGACATTGAAGTTCGCCGCAATCAAACCGAAGAAACTCAAGCGGTTTATAAACAAGAACTTGAAGAACTCAAGATTAACAACCCAGAACTGCTAAGTGCAGCAAACACTAAATACAGTGCACTACTTAAAAGACACGAAGATCCGACTAAAATCATTGAAGTTCTGGAAAGCAGTCAAACTAAACTCGCAAACTCAGTTTCAAGACAAAGTGTGATGGTTTTAAAACTGATGTCTGACTACTGCTTAAGATACAGTTTCGCAAAAGAACCGTTAATTGAAAACTTAACCGCTTTTGAGGCTGAGCAAAACGAAATTAAGAACCATAACTTAATAGTCTACGAGCAAAAAGCCAAGGAACTAAGAGACTCTGCTGAAACCACATTTAAAGAAGAGTTTGTAAATAAACTAGCCTCTTCAATTGAGCAGGCTAAACAACAGATTGACGACCTAAACGTCGCACTTCAAGGCAAACGCTTTGGTAAAGATACCTATAAACTAATTTACAAGGCCGCTGAAGACCCAGACTTTGAGCGATACTACAATCTACTTACTCGCAACCATGAGTTAAACAACACGCTATTTCAAGATAACTTAAACAAAACTCAAACTACAATTTTAGATGATTTATTTAGACAAATTTCGTCAACTGACCCTGCAATGGAAAAAACTGCAGCAAGACTCCTTGACTATCGTAACTACATGAAATACGACATCGAAATTACTTCTGAAGACAATGTTGTTTCGCTTTTTTCAAAAGTTTCTCGCGAAAAATCAGGTGGAGAGACTCAAGTTCCTTTCTATATCGTAATTGCGGCTTCTTTCCAACAATTGCTTTCAAGAAATAGAGGTGCAGGATCTGGCTGTCTTGTACTATTTGACGAGGCCTTTAACAATATGGATGAATCTAGAATTAGTGCGATGATGACTTTCTATAACTCACTAGCTATTCAGTTGTTTATCGCTGTTCCTCCACAACGTGTGGCTAACATCATTCAATACGTTACAACTTCGCTGACAGTCGTTAAACACAAAGAACTTTCTTTTGTCAAAGAGTTTCAAAAAGAACCACTAATTAAAACAATTACAGAAACTCCTGAGGCTGAGCAAAGTGCAGAAGAAAGCACAGAAAATCAAAGTCTTAACTAAGTTTTTATACGCCTTTATCATAAAATCCAGTAGACCTTCTCTACTGGATTTTTACTTATTTCAGGAGTAAAAGTCATCTTTTGAGACAAAATAACTGAAACTAATGTGAAAATCATTAGTTTCGCATATTTTTTTGTAATGCTAATCTGAAAACAACCCGTCTTAATTTATGGTAAAATACATTAACAGCAAAAATCATTTATCTTAGTTTTTAAGGAAAACACAAAGATAAATAAATTTAAAAAATCAATTATACACGAGGTGCATTATTACTAATATTAAAATTTTCGGGCTTGGTGGATTTGGAGAAATCGGTAAAAACTTCTTCTGCCTACAAGTCAATCGTTCTATCTTTATTTTAGACGCAGGGCTAAAATACCCAACTCAACAACAGTTTGGAATTGACTCAATTATTGCAGACTACTCAACTCTCCTGCCACACAAAGACCAAATTGAGGCTATATTTTTGTCGTCTTTTAAAGACGAAAACATTGGAGCCTTGCCTTTTTTACTAAAACAAATCAAGGTACCAGTTTACGCAACAGAACTAACTATTCATCAAATTAAACAGACTCTAGAAGATACTCCTGATATAGATGCTTCCGAAATTGAGTTTAAAGAAATTAAAAAAGGTACTAAATCCAATTTTAAAGACTGTTCTTTTTCTTTTTATTTCACGAGTTCAGCGCTTCCTGAAAGCGTGGGTATCATTGCCCAAACTGAACTTGGTAAAATTATTTACACAGGTTCTTTTTCTTTAAACAAAACCCCCCATCCACTTTACCAGACTGAGTTCTCCGCACTAATGGAAGCCGCTTTAGCTAAAGACACTTTGGCCTTACTTCCAGACTGTTCAGGTGTTTCTCAGTTTACCACTTCATACACTCAAGACAAATACCAAGCGTTTTTAACGACTGTTTTTAAAAACACTGAAGGCCGCCTGTTTTTTGCAGTAGCAGACACTGACATTAAGCGTATTCAAGAAATTATTACTTGGGCTGAGCGCTTAGATAGAAAAATTTGCTTCTCTAGCCGCAAATCATTTATGAAACTGCTTCCTTTAATTAAAAAGGGCTACCTGTCGCTTGACTTAAAATCACTAGTTTCACAAAAACGCGTCTATGAAAACAGCATACAAAATGTGGTCATGATAATCACCGGCAACTTAAATACACCGCTGATTAAACTACAAAGCATCGCGAAGTCTAAAAATCCCCGCCAAACGCTTTCAAAGGAAGATGCAGTTTGCATTTTAATGAAACCAATTCCAGGTGTTGAGACAATGTTTGCAGCAACTTTGGATGAACTTTTTAAAACAGAGTGCAAAACTTACTACAAGCCTAATTTAATTGTCCACGACTTAGCTTCCAGCACCGACATTTCTTTTATGCTTTCACTACTTAGTCCGCGCTATATCATTCCTTTGCGCGGAGAATATAGCCAACAGGTTAAGCTAAAAGAAACTTTAATAACTTTTGGGTTTAGTGAAAAAAATATCTTGATTATGGAAAACGGAGATATTGCTCACTTTAACAAAAAATCCGGGTTTGTTTCAAAAAAAGAGTTGCCGGCTGCAGATAAACTAATTGATGAAGTGCCAATTGACGAAAATAATGATATCATCGTTAAAGAACGCGCATACTTAGCCGAAGACGGGATTTTTATCTTGGCCTTTAGATATTCGTTTCAAGACCGAAAAGTTCACGGCGACTTTAATATATTTTCAAAAGGCTTTTCTCGGGACACCGAATTTATTTCAGAAATTACTGAAAGTGCTAAGACCTTTTTAGTAAATTTCCATGCAAAAGTAGGTGAACGCAGCCTGCAACTAAATGACTTAAAGAAACAACTTCGCCAACACATTGCTAACTTTATTTACACCAAAAAACGCAAAAACCCAATAGTTAACGCGATAATTTCAGTAATTCGCTAATCTCGCTTTTTTAATGGTAAAAAACGCACAAATGTGTTAACATTAATTGTTATTACCACATAGAAAA
>CAUTNJ010000028.1:0-7379 GCA_963539745.1 uncultured Acholeplasmataceae bacterium
ACAGTCGGACGAATTAAAAGTAAAATTAAAAATATAGCTAGTGCAGCAATGATTAGCATGCTGACAACAGTTTTTAATAATATGGAGTTTTTTCGGTTAGTTGTGTTGTTCATAAATATCCTTTCAACTAAAGGCGCTGTGCCTTTTTTAAATCTTTTAAAAATTACTGAATAAATTATATATTTAAATGATTTTAAAAATTTGGCCATTTAAATCCAAAAAAAAAAAAAAAAACGCTTTATAAGGCTGTTTATTCAAATTATTTTTGGTTTTTTTGATAAAAATTAACTAAAAATTAGTCTACTTTTCTGAGTAAAATGATATATTAAAACTTGATAAAAATTAAAAAATATCGGATTGTTAGGTGCGTTTAAGTAATAAAATAGTGTTAGGTTTTACCTTAGCGCTTTGTTGATTTTGACTTCGTTTTCATCGGTTTACGCACAAAGTAATTATCAAAACTTCTTTTACTTTTAGAGCTATAACTATGGGAAAAATACTTACTTGCTTGGAACTTCTCGCCTACATTTAAAAAAAGAAAAGGCCCTCTCGGGCCTATTTTTCTTTGGATTGGTCTTCTTTTTTCTTTTGTTCAAGAACAAGTTGACCTTTGTAGTATCCGCATTCTGGTGTTACACGGTGTTGTAGTGTAAATTCACCTGTTTGTGGGCAAACTGTAAGCGCAGGGCGTTGAAGTTTAAAATGAGTTCTTCTTTTACGTTTAGCAGTTTTTCCAGTTCTTCTAAATGGAACAGCCATATAGATACCTCCAACCGACAAACATTATAACAAAATCTCTCAATTTCACCAAGTAAAAAGTATGTTATTTTAGTTTTTCAACGAACCTAATTTTACCAGTTAACGTGGTTTTTAAATTAAGTAAAATTAAACGATTTTGTTGCAGATTGACTAAAAACTTTACTCGCTTTTCATCAGCACAAAGATATTTACCAGAAAGCGGCAAAATCTTTTTTGAGTTTAAAAGAAAGTGATGCTTATCTGGTGTTACTTCATAATAAACATCACTGCCAAGCAGTCTATTAACTAACTTAAAATCACAAACTTTTTGCGCCAGTTTAGCACTAGTACTAGATATTATTTTGCCTTTTTCACAAATCAATTCTTGCACAAAAACATTAAAATCAACTTTTAAAGTATCAACGCCGCCTGTTCGGTTTTTACCATAACAAAAGTTTTGACCAACTAGCACAGTGTTTACATTAATTTGCTTTAAAAACTTATTGAACTCAAGGTAAGTTTTGTTAACAATTTTTGTGTTTAGTCTAAGAAAGGAAACCTCAGCACTCGGTACAATTGCTTTAATTTTTTGAAGAATTTCTAAGCGTGTAAACAAAAAAACTTGCGCAAACGGTTTTTCTACACAAATTACATGTGGATATCTATGTAAATTAGCAATTAAAACACTATGACCTTTGTGAACACCGTCAAAAGAACCAAGTGCAACCGCTTTTGGTTTAGCACAAGAAATTACCTTTACTTCACCGTATTCGTTTTCTAAATTAAATAACTCTGGGTTTATATTCATTTTTATCACTTATGTATTTAACTAAAGCAATAGGCGTGCCTGCTTTAGTTGCAATAAAATCTTTTTTAACGTCAACATGTTTAAAAGAAATAGTTGCACCATTTTCAATTAACTTAGTTGAAAAGTCAGATAACTCAATAAAATCGTATTTGGTCTTCAGCCAGTCAAATAACTCTATTTTTATAAACTCACCTGCCTGAATTTCAGGTAAAGTAAACTCACCAACCGCAGTGCGGTTTAATTTAGTTAAAGTAGCCAAGGTTGAGTTTTCCTTACATAAAGCAGAAATCAGTGAGCGCACATAAGTTCCAGCTTCCACCTTGCAAATAAATGTAAACTTAGCAGGAGTAACTTGCTTAATTTCCAGGGCGTATATTTTTTTAAGTTCTGATTTTAGTAGAGGAGATTCGCCTTGTCTAGCTAAATCACAGGCTTTTTTGCCGTTGATTTTTTTAGCCGAATAGACAGGAGGGGTTTGCAAAAAACCAGATTTTAAGTATTTATCTATTGTTTGAATTGTTTTTTTAAGTTCAAGGGTTTTATTGGTTTTTTCAATAACTTTTCCAGTTAAATCAAGAGTGTCGGTTTCATATCCAACTTCAAACTCACCTGTATAGACTTTCGCAAAATCAAAATCTTGAACAAAACGAGTTGCGCGACCAGTCAGCACTAAAAGCAAACCAGTTGCAAAAGGATCTAGAGTTCCTGTGTGTCCAACTTTAGTAGTTTTATCTAGTTCTTTTTTAATACCAAAAAGGGCAGCAAACGATGTGATGCCCTTTGGTTTATTTAAAAGATAAATGTAGTTTTGTTTTTTCAATTACTTAAAGCTAGATACCCAGCCAACTAACTCATCGCGAGAAAGCAAACCAACTTTGCGGTCAATTTCCTTACCATCTTTAAATAAAACTAGTGTAGGAATTGAACGCACTGCCGAAAGTAAAGCAAGTTCGCGGTAGTCGTCAATAGAAACTGCATAAACTTTTGCAACTCCTTTAAGTTCAGCGTCTGCAACTTCTGTTACTACTGGAAGTAGCGCTTGACAAGGTCCACACCATGGAGCAAAAAAATCTACTAAAACAAGTTTATCGCTGTTAATAACATCGTTAAAAAGTTCACCTTTATAAAAATTCATAATTCTTCACCTCTTCTTAAAATATAGCACAACAAAAATAAAAAAAATATTTTAAAGTCTTGCGTATTTTTGCAAGATAAATAAGCAAAAAATACTGTAAACTAACTAATAATGTCTGGATAATTTTGGTGTTATAGATTACTATGTTTGCTATAATTTAAATGTTGTGAGGTATTTTTATGCGCCGCTTTTTTAAAACAATATTACTACTCTTTTTAGTGCTAATTATTAGTATTTTGGCAGTTGCAGGCACTTTATTTGCTCTACATTTTAATACAGTTAAAACTCCCGAGCACGCCAATAATTATCAGTTTGTAGATAATTTACGCGAAAAAGTAGAAAAACATATTTTTCTAGAATCTGCAACTGGTAAAAAGTTTGAGTTTGACTTAAACTCAGAAACTTTAACACAAGTTTTAAATCATTTAATTATCTCTAAGAAAATTGCAGATAAATCATATTTTGAAAATAATTCAAAAGACAAAACACTTTATAAAACGAATCCGGACTACGTAAGAATTAAAAGCGTGTTTTTTACTAAAGATAATGACTATTTTTATTTAAATGTTAACTTCGCATACAAGGCTTTAGGTGAGTTTCACAGTAGTTTAACTGCTCGTGTTCAGTTAAGTGAAGATAAAAAAACTGGCGAAATTAAACTAACTTTAGATAAACTATGGTTAGGTAAAATTGGCATTAGTTGGTCTTTTGGCAAAAAAATCGCCGATACTTTTGCCAAAAAAACAGTAGATAGTGTTCTAAACAGCTTAAAACAAATGATTGCCAAAAGTGCACCATACATGTCTTTAGATATCACTAAAGAAAACGCAGTTTTAAAAATCAACAAAGCGGGCATGTGGAGTTATGTTTCTAAGTCAATTGACAAAGACTACGAAGTTGAAGAAACTAATCCAAACGGTACAACTAAAAACAAGAGTTTGCTTAAAACTGTTAAAGAGTTTATGGACGAAAACTCACTTTATGATTTCGCTGTTTCTAAAAACTCAGTTAGGTTAACGCTAGATACCAGCAAAATTTATGCAAAAGACGAAGTTACTCAAACAGAGCGTCCTGCAATTAAAAGTGAAGATGAGTTAAAAGACTACTTTAAACAAAAAACTACCGATATTTTCATGAGTGCGTTAAATAAAACAAACAACAAAGCAAACGAACTTTACATGACAATTTCAATGGAAGAAATTAACCAATTATATCGCTACTTTTTGGAAAAAAGCGGTTTTAAAAAAGACGAGGCAATGCGTACTTTTAAAATCGGTTCAACTGAAATTAAAGTTAAATATAAAATAGACATCAAACCATTTATCAAAAAAGTAGATGGCAAACCTATGTTAACCATCCGCTTAATCTTAACTGTCACAAACGTAAGCGGTAAACCTGGTCTTAACGGTAAGTTTTTCCAAACAGTGCTAGACACAGTAGTTAAACCAAAAATTGAAGGCAAAAACATTTCGCTAAACATCCTTGATGAAAACAAAAAAACTAACATCACAATCGGCAAAGACATTAAACTCACTCACAACCGTGCAATTAACTTACTGTATTTATTTTCAAAAAGCGTAGATTACTTAGATAAAAACCCAACTTTTAACAATATTTTAAGTTCTCTTTCACCAGAGACCACAATTAGTCCAGACCTTGAGTTTGACGAAGAAAACCAGGTAATTAGAGTTAAGTGTTTGCTTAACGAGGCTAACTCTGAGTTAATTGAAACTTTAAAGAAAACCAAAGACAACTTAATTCAAGCGCTAGATAAACACACAGACACAATTCCTAATAAAAATATTAAAAACGAAGTCAAAAAACTAAAAGAAAAAATAAATAAAGGACAAAACATTAACGCTGCTGACACTAAAAAACTATACGACACAGTAGCAAATGAACTTAAATCTACTGCAGAAATTGAAAAATTTAAGTCAGGGGTTTACAATGAACTTAAAAAAAGTGGTGTTGACTTAGATATGCTTAAATCTATTTTCTCGCCAAAAATCAGTTAAATTAGTTTACAATTTTAAAAAGCACTAACGAAAGTTAGTGCTTTTTTAATTCATGCTTAATTGTTTCTGTGATATAAATATTAGTCTAAAATTTTATCGTTTAGTAAAAAATCCTCAACCCCTATGTAAAAAATACCATTGTCATCGTGTCTTGGAATGATTTTATTTCTTACAATCACAATCTTTTTAAAAGAGTCGCCAATTTTTTTAAGAGATAGCGTTTCTTGTGCTAATTTTTCTTGTATGTCTATATTTAAAGCAACTTGGATGTAGTATCTTAAATGTCCCTTGTTTACCACAAAATCAACTTCTAGTTGAGTTTTTTTGCGATTTTCATCTTGCTTAAACTCGCATTCAACTACGCCGACGTCAATATTATATCCGCGGTGAATTAACTCGTTATAGATTAAGTTTTCCATAATATGGTTTACTTCGATTTGTCTAAAATTTAATCTCGCGTTTCTAAGACCAATATCTGCAAAGTAGTATTTTAAAGGTGTTGAAAAATATCTGGAACCTTTTACATCATACCTGTTAACACGGTATAAAACATAAGCCTCTTCAAAAAAAGTAAGGTAGTTTGAAATAGTGTTTGCAGATATTTTAATTTGTTTTTCCGATAAAAATCGTTTTGATAGTTTACTTGGATTGGTTAGTGAACCAATTGCTGAAGATGTAAAATCTAAAATCAGCCCAAGAGTATCGCTTTCATTTTGTATTTTATTTCTTTCGAGAATATCTTTAATATAAGTTTCTTGAAATAGATTTTTTAGGTATTGGCTTTTTTCAAAATCGTTTTTCAAACTATAGATATATGGCATTCCGCCGTATACTAGGTAATTTTCAAATGCTAAAACTTTGTTTTCCTGAAAATCATAAACTTCTTTAAATGATAAAGGATTTACATGTATTTCATCACCACGGTCCCTAAACTGAGTTAATAATTCAGTGGAAAGCATTTTAGAATTACTACCAGTTACATAAATGTCTAGATTTTTATTTTTAGCGAGTCCTAATAGCACATCAACAAAAGACACATTTTTAACTTGGCTATCGGTGTAAGGATTAGCAACATTCTCAGATAACTGAATTTCATCAATAAAAATATAGTACATTTGATTTGGGTTTTTAGTTTTTCCTTTAATATAGTCGTTTAATCTAAATGGATTTCTGTATTTAAGATTATCAATATCATCAAGTGCGATTGCTATAATTTGTTTTTCTTTAACACCTATTGACAAAAGATATGTTTTGTATAAATTAAAGAGGAGATAAGATTTTCCGCATCTTCTAATTCCAGTGATAATCTTGATTCTTCCGTTATCTTTTTTGTCAATAATTTTATTTAAATAACAGTCTCTTTTAATTATCATATAAAACCTTTCATAAATAATTAAGGTGGAAATACACCTTTTTATTACGAGTTTATTTTACCACAGATCAGCAATTAGGTGAAATAAGACAAAAATAAAGGCGGTTTTCTAAGAGGTTCACCATTTCCTATGTCAGAAAATGAAGTACCTGGCAATAGTAAACTACCTTTTTATTCTGAGTTTTTTATATTATCACATCAGGATTTCCTATTCTCACTGATGATATATTTTGTTGCATTACAGTATTTTTCAGTAAATTCAGCCTGTGAAATGAAACAAGAATCTGGAATATTGAAAAACTGTTTAGACTTTAGTTTTAAAATGGTTTTAACTTCGTTTTTAGGTTTTATGCAAACTATATCAAAGCCATAGTCAAAAATCAGTTGCCCCAAAGACACAGTTTGAGTAGACCTAACACCTGCTTCTCCTTTTAAAAAACTTTTAACTTTTTCTTCAAGAAAATAGCCTAGTTTAGCGTTTTTACCATAAACCATAAAAAGTAAATCACTTGCTTTTTTCCAAACAGCAAGACATAGATAAACTTGGTCGCCTTGGAAATATTTAGCCTTTTCTATTGTTGTGTCATTAAAAGTAGCGGCCCAAGTTTTTGCATCATAACTTGCTGCTTTTACTTCCAGAAACACATCTTTATCTTGACTTAACTTACAGTCAAAGCCATGTTTATCTGTGTTAATTAGCTCATATCCTAAATAGTGTCCTACCATTGAATCTCTGATTTCATAGATAAAACTGTCAGTGTCTCCTTTTTGCCATTTTTCTTGGACTTTAGCAACTTCTTCTAATGCCAAAAACCCTTCTAGTAAAAATTCGTTGTCAATTGGCTTAAAATTACCTTTTTTAAGCAAGTCTATCACTATAAACAACCTCCCGATAATTGGTGTCTATTTTATTTAATTCAGCAAACTTATTAATTCTTAAAATCATTGCATCGCTAATTTTAGGTTCTTTGTAATTTAAAACAGTTAAAATTTCAAATGCTTTATTTTTATTGTTAATAGGCTCAGGTAACTGAATTAAAATATATTTGTGTTGTTTTTTATCTTCTTTATTGATTTCGTAAACCGCTTGAGCAGTCGTGCCACTGCCAGCGTAAAAATCTAAAATTAAGGCGTTTTCGTGTTGTGAACACCTAATTAAAAATTTAATTAACTCAACGGGTTTTGGTGTGTCAAATATCCCGTTTAAACCTAGCTTTTTTAAATCGTTTGTGCCTTGTCTTGAATAAAAATCTAAAACAGAAGACACATTGTTGACAGCATCTTTTAAGTATTCAATTTCATATGGTCTTT
>CAUTNJ010000029.1:0-7226 GCA_963539745.1 uncultured Acholeplasmataceae bacterium
AGAAAGGAAAGAAAAATGGAATACGAAAAACAAAATTCAGATAACGTTATTCTTGAAAACGATATCGCAAAAAAACAGCCTGGGTATGGAATTTCACTTGATATGGGTACTAACTCAATTGGCTGGGCAGTAGTCTGGGATTCTGGCGACAAAACCGATCAAATTGTGGTCAGAAAAGGCAAGCGCCTTTATGGTGCTAGACTTTTTGATGCAGCTGTAGACTCTTCAAAATATAGAAGTGCACGCTCTGCGAGAAGAACATTAGGTAAAAAAATCTGGCGTTTAAATTTACTTAAAGGCCTACTTAGAGACTATGTATTAAAAGAAGATAAGGATTTCTTTAAAAACCTGCATCTTACTCAAACCCACAAAGGTTCAAACATACTTTTTAAAGATATAAACTACCAGGATAAAGACTACTTTAAAGAGTTTCCTACTATTTATCATTTAAGAAAAGCACTTACTAATCCAGAAAAAATTGAATCTTTTAAAGCACGCGGTTTATATTATCGCTTTTTATTTTTAGCAGCACACGACATGCTTAAAAACCGTGGGCATTTTTTAATTGCTTCTGACCTTAATTTTTCTAATATGACAAATGTTGATGAACAAAAAGCAACTTTACTTAACGAAATTGTTGAAGAAGTTTTGGAATTTGCAAACGCAAATAGCGAAGACGAAAAAGAGATTCTTAAAAAAGAAGAGGTTATTGCAGAAATTAACACATACTTTACAGATAAAAACGCTAAATTAAAATATAACATTCCTGGTTATATTTACAGAGCAATTATTGGAAATGTCATTAATTTCAAAGAGCTTTTTGGTGTGAGCGATAAAACTGGTTTAACATTTAAGAAAAATGAACTTAATGATTTAAATACAGAGGTAGATGAAGTAAACCACACTGTTGAAAAAATGTTTTCATATTTTTCAATCATTCAGGCTGAAAAAATTTTGAGTGGAAATGCTGAGACTATTTCTGACTTTAAAATAAAACTTTTTGAAAACCACCAAAACACAACTTACCTTTTAAAAACACTTTTTAAAGGAACAGACATATATAAAAAAATCTTTAGAAAAGACGGAATTTACGAGAAATTTATTGGAAACGGTAAAGGATATAAATCAGGTAAAAAGCGTCCTTTAAAGGCTTATCAAGATGGTTTTATTAAAGAACTTAAAAAAATACTAACAGATTATTTTAAAAACGATGAAATAAAGGAAAATTTATTAGCTACAGCAGAAAGTAAGGGACCTGAATTTAAGGAGTTTGTGAAATACTTGCTTTCTGAAAATCCTAATTTTGAAGATGTTAACACAGGATATACACTATACACTCCAACTAATTTTGAGTATAGCCGCGAAGTTATGAATCAACTACATTTAGCGGAATTGAGACAAATTCTTAAGTGTTCACCGTTAGATGCAGACACTAAGAAAAACATAGAAACCTTGCTTACCTTTAAGGCTGAGTACTTTCTTGGTCCGCTTTCTCAAAACGTCCCTGGCAAAAACCAATGGATAGTTAAAAAACCAGGATTTGAAAATGAAAAAATAACTCCATTTAACTTAGATCAAGTTGTTGACAAAATTAAGACAAATAAAGAGTTTATTGCCAGAATGCAGAGAACTTGTAGTTATTTAGTTGGCGAAAAAACTATGCAGCAAGAAACCATACTTTATCAAGACTACATTTTTTTCAACACCGTAAACAAACTACGTTTTGGTGAAGCACTTACTCCGATTACCCAAGCAGATAAAGTAAAACTTTATCAATATTTACTTCAAAACAGCGCAAATCAATTAACTTTAAAAACAATTGAAAAACTACTTGAAAAAAAAGTTACTAAAGGTATGGATTTAAACGCAGATAAACCAACTCTACCGCTTTCTTTATCTGCTCAAAGAAAATTTAGGTCAATATTTGGTTTGGATAATGAAATACCTGCTGATTATTTAGATTCAAAAAAAGTGGCTTTTTTTGACGAAATAATCAATAATTTCAGCTATGCTGACAAAAACAACATTGAAGCAAAATTAGAAATCATTAAAGAACTGGCAAATGCTTACAATATACCTGATTTTAAAGAAATTGAAATCAATAAAGAAGTTAAATTAACGCCAGAACTTACTAAAGAAAACTTTGCGAATTCTAATACCGATATAGATACTTTAAACAAACTTATGCAAGTTAAATCAAATAAAGCAGGTAAACTTTCTCACAAGTTCTTAGCAGAAATTATGCTTTCAAACAACGAAGGTCTTTGGCAACCTGTGATTTCTCATTTACGTGAGTCTAATTTAAATTTACAAGAACTAATCTACGTTGTTATTGGCGATGAATCTGTTAACCTTGAAACAATTGCTGCTGAAAATACTAAGCGTGAACTTGACTTAAATGATCCGAATTACTTAAATCAATATTTGGCAGAGCGCTTCGTTCCGCCGCTTTCAAGAAGACCAATAATTCAGGCCAATAAACTAATTGACGAAATTATTCAAATCATGAACGGTCAATTGCCTTCCCATGTCACTCTTGAGTTTACTCGCACTAATGACCTTAAAGATAAAAATAAACGCACTATTTCTAGAAGCGAACAAATTAAGAAACAAATCAATAGTTTAAAAGACTATGCGCTTAGAGAAAAACTTATTGGCGAACTTGAAAGTCAAGACAAAGACCCTGATTTAAAGAGTGATAAACTATATCTTTACTTTTCACAACTTGGCAAAGACATGTATACAAATAAAGCGATTGATATCAGAAACTTAGAAGATTATGACATTGACCATATTTATCCACAGGCAAAAATTACAGATGAGTCTATTCACAACAACAAGGTACTAACTTCTAAAGACGAAAACCGCAAAAAACTAGATAAATATCCGCTTACCCTTGATGTGCAGAAAAGAATGACTGAGCATTGGAATTATTTAAAAGAACACAAACTAATCACTCAAGAAAAATATACTCGTTTAACTAGAACAACTGAACTTAAACAAGATGAAATTACTGAGTTTGAAAACAGACAAAAAAATGTTTTAGATTGGGTCAATAAAGAACTTATTGTTTTTCTAAAAGACTATAAATTCAAAAACAACAAAGAATTTGAGCCAGTTTACTCAAAATCAAGTTATGTAGATGAGTTTAGGAAAACTTTTGATTTCTTGAAGTTTAGAAACTTAAATAAATTCCACCACGCACACGACGCTTATTTAAATGATGTTCTTGCCAAAATTTTTAAGTCAAGACATAAATATTACAATGACGGAAGTGTTGAGTTTAAAGACAAAAAAGCACCTACTATTTTGGAGAGAGCAATACCTAAAAAAACTTTAAAGGTTAATGGTAAAGAAATTAGTTTCCTTGAATATTTTGAAAATATTTTTAATTCAGATGATCAGTTGATGACTAAAATGACTAAAATCAAAAGTAGCGGCGCTTTTTGGGATGAAACAATTTATGGCAAAGATGAAGGTAGTGTCCCAGTAAAACGTATATTTAAAGAAAAAGTTGCTCATTACAATAAACCAGCCACTGCTTTTTTTACCATAGTTGAACTTAAAACAAAGGATAAAAATAACAAGGAAAAAAGTACTTTAAAAATAGTTCCGGTACCGATTTATCACTGTACTCAATTCTATGATGAAAAAATAAATCAGGACAGCAAAGTTTTTAATTTAGAAAAGTTTGAAAAGTATATTTCAGAAAATTTTACAACCAAAGCCACAACAGCATCTATTTTTTCAAAAATTGCAACAAAACCTATTATTCCTGTAGGTACACTTTGCGAAGTAGATGGTGTAAAGGTTAGACTTGCTGGAAAAACAGGTGAAAATCTCATTTATCACAACACCTGCAATTTTACAATAAAACAAAAAGAAAATTATTTATACTACCGATGGCTTGACAAACAATATGAAAATATATTCATTGAAAAAGATAAAAATACTGAAAAAATTAAGAAAGGTGAAAATTCTTCGTTAGTAGACATTTTTAAAAAGTACAGTTATTTACCAAAAAATAATTCTAAAATAGCCATAATATTGTCAAAAGAGAATAACTTTAAACTAATGGAAGAAATATACACAACAGCTCAAAAACTATTTGAAAATAACAAAGTTTCCAGTACAGTTCAAAAAAGATTCTTGATTGACGATAATTTTGATTCACATGCTTATTTATCTAAATTTAGTGAACTTGATTTTTTTAAACAAATTGAATTACTCATTGCGATTATAAGAGTATTATTAAAAAGTCATGTTTCAAATCAAGGAAAGATTCTTGACTTGGGACTTGATATTGAAAAGAAAAAGAATAAAGACGAAGTCAGAACCGCAATAGCTGATTTTCAAAAAAATATCGCAATACAATATTGCTTTTCTGTCATTAAAGAGTCAGTAACAGGCTTTAAAACCAAGAAAACATTAATTTTTAAAAAATAATGTTTCGCACCTTAGTTATTAAAAAAACCTCAAAATTATCACTTTTACACGGATATCTTTTGATTTATGATGGCGAAAAAGAAACGAAAGTCTTGATTTCTGAGCTTACTTGTTTGATTCTAGAAAGTAATAGAACTTCTATAACTTCCCCACTTCTTTTAGAGTTAATTAAGCAAAACGTATCTGTGATAATTTGTGATGAAAAGCACAATCCAGCCGGTACAGTTTTAGGTTTAAATAATTTTCACTCACAGTTAACTTCCTTTAATACCCAACTTAGCTGGGCAGAAGAGACAAAGAAAATGCTATGGCAAGAAATTGTAAAAAGCAAAATTAGTTTGCAAGGTGAAGTTCTAAAAATGTTTGGCTTTAGCGAATACACTAAATTAAAACAATATGCAGAAGAAATTAGAGGTTTCGATGACACAAACCGTGAAGGAATTGCTGCCAAAGAGTATTTTTCTACACTTTTTGGCAAAACCTTTTCCCGCGAACAAGAGTCAATTTGTAATGTCCTTTTAAATTATGGGTACTCAATGATTTTAAGTTGTTTTAACCGTGAGTTGGTGTCTCATGGTTATCTTACTCAACTAGGTATTTTTCACAAAGGTCCTTTCAACAGTTTTAACTTATCTTCTGATTTTATGGAGCCGTTTCGGCCCGTTGTAGATGTTTTAACAACGCTTTTTGCAGATTCTGAGTTTCCTAAAAAAGAAATTAGAAAACTGCTTTCTAAGCGGATTAAGTTAAATGGCGAAGAAAGATATTTAGACAACGCTATTTCTGTTTATACTACCCAGCTTCTTAATATCTTGAAAACTAATAAAGTAGTTTTTCCAAAAATTGAGTTTTTAGAAAGGAATGCTTATTTAGATGCAGATCAGAGCGATGCGAATAATTGTAATGTTTGATGTGAATACAACTACTAAAAACGACCTTAGAAATTACTCAAAATGGCATAAGTTTTTAGTAAATTCAGGTTTTATTATGATGACAGAATCAGTATACTCAAAACTTGCACTAAACCCTGCTAACGCCAAAGCAATCAAAGCCGAAATCAGGAAAAATTTACCGCCTGCTGGTACTGTTCAGGTAGCCGAACTTACTGAAAAACAATTTAATAGCATTGAATATTTTTTAGGTGAACCTAAAAATAATGTCATCAACACATTTGAGAGGTATACAGAAATATGATTTTAAAAATTGCTGGGTGCGATAAATTCATAAACTTTCAAAACAATGCTTTAAATATACTTTTTATCCCAGAGGTCAACGAACTTTTTAGTTTTGTTTCACTTTTTAAAAAAGAAATTGAAGAAGAAACTGAAGCCCTAACATTTTTTGATAGTGATAAAAAACTGAAATTAGATTCAGAAGTTGACCTACAAACTGATTTGTTTTCACTTACCTTAAACCAAAAGAAACTAATTACTTGGCTGCATAAAAAAATTCTTAAAGAAAACTCAAACTCAGAAACTATGTTTAACTTTAATAAGGTAAAGGAAACTATTTTGAGTTGGTTAAACGAACTTAAAACTTCTACGTTAATTGATTTTGATTATTTCGAAGACCTAGAAAATACAGATATTTTGAAACTAATGAAAGTGCAATTTAAAGAAAAAGAAGAAACTCTTTTTGATAGATTCATAAATTTTTTAGAGACTATCTTAGAGGTAAAAAAAGTAAAACTGCTTTTTGTGAGTTTTTTATTTGCGTATTTTTCAGAAAATGAAATTACGCAAATCAACAATATTTGTAAAGAAAGTGAAATTACTTTAGTGTCATTAGAGAAAGACAAACCTAAGTTTTTAAGTGAAAACATCAAAGTTATTAAATATTTCAATGGTGATGTTTTAGAGTAGATTATTTTACATCAAGGCTGTATAATTTATGTAGAAAAGCACTCAATTTGTGCTTTTAGGATGTTGCACACAGGTTTGAGAGATGTGCAATTTCCGCCCCCTCTAAAACAATTTTTTATTTATATTTTTTAAATCATCTGTTTGAGAGATGTGCAATTTCCGCCCCCTCTAAAACATTCCTCCTTTTGGTTGTTTTTATTGTTATGTTTGAGAGATGTGCAATTTCCGCCCCCTCTAAAACTAAACTATATGTAGGTAAGGAGATATATATGTTTGAGAGATGTGCAATTTCCGCCCCCTCTAAAACACCCTCCTTTTCGCTTGTTTTTACTTTCAGGTTTGAGAGATGTGCAATTTCCGCCCCCTCTAAAACAAGGCAGGAGGTTTTTAAAAATGCAACAAGGTTTGAGAGATGTGCAATTTCCGCCCCCTCTAAAACAATTAGGTCGTTGGTTGTGATTTCGTTTGTGTTTGAGAGATGTGCAATTTCCGCCCCCTCTAAAACAAAAAGTTAAACAGGTCTAACGCTGTTAACGTTTGAGAGATGTGCAATTTCCGCCCCCTCTAAAACACGACGAACAACTCTTCGCCTTCAGTTACAGTTTGAGAGATGTGCAATTTCCGCCCCCTCTAAAACATGCGTGTCTCGCATGGTTGTTTTCGTTTGGTTTGAGAGATGTGCAATTTCCGCCCCCTCTAAAACGTTTTTTTCTTTTCATTTTTCACCCTCATTGTTTGAGAGATGTGCAATTTCCGCCCCCTCTAAAACATAACCATTGACTTTTTGCGCTCAATCGTAGTTTGAGAGATGTGCAATTTCCGCCCCCTCTAAAACTTAAATTGGAAAACTTGCATAAATATACTTGTTTGAGAGATGTGCAATTTCCGCCCCCTCTAAAACATAACCATTGACTTTTT
>CAUTNJ010000030.1:0-6847 GCA_963539745.1 uncultured Acholeplasmataceae bacterium
TATCACAACAGGTCTCTTGACTATCAATCATGATGAGCAACACATTAAGCAACTAATACCTTTTGTAAAAAGAAAAGTGGTATACACTGCAAAGTTAGTATTTTATTTTGCGCTTATTTTTTTATACTCACTCTTTTTTATTTCGCTTTCATTTATTTTTTTTCAATTGTCTAAATATCCAGTTTTGACATACGGTCAGTTTAAAACTTTTCTGATAACACCGCTAGATAGTTTGTACCTTTTGCTTTTCATCCTGATATTTGTCAAAAATAAAAAAAGGCAAGTGATTTTCATCATCCAAGCCTTTTTTATTATTTTTACAATTATTGGGGGTTTTTTAAAAGGAAACTTTATTTTTTTTCTGTTAATACTTCCGCTTTCTAGCAACAGTTTTGACACAGAACTTTTATATTTCTTTTACAAAATATTTTATTTATTTCTCTTAATAATGTTGTATATTTTTAAACAAAGTAGTGAGAAAATCTCGTTTCACTAATAAGCCTTGGCAAATAGCACTCTGTAATTTACTTTTTTGCCAGTTACTGGACAAATTGTGAGTTCTGGTTTTTCTTTGCTAATAACTCTTGCGGTTGCTGTTGTGTCTGCTTTGATGATTTCTTCGGCGGTTTTGTTAATGTCAATAGAAACATAGCCACCTTGCTCAATTAAAGTTTTAAACTCAGAGTAATCTTTAGCGTGGCGAATACTTGAGTTTAAGTGTTTAAGCGCGCGTTCATACATTTCTTTGTGCATAACTTTAATTTCTGATTTTAAGAAATTGCTTAGTTCAGAAATTAAAACTTTAGTCTTAGTGCGAGTATTTCTTTTAAAAACAATTACTGAGTTTTCTTTTAAGTCATTTGGGCCAAACTCAACTCTAAAAGGAATACCTTTCATTTCGCTTTCTGCAAACTTAAAGCCGTGAGATTTATCGCTTTCATCAACTTCATAATTTAATTTAGATTTTTTAATTTCCTTAATTACTAAATTAACTTGTGCTTTATCTAATCTATCCGAAAGAACAGGGACCACAACTACTTGAGTTGGTGCAAGATATGGAGGTAAAACTAACCCATCGTTGTCGCCGTGCACCATAATAACTGCACCAATTAATCTGGTCGTTACTCCCCAAGATGTTTGAAAAGGTGCACAAAGTTTGTTGTTTTTATCTTGGAAATTGACACCAAAAGCTTTAGTAAAACCATCTCCAAAATAGTGAGAAGTTCCAGACTGCAAGGCTTTACCATCGTGCATTAGAGCCTCAATTGTGTAGGTAGCCTCTGCACCTGCAAACTTTTCTTTTTCGGTTTTTTTACCAGAGACAAAAGGAATAGCCAGTAAGTCTTTGCCAAGTTTTTCATAAACTTTTAGCATTTTTTGAGTTTCTTGTTTAGCCTCTTTTGAGGTTTCATGAACAGTGTGCCCTTCTTGCCATAAAAACTCACGACCACGCAAAAAAGGTTTAGTGGTTTTTTCCCAACGTACAACTGAGCACCACTGGTTGTATTTTAGTGGCAAGTCTTTGTAGCTTTCAACAACACTTGCAAAGTGTGAAGTAAACAGAACTTCTGAAGTTGGGCGAACGATTAGATTTTCTTCTAAGGTTTTGCTACCAGCAGTTGTAACTGTCGCAGTTTCAGGTGCAAACCCCACAATGTGGTCTTTTTCTTTTTGAAATAGGCTCTCTGGAATTAACATCGGCATGTAGACATTGCTGTGTCCAGTTGCTTTGAAGTTTGTGTTTAAAAAATCTTTAATTTTTTCCCAAATTGCGTAGCCGTATGGACGATAGATTATGAAGCCTTGTGTGTCTGAGTAAGACATTAACTTAGCCTCAACACAAAGGTCTTGGTACCATTTACCAAAATCTACATCCATATCGGTAATTTTTGAAACAAACTTTTTAGCCATGATGTTCACCTGTTAATTTAACAATTCCTTTTTCTATTTTAATTAGGTTTTTTTCAAGCATATAGTGCAAAATTTCTTTGAATCTACGGTTAGAAACTTTAAACTCATTTTCAACCAGTTCAGCCGTAAGTTTATTTTTAATAGTTTGAGTCGGTTGTTTTTGAATATAGGCAAGAATTTCTTTTGCTTTTAGATTAAAAATATCAATCTTATTTAGTTCCTTTAGTGTGCAGTTGTAGCCATCAAAGTTTCGCCTACGGATGACGACCGCCATTTCTTGACCTAATCTGACTTTTTCAATGATACATGACTTGTGTACAAACAACTTAACTAAGTTGGGAGTAAGTAAGTTAATTCCGTCTTTTCCGATGTTAATAACATGAGCGTTTACTATTTCCATTTCACTGAATTTATCTTCAGAAATCTTGATTGGGAAAACTATTTTGGCAACTAATCTTTTTTCAAAAAACTGCTTTACATGTACGTAATCGCCAACTTGTGGCCAGATTTCTCTATCTTCACCCAAAGTATCCTTAGAAAGTAGTAAGTGCTTAGCAACCCCATTATCCAAAAATACACCAAGGTCATCAACTCTGCCAACCACTTTTAAGAAACCCATTTCGCCGTTTTGAATGATTGGTTTTTTGACAGTCAAAGCAGGTCTTTTTTTACTATCTATAAAAAGATAGAGCTCAGCCTCATCACCTGGTTTAAAATCAGAGTGCTCACTTTCATTGAAATGCAGGAAATAAATTTCTTCATCAAAAAAATTCTTCGCCATATAAGCGATGTCTGTTTTTTTAATTATTTCAAACTTATATACTTGACCAGGTGTTAACATTGATATCAAAATATTCCTTTTCAATCTTTTTCATTATATCACGCGCGTAGATTAAAAAAGCAACACCGCACAGCGTAATACAGATTAAAAAGAAGTAAAAATAGTCATGATTTTTAGTCAATTTTCCAGCAAAAATATTTAAAATAATAAATAAAACATTGACCAGTGAGTTAATAATTATGACCGAGAAATTAAAGTTATTTGGGGCAACAAGGCTAAATAGTAGTTTAAAGTAAACAAAGATAAATATCGCCATTGATAGACTTCTAAGCAGAGTTACTGCAATTATTGCGTAGATGTTGTCAGTAGAGATATAGACAAAAAACCTAAACAAGGTAAGCGCAACTGCAACTCCAAAAAGTAAGTAAGAGTCCACTTCTTTAAAGCATCTAGCAAGTAGAAAAATAAAGATAGTTTCCACCATCACAAAACCAGTTAAAATTGCGCCATACCAAGACTTATTGATTGAACCTACTACCGAAAAGTAGTCTGGTTGAAATTGGTCAAAAACCTTAAAAGTGCTCATAAATAAGACAAAAATAGTGGTAAATACCCAAAACTTTTTGTTTTTAAAAAGTAGTTTTAACTGAGTTTTTTCAGCAAATTTCGCGCTTTTGGTAAACTTAATTGGCTTAATTAAAAAGATTAAAACTCCAGCTAAAACAAACAAAGCAACTGCTGACAAAAAAGAAACTTTGAAACCAAAGTAATCTGCAACTAAACCACCAACTACACAAAGTAAGGCGTAGCCAATTGCACCAAATATCCGGATATTTGCAAACTCATAGTCATTATTTTCACAAAAACCACCTGCAAAAGAATCTAAAAGCAAGTAAATTGGTTGACTAAAAATAGCGATTGCCAAAGAAATCAAGGCCACAACGTAAATGTTTTTTGTAAATAAAATAAAGGCTAAAACTGCTCCAGTTTCAAGTGCTGTTAACAGCACAATTAAAAAGATATTTTTATTGATGTTTTTTGCAAAATATGTCCAAAAAGGGTTAATAAATATAGAAACCAGTGGAAAAATAATCAAAATATAGCTAATTTGGTCGTTTTTGTAGCCCAGACTTTGGAAATATAAAAACATAAATGGGTAAAGCAAAGCGTCTCCCATATAGCGAATTAAAAATGCTAAATCCAATTTAATTATTTCGTTTTTTCTATTCATTTACTTTCTTTAAAATGTCTTAAAAAGACGTCTTATTATTATATAATATAAAGTATGCAGGCAACAATTTATTTTACTTTAGGCAAAGCGTTTGCCCCTGAAAATTTAATTTCATCTATCTTAATGATGTTATCCGGCGTGGCGTTGGGTTTCTTTTTGATGTTGCTTTTCTACATTTACGCATGTTTAATTGCGATAAACAAAAAAACTCGCGTCAAAAAAGCCAAAAAAGATATGCAAACTGATGTGCAAAGAGCGATTGTTGCAACTTTGCAACTATATAAAACCGATAAGGTTGCTAAAAAAGAGCAAGGACAAATTGGATTTGCCTACACCCTTTCAAAACAACTCGCCTACGATATTACTTCGCTTTATTTTCCAAAATCAAAAAAACCGTATCTTGAACTGACAATCGATGAAACTATATTGTTTGCAAGTTATGTGGCTGCTAGAATTGATGAGATGATGTCGGCCAAAATCTTTAGTTTATTTAGAGGTTTGACTTTGAAGCGAATCGATCAGTTCAGATCAGTAAAAAGTGAAATTGACGATTCCAAACTCGCAGGTGCCGCGCCTCTCAAGGCTTACTCTAAAACCAGACTTTTTAATCCACTTTATTGGATAAAAACTTTGACTTTTGATAAGTTAATTGACAAGATTTTTGACAAAATCGGCTACGAAATTATTAAAATTACCGGTGAAGAGACTTACAAAATTTACTCTAAAAAAATGTTTAACAACGATATGTTTTTTGAAACTGATAAAGAGTTTTTTGAAGAACTTTACAAGCAAGTTAATCAAAACAATGAAAAAGGAGCAAAATAATTATGTGTTTCTGGCGAAAAAAAGTTAAAAAACTAACTAAAAAACAACAATTTAAAAAATTCAAAATTCACCAATTTGCCCCGCTAAATGGACTTAGAGAAGCCGAGGAGTTTACGCCTTCTATAGTGGCGTCTCCTGGAACTGGCAGAAACGTTAAAAACATCTCAAACCCTAAGGCGATAGTTGGCGAAGGTTTTGATGCCTTGGAAAAATACGAAGCTTTCCGTAGTGTGGCTGACAAAAAAATGACACAAGGCGAAATTATTGATAAATACGGAAACGCGTATTATGAGTTTAACAACATCTTAAGTATTCCCACAGACGGTCAAGAGCAAATTTATCAGGCTAGTCAAAGAAAACCAGAAAAAACCAACACAGGTACCACAATTTCGCCAATTTTCCGCAAGCAAAAATCTAGAACTAGTTTTGTAGAAGTGGTTGTAGAAGACCCCTCTAAACAACTTGATGAAGTCCACAGCGTAACATTTGAGCCAGAAACTTTCAAAAGTAGTGCTGAGTTTCAAGCAGCCGGAGTTGCAGACAGCCAAGTTAAAATCACTAAGGCTAAAACTCAGGAACCCGCTTACTTTCAAGAACAAAGCGCAGTTCAAACTGATTTTCGCGAGTTTCAAAAACCAAGCGTTAGTGCAACTTCAGCAAACTCGGATGCCGATATTTTAAACTCAGTGCGTGGTTTTACTCAAACTACAACTAAAAGTCCATCAGTTGAACCTACTGTCTCTAAAGAAGTTTCACCAATGCCAAGCGAAACTACAGTTCAAGCAGAGACTTACTCGCAAAGCCAACCAGCAAAACCAAAGGAAGGCGAATACTTTGTTCCGCTTAACTTATTTCACAAGTCTAATTTAAGTCTAAACGATAAACCAGACTGGTTACTTGAACAAATTAAAATCATTGACAACACTATTGTTGAACTTGGTTTTACCGGTAAAGTTGTAAACTCAATTAAAGGACCAACTGTAACTAGATACGAAATTGAGCCAGACAGTAAAACTAATGTTAGCCGCTATAACTCACTAATTCATAACTTGCAAATGAATTTGTCTGTGACTTCTATTCGTATGCAAACTCCAATTCCAGGTAAACCTTACATTGGTGTTGAGGTGCCAAATATCAACCCAGAAATCGTAAATTACTCAAATGTAATTCGCGAAAACGAATTCAGAGCACCTGAAAACAAGTTAGTAGTACCGCTTGGTATCGACATTGACGGCAAAATCGTAAATCTAGATATTACTAAAATGCCGCACGGTTTAATTGCGGGTGCTACTAACTCAGGTAAATCAGTCTGTGTCAACACCATTATCACTTCCTTGATTTTAAAAAACTCACCAGATGAGTTAAAACTAATTTTAATTGATCCCAAAGTAGTTGAACTTAAACCTTATGAAGGACTTCCTCATTTACTTACCAAAGTCATTACTGACCCTAAAAAAGCAACGGCTGTTTTGAGTTGGGCAATTAGCGAAATGGATCGTCGTTTTAAGGTTTTTTGGGATGAGGCTAAATGTAAAAACATCGAAAACTACAACTCGCGCGTGGAAAACAAGACAGTTTTTGGCGACAAAATGCCCTATATTGTCATAGTTATTGAAGAGTTAGCAGAGCTGATTGTACAATATGGCCAAGAAGTTGAGGCAAAAATCCAAAGACTGACCCAAAAAGCCAGAGCCGCTGGAATTCACTTAATCGTGGCGACTCAACGCCCAACTACAGACGTCGTAAAAGGCACAATTAAGGCAAATATTCCAACCAGAATTGGCTTTAAAGTTGCAACTCACACAGACTCATCTACCATAATTGACGAAACTGGATGCGAACGTTTGCTTGGCCGCGGTGATATGCTTTTCAAAGAACTAGACACAGTTGTTCGTCTGCAAGGTGCCTATATTTCAGATGAAGAGTTGTTTTCAGCGATTGACTACATCAAAACTAATTACGCCAGACAAGAACCTGAAATCAGTTCAGAAAAACTAACTAGCAATTTTGGTGCAAAACAAACTACTGAAATCGGTCCACTTTTTAAAGAAATTGCCAGGTTTGTGGTCAAAGAACAAAGTGCATCAATTAACGCGATT
>CAUTNJ010000031.1:0-6794 GCA_963539745.1 uncultured Acholeplasmataceae bacterium
TTAAAATGCCAATTAAAAGCGGAGTCTTGTCAAAGTAAGCCTTGGAAACTTCCTTTGCTACTCGCTTAATTTGTCTTTTGATGCTAAAGCGAGAGATTAGGACTTTTTGGATATCTTTTTTGAGTAAATTTCGCATAGTTCACCTATAAACTCAATTTTAAGAGTTTCGCCAAACCCAAGAGTATCGTTTTTATATAATTTCGGAATGTAGATAATTTGGTCGGCTGAATCTGTTAAAATCGGATATTGTTTTCTAAAATAAAGTGGTACTTTGGCGTCTTTGAATAACTTAGTGACGGATTTTTTGCCATAACTGTAGTTAAGTATGTCGCCAGGCTTTTGAGTTCTGACTAAAAAAGGTAGTTTAAGCGTACCAGTACTATATTCAATTATACAGTTTATTAAACTGGTTTGTGAGTGTTTTGAATTAAAACAAAAATTATCTATATTATATTTATATAATAGTGGCGAATTTGCTTGTTTTTTTAGCGAAAAATCCGCGTAAGTTTTTTTAAAAAACCAGATATCACTTAATTTGATTTCACCGTTTGGACGAGCGCTTAAAATTAACTTATCAATTTGTGTAATTTTCTTTAAATTATAAGAGACTTTGTTTTGATTTAATAGTTCTGACAAAATATATAGTCTAATGTGAAAAGGATGTTTTGAGTATTCAGAAATTGGAAAAATATCTTTGTTTTGAATAAAGTCAAGAGCAGTTTTTTTAAGACTTGCATCAAGCGACTGAAAAATTTCTGAAAGCAAAAACATTCTGTCTGTCAGTTTAGGGTTTTGTTTTTCTAGTTCAGGAATAACTAAGTTTCTAAATTGGTTTCTCGTGTAGTTGTTTTTAAAATTACTGTCGTCTTCAAAAAAATTGAGTTTGTGATTTTTTGCGTATTCATACAGCTCTGATTTTTTAATTTCTTTAAATGGCTTTAAAAAAATAAATCCGTCGTCTTCGTGTTTAGCGTCAAAACCGCTTAGTGATTTAAACATACCTTGGCTGACAAAGTTCATTACCATAGTTTCAGCAAGGTCATTTAAGTGGTGAGCAGTCACGATTAAGTTTGTGTTGTTTTTCTTAGCAATTTCTTTTAACAAGGCTATTCTACAGTCTCTTGCCATTTTTTGGAAATTACTATTTTTTTCAATTTTAATATCTTTAAGTACTACTTTTAAGTTGTTAACATGAGCGGTTTTCTCAACTAATTCTGCTTCTTTTTCACTGGCTTTTCTCTTATGGTGATTGAAATTTACCACAACGCAATTTAGTTTTATTTTAATTGCTGCGTCTAGTAAAACCATACTATCAACCCCACCAGATACTGCTAAAATAAAAATTTTTTCTGGGTAAGATATTTGGATTTTTTTTAAAGTATTTAAAATTTTTTTCATAATTTCTTTATTTAATATATAATATTATAACACAAGCAAGATAGGTGTTTTTAACAAAAAAAGAGGTAATTATGTTAATTTTAGCCAGTCAATCACCACGTAGAATTCAAATTTTAACTGAACATAATTTTGATTTTAAAGCCGTTAAACCAAGTTGGGATGAAAGCAAAATAAGTGCTGTAAATTGGCGTAGTTACGCGACTATACAGGCTTATTTTAAAGCAAAATCTGTTCTTGAAGAAGAAGACTTATCTCAAGACGATATAGTATTAGCAACCGATACCACAGTAGTTTTGAAAAACGAAATTTTAGGAAAGCCAGAAACCGCTGAACGTTGCTTTGAGATGTTAAAAATGTTAAATGGTAAAAAACACAAAGTAGTTAGCGGAGTGGCAATAATTCACAAAACCAAAGTCTATTCGTTTCAAGTAACAACTTACGTTCATTTTAAGAAAAATAGCGAAGCACAAATTAAGAAATACATAGAACTCACTAAACCTTTTGATAAGGCGGGTGGATACGGTATACAAGATAAGGAAAACAATTTAATTGAAAAAATTACTGGAGACTACTTAAATGTAGTTGGTATGCCAACAGCTGCTTTAAATAAAATCGGAGAAATTTTAAAATGTCAGACGAAGTAGATCAACTTAAGTTAAACAGGGTTAAACAAACTTATTTTGTTAAGTTAAAAGAAAGAAACTTTACCTTCTTAGAAGCAGGCTACCTTTTTGCTTTATTTTTTGAAGTAATTTTTTCAGCGTTAATTGTTTATTTGGCACTAAACTGGCAAAGCAGTTACAGCCTTACAAGTTGGCTGAATGCCTTTACCATTTCCTCGGTTTTTGTTTTCTTTATTGGCTGGGTGATTTTGATGGCCAACAAAAATATACTGTCTCCGCTTTTTTACGGAACTAAGTCATTTTTTACGGTACTAACTGGACAAAAACTGGGAGAGACTTATTTTGAATACTGCCAAAGATGGACAGAAAAACCAATTAAGCGTTTCTACTATATTTCTAATTTCTTAATCGCTTTAACGCACTTTTTAGTTTTTATTATTCTTTTAATTGTCTACTACGCTAAATAACAGATTATGAACTAGTTTCTTTTATCTAAATGTGGTTGCCTTTCTGATAATTGCAGCGATGACAAAGCGTTTGTAAATTATTTAAATCGCTTTTTCCACCTTTAGAAATTGGATATATATGATCAATTTCTAAGTCTTCGGTATCGCCGCATTTAACACAACGATAGTTATCGCGAGCATAAATTGCAAATCTAACTTTATTTGAAACTCGTGCTCTTTCTACTTTAGAAATTGAGTCCCAGATTTCTGGATTCAGATAATAATCTCCTCGTTTTTCCTCAAGCATTCCGATAAGTTCAATAATTGTCTCGCTGTCAAATACATCTTTTTTATAGCTAACCAGATGTCCATTTATTAAAGACTTGTAAATTTTAACTAAAATAGAAAAATCAGTTACGGGTTTTTTAACTCCTTTAGATATCGAATCATTTAATACTTGTTTTAAATATTCTGTGTTTTTAAAAGTAATGGCTGTATCAAAGTCAAAAACTAAACATTCATTTTCAACTCTTTTTAAATAAATTTCGTATTTTTTCTGATTTACCTTAGTATATTGTATGTTTTCTTTCACTTTTTCTTTTAAAAACCTTAACTCATAAATTAAAAGATCAACGGGTGCGACCATTTCAAAGAAATGCTCGTTGTCATAATTTTTTTCTAAATTAAAGTTTTCAACTTTAAGAAACTGATAATCTAAATTTAGTTCTCTTAATTTCTTCAAACCTAAACTATGTTTATCAACAAAATCATAATATTGCTTTCTTCTTAGCGAACTTATTAAAAAGGCTAAAAAAATTAGTGCTAAAAGCAAAACTATTAAACATATAAAAATTAAGAAAATTAACATTTTTCACCTCTTTGTGTTTCAAAAAAATAAAAATTATTCGTGTATATTGTTTTGGTTAGTAAATAAAAATGACTGCCTGCAAAGTTAAACTCTTTACAAAGCAGTCTTTTTTTAAAAAATACATAATAAGCCATGTTCTGTGTTTAAACAATCATTTATCTAATGCATATGCATTCCGTTTGTCTCTTCTTAATTTGAAACAAAAGCGGTTCCCCTACCAAAATTTGGGTTTCTAGCTTGTGGAGTTTACCCGTTTCACTTGAACTAAATCGACTCGTCTCTGTGGCACTTTATGAAAATAAACATTTTCGTCGTCAAGATAATACTTATCTTGCCCAAGGTTATTTATTGCCTTGGCACAATCACTACCGGCATCACAGCCAGTGCTAGCATGGACTTTCCTAACGTTTCCGCTCGATTGTCTGTGTATTTTTTTTACTTTAAGTTAAAACTATTTAGTTTTGTTTTTCTTTAAAACTTCTTTTCTTGAAAGGTCAACTCTACCTTTTTCGTCAACTCCGATGCATTTAACTAAAATTTGGTCACCAAGTGAAAGCACATCTTCTACTTTTTCAATGCGTTCAAGCGCAATTTGAGAGATGTGCATTAAGCCTTCTGTGCCTGGCCAAAGTTCAACAAAAGCCCCGTATTTTTCGATTCTGGTAACTTTAGCCTCGTAAACTGCGCCAACTTCAACTTCGCGAGTTAAGTTATATACCTTGTCGTAAGCCATTTGGATGTATTTAGACTCAGAGTGTCTAATTACCACTTTTCCGTCTTGAGAAATTTCAATATCGCAGTTTCCGCAGTCTTGAATGATTTGATTAATTACTTTTCCGCCACTGCCAATTACATCTTTAATTTTATCTGGGTTGATGGTAAGAACTTTGACATGTGGTGCACAATCTGCAACTTCTTTTCTCGGTTCTGCAATTGTTGTTTGCATGTGTGCAAGTAAAGAAAAGCGTGCTTCCTTGGCATCGGCTAATGCCTCGGTTAAAATGGCTTTATCAATACCGTCAATTTTAATGTCCATTTGCAGAGCAGTGATACCTGCTTTGGTTCCAGCAACTTTAAAGTCCATGTCGCCAAGGTGGTCTTCCATGCCTTGAATGTCGGTTAAAATTGTGTAGTTTTTACCTTCTTTAATTAGACCCATAGCAATTCCTGCAACTGGTGATTTTAGAGGTACACCACCCGCCATTAAGGCCAAGGTAGAGCCACAAACTGTTGCCATTGAAGACGAACCGTTAGACTCAAGAATTTCTGAAACTAAACGTACAGTGTACGGGAACTCTTCTTCAGATGGAAGCATTGGAAGAATTGCACGACGAGCTAAAGTACCGTGTCCGATTTCTCTACGGCCAGGTGCTCCGTATCTGCCAGTTTCACCAACTGAGTAAGGTGGGAAGTTATAGTGTAGTGTAAATCTCTTATCTTCTTCAAATCCAAGGTCATCTATAATTTGTTTGTCTTTTTCGCCACCCAAAGTTAAAACTGCTAAGGCCTGAGTTTGGCCACGAGTAAACAGTGCAGAACCGTGTGCTCTCGGCAGGATGTCTAGTCTTGATGAAAGTGGGCGGATTTCTTTGACTTTTCTTGAGTCAGGGCGGATTTTATCAACAGTAATAAGTTTTCTAAACTCAACTTTAACTAGGTCTTCGTATGCTAAAAATACTTCGTTATCGTAAAGTTTGCGAGTATCTTCGTCTAAATTTAATTTATCGTATTGTTTTGAGTAAAGTTCAATGACTTCTGCTCTTAAAGTCTCTAGCGCTAAGTCGCGTTCTTGTTTGTCAAAAACCAAAAGTGCTGTTTTGATTTTTTTAGCGTAGTTTTTCTCAAGTTCGCCAACTAATTTAGGGTTATATACAGTAATTTCAACTGGTTTCTTAGCCACGCCAATTTCTGCTTGAATTGAAGAAATGAATGCGCAAATTTTCTTAATTTCAGCGTGCGCAAATAAAATTGCTTCAACCATAGTCTCTTCGCTTAATTCATTCGCTCCGGCTTCTACCATGTTAATGGCGTCTTTAGTACCGGCAACTGTTAAGTTTAAACTAGATTTTTCTAAATCAGCAATAGATGGATTGATTACAAACTGACCATCAATCATACCAACAGTTACACCAGCAATTGGACCATCAAAAGGCAGTGAAGATACAGACAAGGCAATAGATGAACCGATCATCGCGGTTAGTGGTGCTGAGCAGGCTTCATCAAAAGACATTACAGTGTTTACAACCTGCACTTCGTCTTTATATCCTTCTTTAAAAAGTGGGCGAATAGGTCTGTCAATTAGTCTAGACATTAAAGTTTCGTATTCCGAACCTTTACCTTCTCTTCGCATAAAGTTGCCAGGGATTTTACCACCAGCATATTTTTTTTCTTGGTAAATTACCATTAGTGGAAAGAAATCTTGTAGTGGATTTTCATTTGCTTTTGAGCAAACTGTAGAAAGCACACAAGTGTCTCCATAATAAACTAAAGCAGAGGCTTGAGCCTGTTTTGCAACTTCGCCAATCTCTACTCTTAGGCTACGACCACCGATCGTAGTTGAAAAGACTTTTTTCATATTTTTCTCCTTGATTTAACTGCTTCATTATAACATTTTTAGCCGAAAATCAGGTGGGTTCTTTACCTTTTTATATGTTTTTTAAATAATATTGCAATTTTATAATTTTTGTAAAAACATGTATCGCTCGCTGTATCTAAAGACTGAGTTTTTAGTTAAAAAATAAGTGTTAATAGTTTTAGCGGTTGCTATGTTTTTAACATAGCGCAACTTGTTTTGAAAATAAGGTTCAGTTGCTGCGCTTTTGAGCCTTGCAAAAATATAGGTAGGTTTTAAGTCTTTGTGTTCAGAGAAAAATAGGTTAAGTTTTGAGTGGGATGTTGAGTTTAGAAAAACTAATGAAACTTTTTGGTGTTTCAGTTCTAAAATTGGACCTCGGTTGCTAGTGTGTTCGTAAGTTTTTGTTGTGTGCAGCAAATTTAACTCAAATTTACCAATTTGAAAATTTTTTGGCAAAAAATAGTAGTTGTCTTGCACAATTTTAGGCAGTTTGGTGAAGTAAAATTTACTTGGTTTAATTTCGTTTAAAGTAAACAACTCTTTTTCAAAATAAAACAGGTCTGTGTAAATTACTTCTGGTTCGTAGGCAAATCCAAGTTTCTTAAATGCACTAAGTGTTTTACTAGCTGGATTGACAAGTGTGGCTTTAGCTTTAGAAATTAAAATCATAGCAGTTGTATTGCTTTCTTGCACAGTTTTTAAATAGGGAAAAGGCATGAGCAAAAACCTTATTTTAAATAAAACTAACGCTAAGAGAAATATGTATTTTTTTAGATAAACATAGGTAGTTTTTCTAAAAATTAGGAAAATTAAAAGTAGATAATAAAGTGCAAGTAAGTAAGGCGAAAGCTCAGGAAAACTAAGTTCTAAGAAGTTCATTCTGG
>CAUTNJ010000032.1:0-6524 GCA_963539745.1 uncultured Acholeplasmataceae bacterium
AAAAATCTATTCTATCAAATCCACCATTATCATTCCACCATGAAACAGGCAATTCAAAACTTTCAAAATATTCTTTATTATTATTTTTAAAAAAGGCCTTTATTTCCTCACCGGTTTTTAATGGAATATCTGCACCGGAAATAAACAAATACCTGTCAAAAGTATCTAGAGTTTTTTGAAAATAAGACTTAATTTCGTCAAGATATTTGCGTTTAGTTTCAACTAGTTTTTGAATTGCAATTTTATTTTTTGAAACACTAGCACTGCGTTTTTGTTCAATTTTTATTTTATTTTCTACAGCTTGTTCTTTAATTTTGGTAATTTTTTCGTTAACTACAGCCACTTTTTGACTGAAGTTTTTCAAGTATTGTGCAATTTGATTGTTGTAGGTGTCTTTAATTTTGACGACTTTCTGATTTTGTATACTTTCTGGATACTCATTAATATATACTGAGTTAAGGTCTTCAAAGTAAACTTTTTCAAAACTTTTTAACTCTGTTCTTTTAAGTTCGGCTAAATTATCTAACTCAACCGTAGGTTTTATAAGTTTACCCTGATACTCATGTTCAGCTTCATTTAAAATATTTGCATAATTGTTTTCAATGGCTTCAATTATTTTTTGTTGTCTGATGATTTTTTCGTTAAAAAAAGTGTCAATTGTCTTGATACTCTGTTCTTTTTCTTGATTAATTTTTTTAACTTTAGCGTTATAAAAAATAATCAAAGTTTTAAACCAAATTGTGTCATCTGGTTGCTCGTTAATTGACTCAAAGTTAGTTTTTTCACTAGTTTCTGGATATGCTGTCTGCAGGTTTTTAGACTTTGTTTCAAAGTTAGCGTTGATAAAGTTTAGACGCAATTTTAAATTTTGGTCAGCCAGTTTTGTTTGGTCTTTTGCAGACTTTAAAATAATATTTTCATCTTTTAGTTTTTTATCGGTAAAAGAAATGATTTGTTCATCAAACTCTAAATTATTTTTTTTATTTTCTTCTCTTAAGATATTTTTCTTACTTACCAATCTAAAGTTAGCACTGTCTACAAATTTTTCCATTTCGGTTTCTTTCTGTGTAAGTTTTTGACTAAACTCTGCTTGTTTTTCTGAAACTTCTTTAAAAATATCTTTAGTTTTTAGTTTATATTCGTGAATTTTGTTGTCAATAAACAAAAAATTAGCCTGAATTTGGCTATTGATTTTCTCTTCAAGACTGCGAACTTCTTCGGTTGTAAGTGTAAGTTCTTTAATAATTTTGTCAAAAACGCTTTCGTACTTTTTAAAGTCTAGAGTTGACTTAAAAATGTTTTGAAATGTTTTTATCAGGTCTTCTTTGTTTAACATATTCCTTAAAAATTATACCACAGCAAACAGCACAATTTTTGGCTTTATTTAGGCTTTTTAGTTTAATTTGCAAATCATTCGCAAATTATTTTACAAGGGTATATAATTACCAAAGAAAGGAACTTGAAATGAAAAAAATCTTTTCTTTTATAATTTCGCTTTTTTTAATTTTTACACTATTTGGTTGCGTAGCAATACAAGAATATAGTTTAAATGACTTTAACAAACCAGGTAAGTTAGTTAAAGCGGTTTACGATAAATATGGCGAAGAAATTAAAACAAAAAGCGGTAGGTTTTCAGCAAAACGAAATGGCTTTGTTTTAAAGTATGAGAAGTTAGATAAAGAAAAAGTTAACTTTGATTATTTTAAGACTTATCAAAAAGACTCGACACTTGAACTAAATATCACTAATTTTTCGTATCCGGGAGATTTTGTTTTTAAGTATTTAGTTAAAAAAACAGCAGATGAAAACTACAGATTAGTGTATTCAGGCACTTTAAAAACTCCAAAGAGCAATATAGTTTTAACTGATGAGTATGACCACGCTTTGGTGATTGCTGAAGTATATTCTCAAGACGGAAAGACTTTATTTTTCCAAACTTACCCAGAAATTATTACTTTTAGTAAAGAAAAAGAAAACAACTTTTCGGTTAGAGACTTAAACGCTACACAATACAATTATTTAAAAACCGGCTTTACTCAAAAAAATATACCTGTAAGTTTGCTTGCACAAAATACCGATTTAATTTATTTTTCAGAAACTCCTAAAACAGATAAATTTGAGATATCTATGTTTTTAACTAAGGTAACTTATGTAAACTTAAACGTCAGTTATTTTGATAAAAAAAATACCGCTGAAGACTATCTATTTATTTCACAATTTACTAATTTAAAAACATTAGTTTCCCCAAAAAATTTAGACAACACAGAACTTATAAAACTACTTAAAAAACACCAAAACATTACTGGACTGGTACTAAAAAATAACACAAAAATCACAAATCTTAGTTTACTAAATACAGTAACTTTAGATGAACTTGAGTTGAATTACGCCGACATTAAGCCAGTAGTTTTTGACTTTAATGCTTTAAAAAACAGTAACCTAAAATCGCTTAAAATTGCAGGTAATTTTGATTTATCTAATGTAGATTTTGGAAACAAACTCGCTAAGTTAGAACTAAACAAAGTTACGCTAAACTCTCTTGACAATATCTCTAAACTAGCAAGTTTATCTAGCTTAATGCTAAGTAAAATTAAAGGAGTAAATAATGATAATTTCGCTTTGCTAGGCAATTTAAGTAAACTTAAATATCTAGAAATAACTTACTCAGATACGTTATCTAATCTTTCTTTTTTAGATAAACTAAACCACCTTTCTGAATTAAATTTAAGTAATTCAACAAACTTCACTACTTTTGATTTTCAAAGTAATTTAAGTAAAACCACAATTAAAAAACTTAATTTAAATAACACTAAGTTCGGTAGTTTAAGTGAATACACTTTCTTAAACAGAACGCTTTCGTTTACTTTAAACAACACTCCTTTTTTAAGTAAGCATCCAGAAATTTTTGATGCAAAAGAAATTACTTATTTTGACGGCAAAAACTACATAATTGACCACGTAGACCACATTCACGCCGAGCAGTTTAGCGACCTTCCTCAAGATGAGCAAAGTAAGTTTTTTAAAAAAACCAAAGAAAGTTTTTTTGGCAAAGGCGAAGTTATCGGCTTTGACAAAAAAGGTTATTTTGTTAAGGTAAAAATACTAAATAAAGCAGGCAAAATAATTGAGCAAATTTACTATTTTCTAGGTTTTCCTGATTTTGAATTTGAGTTTCCAGATTGGCGAGTTGGTGAGTTTGAACCAAGTGCTGAAATTAAAAAAAGTGTTCTGAGCAGACTAATTCAGAGAAAACTTAAAAAGCACCCAGAATTAAAAGCAGAAATTAACAAAATCGCAAAAAACTCAACACTAACTATTTTTGAAAAAGTTAGTCAAATCAATTTACTTTAAAGCACTAATTAGTTGCTATAATTTTTACTATGAAAGTTGACGAATTTAATTTTAATTTAGACCCTAAAAGAATAGCGCAAACTCCTTATCAAAAAAGAGATGACGCTAAACTTTTGGTCTGCAACAGAGAAACTGGCAGTTTAACTGATCTTAATTTTTCGGACATTCTTAATTATTTTCAACCAGGCGATGTTCTGGTTTTAAACAACTCCAAAGTTGTGCCTTTTCGCCTACACGGCCAAAAAGAAACTGGCGGTGCCATAGAAGTGCTTTTACTCAAACCCACTGAAAAAAGCGTATTTGAAGCACTTGCAAAACCACAAAAGAAATTAAAAATTGGTACTATTATTACTTTTTCTGCGAAATTAACCGCAGAAGTCATTGAGTTAAAAGAACAAGGCATAACCTCGCTTAAATTAAACTACACAGGTAATTTATATGAAATTTTAGACGAAATTGGTGAAATGCCGCTGCCTCCATACATTAAAACTAAATGCGAAAACAAAGCAGACTACCAAACGGTATACGCAAAAATTGACGGGTCTGCAGCGGCACCTACCGCTGGTTTTCACTTTACACCAGAGTTACTTGCCGCACTTAAAAACAAAGGTGTTGAGATTGCTGAAGTTACTTTGCACGTTGGTCTTGGCACCTTTCGCCCTCCTACTGTTGAAAATGTGCTTGATCATAAAATGCATAAGGAAACTTACTTTATCACTAAAGAAACCGCAGATATTTTAAACAAAGCACTTTTAGAAAAAAGAAGAATTGTGGCTTGTGGCACTACTTCTGTCCGAGTTCTTGAGTCTGCTTACCACGAAAACTTAGGTTTTGCGGAAACTAGCGCCGAGACTGACATTTTTATCTATCCAGGCTACCGCTTTAGAGTGGTATCTGGTTTAATTACTAATTTTCATTTGCCAAAATCAACTTTAATTATGCTTGTATCTGCTTTTTGGACCAAGGCGGATACTCTTCGTGCTTATCAACACGCAATTGAAAACGACTATATGTTTTTTTCATTTGGCGATGCAATGTTTATCTACTAAAAAGAAAGAACTTGTTAAATGAATTTAAAAAATAAAAAAAGACTGATAGATGTCTCTATTTTTGCAGTATTTGCAGCACTAATTTTCTTGTTTTCTTGGGTTCCACAAATCGGCTTTATTCAAATCCCACCAGTTTCTTTGACGATAATTCCGGTGTTTGTACTGCTTTCCTTGGGAGTTTTGCCGTGGTACTACACAGTTTTACTTGCCACGATTTTCGGACTAAACTCCTGGTTTTACGCCCTGGCTTTTGCAACTTCGCCAATAGACTTGGCGTTTCAAAATTTTTTAGTCGCAGTTCCGACCCGAGTTTTCTTTGGTTTTGTTGCTATTTTAATCTATGCTATATTTAAAAAAATTGGTGAAGACAGGATTTGGAAAAAGGTAGTATTGTCTGCGTTTTATTTTGCTTTTTTTTGCTTAGTTTATTTTGCTTTAGTTAAATTAACCAAAACCTACAGTCTAGGCATGAAAATATTTGTATTTACGCTAACCTCTGTTCTATTTATAGGCTCACTAATTTTATTTATTTTAACTTTTAAAAAACAAACTTTAGTTATTGCCAACACTGTCATTTTAAGCCAAATAATTTATTCTGCAATGGTGCTCGGTGCGCTATTTTTATATTTGTATATCAAAAAACTCTATCCACCAAATGCTGGTAAACTATTTTTATCAATAATTTCTTTTAACACTGTTTTAGAAACTCTGCTTTCTTTGTTAATTTGTGTACCAGTTTACACAGTAGTTCAGTTTACCTATAGACAAAACCTTTTAAATAAGCCTGGAAACTTAGATGAGGAAATTGGCAATGGCTAGTGATTTTTTTTTAATAGACATCGGCAATACCAGAGTAAAAATTGCAATTTTTTTAGAAAACAAAATTAAAGTGCTGAACACTGTTTTAACTAAAGACTTTGACAAAAACCAAGCTATTGCTTTACTTAAAGACTTTGAAGCAAAAAAAATACCAGTTTACTTTATTTCAGTAGTACCAAAAGCAACAGAAGTTTTAACTGCTGCTTTAAGAGAACAAGAATGTGAGTTTACTGAACTAACATATTTGAAATTACCAGTAAATTTTCAAGAAAAATTCACAAGTGATATTGGTGCAGACCTGTTGGCTTTAGTTTTTTCAGTTTCAGATTCAAGGCGAACCTTGATTGCCGATATTGGTACTTTTAATAAATATTTGTTAATATATAAAAATCAAATAGAAAGTGCGGCCATTTCGCCTGGCTATAATTTAAAATACAGCCTAATTTCTAAAGGCGCCCTGCTTTCCGAGCACACACCAAAAATTCCCGAAACTTTAATGTCAAAAAACACCAAAGATTGCCTAGATAGCGGGATTTACTTCTCGTCGTGTTTTGAAATTTCTGAATTTTTGCGTATAATATTTAAAGATAATCCAACCATAAAATCAGTTTATTTAACTGGTGGTTCTGCTCAGTTTTTTTTAAAAAAACTAAAACTAAATCTACCTTTAAAATACGACGATACTTTAGTTTTTAAAGGCATGATTAAACTGGCTAATTTAATTTTAGGAGGAAAAAATGGCTGATAAAAAATTAAGTTTAGAAATGGAAGTCTACACAAAGTGGTTAAATCAAGAAAAACTTCCTCAATACCTACAAGACGAATTAAAGAAATTTGGCAAAAAAGAAATCAAGGAGTCTTTCTATAAAGACTTAGAATTTGGAACAGGCGGACTTCGTGGTCTAATCGGACCTGGTACTAACCGCATGAACATCTTTACAGTTAGACGTTGCTCAAAGGGTCTGGCTGACTATATTTTGGAAACCAAGACCTACAAAGACCAAGGTGTGGTGATTTGTTATGATAACCGCCACCACTCAAAAGACTTTGCAGAAGAAGCCGCAAGTGTGCTTGCACACGCTGGTATTAAGGTGTATTTATTTAAAGAACTTCGCCCTACCCCAATGGTTTCGTTTGCAGTTCGCTTTCTAAATGCTGGATTTGGTGTGATGGTAACTGCTTCTCACAACCCAAAAGAATACAACGGATATAAAGTTTATAACCACACTGGCGCACAACTGGAAGTTGATGAGGCTAATGCAGTAGTTGAAAAAATTAACGCAATTAAAGACATGTTTTCAATTG
>CAUTNJ010000033.1:0-6186 GCA_963539745.1 uncultured Acholeplasmataceae bacterium
GTTTTAGAAACTCCTAAAATCTCGTAGTAATCGCGTTTAGCAGCCATTAGTTCTTGTCGCTAAAAGTAGCTTCCTTTACATCTTCTGCTTGGTTTTTGTTGTCTTCAGGTTTTGCTTGGTCTGCAGATTGCGCGCCTTGTTTAGCCTGGTATGCTTTCATTGCAATGCCTTGCGCAAGTTTTTCAAAGGCTTCTTTTTTCTCTTTGATAACGGCAAAGTTTTCAGTTTTAAGCACATCTTCAAGGTCTTTTTTGGCGTTCTCTATTTCTGTTTTTTCTTTTTCGTCTACTTTGTCGCCAAGGTCTTTAATGGCTTTCTCAGTTTGATAAATCATAGAATCTGCTTCGTTTTTAAGGTCAATCAGTTCTTTTCGTTTACGGTCAGCCTCTTCGTTTTCTTTAGCCTCGTTAACCATGCGCTCAATTTCTGATTCAGAAAGTCCAGAGCCACCAGTAATGGTAATTGCTTGTTCTTTGTTTGTGCCAAGGTCTTTAGCTTTAACCGAAACTATACCATTGGCGTCAATGTCAAAGGTAACTTCGATTTGTGGAACACCACGAGGTGCTGGTGGAATGCCGTCTAGTGCAAAACTACCAAGTGACTTGTTGTCGTGAACTAATTTGCGTTCACCTTGAAGTACGTGGATAAGCACGCCTGGTTGGTTGTCTTGAGCAGTTGAGAAAACTTTTGATTTAGAAGTTGGAATTGTGGTGTTTCTTTCAATGATTTTTTCAAATAGACCACCAAGTGTTTCAATACCTAAAGAAAGTGGAGTTACGTCTAAAAGCAAGACGTCTTTAACGTCTCCAGCAAGCACACCACCTTGAATAGCGGCACCCATTGCCACGACTTCATCTGGGTTAACTGATTTGTTTGGTTCTTTGCCAAGTTCTTTTTTAACCATTTCTTGAACTGCTGGAATACGAGTTGAACCACCTACAAGCAGCACTTGGTTAATGTCAGCACTAGTCATTTTAGCGTCTTGAAGTGCACGTTGTACAGGAAGTTTTGCGCGTTCTACTAAGTCAGCGGTTAACTCATCAAACTTAGCACGAGTCAAAGTTTCTTCCAAGTGCACAGGTCCGGCTTGACCCATAGAAATAAAAGGAAGTGAAATTTGGGTTTGAGTTAGACCAGATAAGTCTTTTTTGGCTTTTTCTGCGGCGTCTTTTAGGCGTTGCAGCGCAGAGCGGTCGCGAGATAGGTCAACTGCAGTTTCTCGTCTGAATTTTTCAATTAAGTAGTCAACGATTTTTTGGTCAAAGTCGTCGCCGCCTAGTTTATTGTCACCGGCTGTTGAAACAACTTCAAATGTGCCGTCGGCAAGGTGTAGGATAGATACGTCAAAAGTACCACCACCTAAGTCAAATACCAAGACTGTGTGTTCTTTGTCTTGTTTGTCAAAACCATAAGCAAGTGCAGCCGCAGTTGGTTCGTTGATAATTCTGCGCACATTTAAGCCAGCAATTTTACCAGCGTCTTTAGTCGCTTGTCTTTGTGCGTCGTTAAAGTAAGCAGGTACGGTGATAACCGCTTCTGTGACTTCTGCACCTAGGTAAGCCTCTGCGGTCTTTTTTAAAGACTGCAAGATCATTGCAGAAATTTCTTCTGGTTTGTATTCGCCTTTAATAGTTTTAGTTTTAAAGTTAGTCTCACCCATATGTCTCTTAATTGAAGTGACTGTATCTGGGTTTGTCATTGCCATTCTTTTAGCAGCCTCTCCGACAATAATTTCAATATTGCCACCGTTGTTTTTGAAAGCCACAACTGAAGGGGTAGTTCTGCCACCTTCTGCGTTTTGAATAACTTTTGCTTCACCTGCTTCCATTACAGAAACACATGAGTTTGTTGTACCTAAATCGATACCAATAATTTTATTTGTTTTTGCCATAATTAGTTTCCTCCTTTTGAAACTTCGACCAAGGCAGGTCTCAGTAAACGGTCTTTATATGTGTAGCCGTTTTGAATAATTTTAGTAATTGTGTTTTCAGGTTGCGTAGACTCAACTTTCTCTAGTGCTGAGTGCACCATTGGGTCGTAGTCATCGCCAATGTTTGGCGTGATTTTTGAGATGCCTTCAGATTCAAGTAGCGAAAATATTTGGTCTGAAAGCATTTTGAACCCAACTAAGAAATTTTTAAGTAGATCATTTTCAGTCGGCATTTCAGCAACTGTCCTTAGCTGGTCAAGTGGTTGAATAAGTTTGTCAATTAAATCCATATTGGCGTATTTAAAGACAGTTTCTTGTTCAGTTTTGATGCGTTTCTTGTAGTTTTCAAATTCAGCGGCAATTCTTAGCATCTTTGAATTCACCTCTGTCAACTCAGCCTCAAGTTCTTTGATGCGAAGAGATTTTTTGTGCTTGGTTTTGAAATCTTTTGAGTTTTCCGAACTTGTTTGGCTGTATTCTGGGTTTTCAGGAATGTCCTTTTCTTCTTTATTCATCCGTCACCTCCTTTTTAAAAAGATCTAGCAATTTAATTTCAATGTATTTAAGTAAAGGAATAATCGTGTTGTAGTCAACGGTATCTGGTGCCATCAAGGCCAGGCAAGAAAGTGAGTTTCCTGTGCGGTAAGGTAGGGTAAAGAGTACTGCTGGGTATTTTTGAATAAACTCAATTTCTTTAGTGAAGCGAATAGCCAGACCTGTGTCTTCGTTAATTAGATTTTTTAAGTTTTTTACAGAAAGCAGGGATTTAAAGGCATGCATTTCTGAGCTAGTTTGAAAAAAAAGATTATCTTGGAAGTTTTCAAAGCCGATTAGTGTGTATTTATCACTGTGGAGATTAACTATTTCTTTTCTTAAAACTTTAATTAAAAACCGAATAAACTTAGTTTTCGGGTCATCTGCTAAAACTGGCTGTAGTTGAAAGGCGAGCAGATCAATAACTTCGGTTAGTTCTTTGTTTACCAGGGTTGAAGTCAGGGCATTTAGCCAGTCGGTTAGCACACTTAACTTAAAGTATTTAGGGATGTCTATTTTATAGTTGCTAACTCGCCCATTTTCTAAAACTATTAAGAGTACTGCTTGCAGTTCGTTTAGAGCAATTAGTTGAATTGATTTGACTTTTTGGGAAATCGTGTAGCTTTCGTAGGAAACTATGCAAGAGTTTTTAACAGAAGAAAGCAGGGAAGTTAAAGCCTCAACTACACCAGATTTTGAAAAAATTGCTTTATCGGCGATTTTATCTACTACAGGAAACAAGTTTTCACATTCTTTAGAGGGAGTAAGTAAGTTTTCAATGTAGTAGCGAAGAGCCTTGGTGCTCGGCACTCGACCAGACGATGTGTGGGTTTTTTCAAGGAAGTTTAAATTTTCTAAATTACACATATCTGCCCTAATCGTGGCGGGTGCGTATTTTTTTAGATAAGGAATTTCTTCAGATAAGTATTTAGAGCCTTGCGGGCGACCTGTTTTGATGTATTCAGAAACCAGGGCTTTTAAGACTAATTTTTCTCTACCTGTTAACATTTATATACCTCCTTTTTGGTTCGTATGTATTCTAGCATATTTAAATTAGCACTGTCAATAGTTAAGTGCTATTTTTTTAATATTTTTTAAAAATTATGTTTTTATAATAAAAAAACGGCTTTATATAGCCGTTTTTTTATTTAGCACTTAATTATTAAAAGCGCTAAAATGTTTGTTCGGTCTATTTTTTAAATTTTGATAATGAAATATTAAAAAAGCCTTTAAGGAAAATTTCCTTATAGGCTTCACTTAAAAAATATTGTGTTTATTGTTTTATATCTTGTTTGCTGATTGCAACTTCTTCAACTTTAAAATAAGCCTTAACTCTGGGGTCATGCGTAATTAGTAAAGTTGATGCATAGTAAGTATTTGTGTAGTCCGCGACTGCTTTGCAAATTGTAAAACACAGTTTATCGTCAAGACCAGAAGTAGGTTCGTCAAGCAGCAAAAACTTGGGTTCTTTGGCTAATGCTAAAAGTAAACCTAGTCTTTGCTGCTCACCATGCGAAAGGGTAAAGGGGTGTTGGTTTAACTTATCGTTTAGACCAAATTCAAAAAGGAGTTTATTAACTAAAGTTTGGTTTTTAACATTATTCAGTTCTTTTACTACTTTGTTTTCAGAAAACATATAGCGAACGTCGTGTGGTAAATAACTGACGTATTTTTTTATTTTTTTCAGGTTTTTGTATTTGCGTTTATTTAAATAAACTTCTATTTTGCCAGGTTTTGTTATTTTTAAATTACCAAGTAGCAGATTAAAAATAGTGGTTTTACCGCTCCCGTTTTCACCAGTAATTAGTTTAAGTTCACCTCTGTTTAATTTAAGTTCTTTAAGTAAAAAATTGAAGTCAGAACCTAACTTAACAGATAAGTTTTTAGCACTTAGAGCGATGTCTTTTAAAGGTTCATTTAAGTCAAGCGGTTCAATTTTTGAAAAACATGAGAAGTCAAACTTCTTTAGTTCTCCGTTTTTTAATACAAAGTTGTTTGCAGTTAAGTATCTAAGTAGGCAACTGCGGTGTTCAAAAATAATTATGGTTTTCCCTACTTTTTTTAAATGGTTTAGTGTTGTGAAAAACTCAAGAACTTTATTTCTATCTAAATTAGCAAGAGGTTCGTCGTATATATAGATTTGTTTATCGTTCTCTAAGTTTGCGTAAGTCTCTAAAATCTGCTTTTCACCTGCAGACAAAGTAAAAACATCTTGGTTTTTTAACTTAAAGTGATTTGAAAAAGTATTAAAGCTTTGTTGAGTTTGCGCTTTTGAAAGTCCGATGTTTAGTAAAGGAAAAGAATACTCATATATAGTTTTTGGAAAGAAAAACTGGTCTTGTGGATTTTGCATAACAGCAGAAACGACTTTAAAGTAGTTATCTTCACTAATCGTTTGAATGTCTGTGTTGTTTAAAGTGATTTCACCTTTTTGCGTGTATTCATGAGTTTTTCCTAAATTTTTTAAAATAGAGTTAAGCATTGTGGTTTTACCAGAACCAGATGGTCCGAATATGCAGTAAATTTCACCTGGTATAAAATCAATATTGATGTCTTTTAAAATTACTCTATTGTTTTCTTTTAAGGTGAGCGAGTAGTTTTTAAAAGACAAAAGCATATAAGGCTACTCCTGTAAAACTTACAAAACTAATTAAGGTAAAAGAAATATTTTTAACTAAAGACTTAAAATATGTCGGAAGAACAAGTTGGCTTGATTTGTTTAAATTAAAGTTTTTCAAAGTTGCTGCCAAGGTGAGCATTTCAGTAATTTCAAAGCTTCTAACTAATAGAGGCACAACTAGACCCCTAAACTTTTGATAAAGTGTTTTTTTGGTGTTGCCAACATACTTTTTAACTTGCATGTTGTGTCTAAACTCTTGCATGAAAACCGGCAGGAAAGTAAACATCACACAAATGCCTAAAATAAATCTGCGAGAGACTTTTAGTTTAATTAAAATCTCAGTTAAATAACTAAGGTCAAGTCCGCTCATTAAAATATAGGCTAAAAATGCTGCAAAAAAACGCACAAATACAGAGTATGTTTGTTCTGTGCTTTTAGTTTGCCACCAAAATACAGCCAAAACAATGGATGTAAATACCAAAAAACTCGGTAACTTTGTGGCCAAAGCATCCGCAAATCCAAAGGCTAATAAAATTAGTAAACTAACTAAAATAAAAAAAGTTTTAGCCTTGGTTTCGGCTAAAACCAAGCCAAGGCTAAAAATTAAAATAGAGTTTAAAAGTAAAACGAGTGGATTTAGTTTACTCAATAAAGTCATTGAGTTTAAGTAATTTGTGGTTTTTAAACTCTTTGGCAATTATAAATCCAAGTCCAGCACCGATAATTGCTAAAACTACAGTAAAAGAAATGATTAAACTGATATTTAGAGTGCTGCCAACAATAATGGTGTTATTGGCTTTTCCCGAAATTAAGCGCATGTAGAACCATTGCGCCGGAGTTTGGAGTGGCACAAACAAAGCACTTGCTAGTAGTTTAGGTGCAGTTTTTCGGTAGTTTTTAAAAACAATTAAACAAATTATTTCTAAAATCAGCGCAGGAATTATAAACGAAAATAGCATTACTGGGCGAAAAGCCAAAGGAATACCGAGCATTAAACTAAGCAACAAAAGAGTACCAGGCTTGCGGACTTTGTAAAGAACTATGTAGATTAAAAAGCCATAAGGAAAAGCAAAGCCAATGGCCTTTGCGCCAAATATTTTAA
>CAUTNJ010000034.1:0-6157 GCA_963539745.1 uncultured Acholeplasmataceae bacterium
TGCTTACTTTACCGAAACTAGACACACAGTTAACTACAAAATTATCCATAAACTAGAAAAGCAAGGTCCAGATAGCTCCCTAAATGGAACTTACGACGATATTATTGAAGAACAAAAAAATCAATTAGTCGAAAATGGTGCTACCTATAAGCCATATAATAATCTAGATAACGACCTATATGAAAAAGATGACAATCAAACTAGCATTTTAAATCAACTCTTAACTGTTGGCAATAACAACACAGTAGTCTATAAATACTATAAGTTAAAAGAAATTACAGTCGAGTATAAGAAAACCGTTGGTATCCAAAGTTTAGAATACGAGCAAAAAAACGTTAAAAAGACTAGAAAAATACCACTACCAACTTATACTTTAGTAAATACTCACAACTTCCTTGGCTGGAGTTTATATCCAACTGGTGGTCATAACACTCAAACTGAATTTATAGCAGGCAATACAAACATTACTATATACGCGCAAACTGACTTTCAAGACAGAAAAATCACATACATTGTTAAAACTCAAAAACCAGATGGAAATTACTTTGAAAAAACCGAAACTAAGAGCCAAAAAATTGGTACTGTTCACTCAGTCATCTATCCAAACCCTGATAATACTGTATACGAAAGACCTACATCCAACAGGCAAACTCTTCTTGTAAATCCAGATGAAAATCAAAACAGAGTAGTTGTCACAATTAAGCGCAAAACTTACACTGTAACTTATCAAGTCATCGGACATTCTTCAACAATTCCAAGTAAGGTTTTTAGACATGGCCAAACACATGGTGAAATCGACGAAAGTAAGTTTAAGCAAGAAGACATGGAAATTAAAAAGTTAGAACTAGACGGAAAACAAAAAACTAAAGCAGAAATTATGAACTTAGAAGTTAAAAACAATCACACAATAAAAGTTTATGTAGGTGAACTAATTAGAAAAGTTGGTAAATACCCACAAACTAAAGTAGACAACCCTGAAGGAATCAAATATAGCTTTGAATCTATAAAAGAAATTCCGTTTAATTCAAAAGGCAAAAACTACACTATAAAGTTCACACGTTATTATTACATAGACAAATACAACAACAGATACGAAAAATTCAACGGAAATTACTATAAATTTGAAGATATTGAGTTTGTAAAAATTCCAAAGCAAAATACTTGGTTCACTAAAAAAATTATTGATTTTTCACCTTACAATATTTATTACGAAAAATACAAAGATAACGCTAAACCAGTGAACTCTATTTTAAAATCAATTGTTGCAATGATTGGCACATATATTAACCAAGGCACATTTATGCCAACATATGACGATGGAGAGTTTAGTGTTAAACCTGCTTTAGTTAGTGGTCTAGATTCAAAATTAAAACGTGAGCCTACTGATTATGCAAAAGCTATTTTGACGCAATATAACAATTTCGCTTCTTCATACCGTGGTACAAGCATATCTTCATTTATTGAACTATCTGGTTCAGCACTTTATTACCACACCGGCCATTACTTGCACTGGTGGATTGCTACTCAGTATCCAGACTCTAACCCTACCGCATACCGCATTACACTTGATGGAAACTTGTCCAATAGCTATGTGCGTGGTGTTTTCGGTGTTGTGGTTTGCATTAGGTAGTTTTTTACCGCTACCAGTCCGAGTTCACTATTTTTTCTCTGGTGCTTTGTGCAAACTTTCTTGTATTGAATAATAGAAAACAAGTTAAACAGATTTTTTAGAAATTAAAACAATAGGCACAAGGAAAAAGACACTGAAAAAGATATCTGCAAAGTATTAAAATTATTAATAAAATGTTTGGTTAATAATAAACTTACGAAAAGTTTAAGACTTAAAAACTTATCTTTATTTTAATTTCAGGACAAAACAATAGCGGAATTACAAGTCAGTTAAAGACTGTAATTCCGCTTTTTATTTTGACTTAAATGAAAAGTCTACATCTAAACACTAGTGGCGTTAACTAAATACCTGGTGCTTTTGCCTTGCTTGTGAATTGAGATAAAGTTTTCTTTAACTAGTGCCGCCAAAGTTCGCTCAATCGTGATTTTAGAGAAATACGGACATTCTTTCATAATTTCTCGTTTGGTGAAAACTTTGAACTTATCTTTAATTTGTTTTCTGACAACATCAACTGCTTTTTTACCTGCTTCAATTGCCGAAATTTGCACTCTAAAGTCCGCGTAGGTCTTGGCCAAAATTTCTGTAAAGAACTTAATGAAGTCAATGGTTGAGTCATTTCCATCGTTTAGATTTTTTTGAATATCCACCAAGGTTGTTTCCATTTTGTCTTTATAACGATTTAAAAACTCATCTAACTTACCAACTCTAGAAATGGCGTAGCCTTCTTTTAGTAAGCATGTGTGGATCAGCAAATTGGCAATTATATAGTTGAAGCGAACAAACGGAGAGATGTAGATAAACTGCGCAATAAAACGTGGAATGATAAATAATTTTAAGTCAGGGTTAGTCGCCAACTCTGCATTGTACTCAGCACAAATTTCTCTTAATTTGTTTTTAATTTCGTTAGCCTTCACGCCTTCATATCGGTCGTCTTTTTTACTAGAAATGTTAAAGTAATTTGTGAATCTAGTCTTGCGGTAAGCCTTTAGTAAACTATTGGTTTTCAGACCCTCACTGATTTTGTTGTAGAAAAACTCAATTGTACTGAGGTCAATAGTGATGTCTTTGTAATTTAAAAATACAGTTTTAATTAACTTAGCGTAGTTAAGTAGTGCAGACTCAGTTGAGTTTGCAGGTTTAATAGCGCCAGTAAAAAGTTTATCAAAACGAGAGCGTGTAATATTGACGCCGTAAAGTTGAGAAATTTCAAAAATATTGTTTTGAATAGAAGAAGGCACGAAAAATTTAGCCTTTTTAACATTTTGCTTAAATAAAAGCGAAATGTATTCAGTAGACTGATTTACAACAACTACATTTTTAATTAGCTTGTTGGCATCAGAGAGCAACATAAATATTTCTTTGTCTTGCATACGCTTATATTTTACCATTTATGATATATAAAAACAGAATTAAAATAAATTTTTTAAAATTTTTTAAGAAACTGAAAAAAGCAAAACAAACTATCGCAACAAAATAAAGTTGTTTACTGCTATAATTTAAGTAAACAAAGCGAGGAAATTATGGCAGAAAATACATCAACCTATCACGTATCTCAAAACAAAGAACCAAAAACTGAAAACTACAAAATGTGGAGAGTCAGAAAAGAAGGTTCAGATAAAACTATTAAGTTCTTTGAAACTCAGAAAGAAGCTGTCGCTTATGCTGAGGCTCTAGTTGAAAAAAACGGTGGTAGTTTGGTAATTCACAAATTAGACGGCAAAATCCGCAGACAAAAATACTAATTTCTGCTGAATTCAAGAAGATATTTAATTTATGAAACTAATTGTTGCAATCATTACCAACGACGACGCCAATAAGGTTCAACGTGCTTTAAACCAAAATAAGTTTCAAACTACTAGATTGGTAACAACTGGTGGGTTCTTGCGTTCTAAAAACGCAACGTTTTTAATCGGTGTAAACGACGAGTTGGTTCCACAAGTTCTAGACATTATTGACGATAACTCCAAAAAACGCAGAAAAGACGTGCCAAGCACCATTTTAAATGAGTTTGGTGGTTTTTCTTCAATTCCGGTTTCAGTTGAAGTCGGCGGTGCTGTCGTTTTTGTTTTAGACGCAGAACAATTTTTGCGTTTCTAACTTAACCACTTTTAAAACAATTTTAAAAAAGGATTTGGTTATTTACCAAATCCTTTTTTATTTATGTCAGTCTGATTTATTTTTTTACGTCACCTTGGTTAGCCGCGTTCATCTGAGCAACAATTTGTTTAACTTGTTTTTCAGAAAAAGTACGACCCATTTGGCGCCCCATTGCGCGAATCGCGGCTTCGTTGATCGGTGGGTTTTTTGCCAAATATCGTTTAACGTAGAAACGCGCTAGGTAAAATCCGAAAAATACACCAAAAATAAACAGAACAATAGGCGCAACAATTGCTACCCAAAGTGGAGCAGTTGCTGCCATGATAACTAAATTATACATATTTGTTTAAACTCCTTTTTAAAAAGGTATGAGGCTAGTTTTCCTTTTGGAAAATTAGTAGTTTTTTATTTGAGTAAACTGTAGATTTTTCTAAACTGTAGCCAGCAACCGAAAAATCTTCAAAATCTGCCTTACATTCAATTGCAACTTTACCGTTTGGTTTAAGTATATCTTTAACAGTATGTAAGATGTTTTTATAGTAATTGGTGTTAAAAGGCGGGTCTAGGAAAATATAGTCAAAAAGCACCCCTTTAGCAGTAATGTGTCCAAGGTAATCAAGATAATCTAGACGTTTGACTTCATATGAGTTTTTATCTGCCTTGCATATCGCTAAGTTTTCCAACACAGTTTGTTCAGACTTTAAAAAACGGTCGTTAAAGTAAACCAGTTTAGCACCGCGAGAAAGTGCCTCAATGCCGATTTGACCACAACCTGCAAATAAATCTAGAAAAACTTTATCATCTAAGTCAAAAAGCGAGTTAAAAACTGCTTGTTTTAAGATTTCTGAAGTTTCCCTAGTTTCATCTGAAAACACACGTTTGAGAGTTTGTCCTTTAAATTTACCTGTTAGTACACGCATCTTATCACTTCCTGTTTAGTTCGTAGTATTTACGAATTTTATCGGCATTTTTGTTTTGTTTAAGTTTCTTTAAGGCCTTGTTTTCAATTTGGCGAATTCGCTCACGGGTTACCGAAAATATATTGCCGACTTCTTCTAAAGTCCTAGTTTGACCGTCGTATAGCCCAAATCTTAGTCTAAGTACGCGCTCTTCGCGGTCAGTCAGACCTTGCAGAACTTCGTTTAAAACATCTAAAAGTAGTTGTTTATTGTCGTATTCTTCAGGAGTAATTGCGTTTGGATCTGAAATAAAGTCAGCCAGGATAGAGTCTTCTTCTTCACCAACTGGTTGTTCTAAAGAAACCGGGTCTTTAGCAATACGTCTAACATGATTTAGCTTCTCTTCAGTCAAACCAGGCATGCGCGCACAAATCTCTTCGTCTGTCGGAGTTCTGCCAAGTTCTTGGGTTAGTTGAGATTGGATTTTGGTGATTTTAGAAATCGTTTCGTTCATGTGGACAGGAATCCGAATAGTTTTTCCTTGATCGGCAATCGCTCTGGCAATTGCTTGGCGAATCCACCATGTAGCGTAAGTTGAAAACTTATAGCCTTTTTTGTAGTCAAACTTATCAGCCGCTCGAGCCAGGCCCATTGACCCTTCTTGACACAGGTCTAAGAAAGACATGTGTCCGCGGTCGTATTTTTTGGCAATTGAAATAACCAAGCGGTAGTTTGCATCAATTAAACTATGTTTTGCTTTCATACCCCGGTATTCAACTTTTCTTAAATCCAGGATTTTTGGGTCGTACTGGTCAACTCCGTTTGCAAGCATTTCATTAATTTGCTCAGTCGCGGCTTTTCCGTCTTCCATTTGAATGGCCAATTCTTGTTCTTCGTCAAAAGTCAGTAGTTTAATTTTAGTAACATCAGCGTAGTATAGACTAATTAAGTCAGTTGATGGGATGTTTGTGCCAGTATTTTTAAAAAGATTTGAATGATTGATTTCGTTTTCTAAGTCTTCTGCATCTTTAAGTTCTTCTACGTATATTTCAGTCTCGTCAACTAGACCAGTTACTTCGTATCCTTCGTTTTTCAGACGTTCAATGATGGTATCTAGTCCATCTGCAGAAGTATTGATTTTATTTAGTTCTTCTAAAGAAATAGTTTGCTCGTCGCCGATTTTTTTAACTATTTTTTTATATACACTGTCAATTTTTTTAAGAGAATCTGTGTTTGTTTTAGTAGCCTTTGTGGTCTTTTTAGGTTCACTTTTTTTGACAACTTTTGCAACTGCTTTTTTTGCGGATTTTGTTGCTTTAGCCACTTTTTTTAACTCAGTTTTTGCCTTAGCTGTTTTAACAGTCTTTTTAGGTTCACTTTTTTTGACAACTTTTGCAACTTCTTTTTTTGTAGTCTTGGTTGCTTTTTTAGCAGATTCTTTAACTTTTTTTACAGTTTTTTCTGTAGTTTTTGTTTCTTTTGGCATCTACAGTCTATTTTGCTAACGCTTTTTTTGCCTTATCGCAAAGTT
>CAUTNJ010000035.1:0-5985 GCA_963539745.1 uncultured Acholeplasmataceae bacterium
CATTGCGTTATTTGCTGCAGTCTTGATTACCACCAGCTTTTTACATAGAGGCCCAAGTATTGATCCAAAAACAGGCATGCCTAATAAAAATTCTGTTATTTTTAAGTATCTGCCAGTATATGTTTCGCTATTTGTTGCAATCGGAATTTCTGGACTATTGCTCTTAATTTTCTAAATTTTATCTATCGTTCAAGTGTTTAAAGCACGAGTTCACTACATTTTGTTAATAATTGGTTTATTTTTACCGCTATTTGGGTTAATTGCTCTATTTATTAAAGTAGTTTATGTAAATAAAAAAATTGCTGAACTTAATTTTAGCGAAACTAAACCTTTAGAGGTAGTAAATCTTAGGATTCTTTTTTGGTATCCTTGGCTTTATTGGTTTGTTTGTTAAACTTAGCTATGTTAATAGCCAAATTAGACAACTTCAGTCTTACGATTTTCAATACTAATTTCTACCAATAAAAATATTTAGCAAAACAATGAAATAAAAAAGTTCTAATTTATAACTATATATTTAGTTGTTTTACTAGTTCTTCAACATATTTTAAGAGTTGTGAACTTCTCCATTTACCATTTGTATATTGCATTTTGTAGCTTTTAAGCAATTCTAAAATTTGTTTAAAAGAATACTTTTTGTCTAGACCTAATTTCACTAAATTATTTTTAACACGACACCCAATTATCAGCGATAAATAATTGATAAACTCTGTTGTATAAACACGCATATCAGTATGCACTCGGGTTGCTGAAAGTTCTAAAATATTTTTATAAAAATTAAACATTTTTTCAATTTCCCACCTCTGGTCATACATGATAAAAACTTCTTCTAATGTTAAGTCTGCGTTAGATTCAAAAACGATTGTGCCATAAGTTTCGACTTCTTTTTTAAATAACTCGCTGTTAAAATTCTGTTTTTTGATTTGTTTAAAATATAAAGATTTTTTCTCATTAGATTCAATTTCTAAATCCTTAAAATAATAATAAAATTTGTTGTCAATATACAACTTTTTGCCAAGTAATTGCTTGTCTTTAATAGCGACTGGAACTAACCCAGTCGCTATATTTTCTTCTTTAAGAATTCTTGTTTTTCTTTTTAAAGGAAATAAATATTTTAGTTTATTTACTGTGTTGATTTTCTCAGTTATAAACTCAGTTTTAAAACCTTTGTCGCCAATCAAAATACCACTGCTATTTGGTATATAGTTTAAATAATCATTAAAAATCGTGCTGTCTAACATATTTCCAGCGTATGGTCTGTGGTAAATTGGCTCTCTACTCTCCAAGTCGTAGGTATAAATTAGTGAAAAATCTTTACTACCTTTTATCCTACCTTTTCTTGACCAAGCAGAAAATGCTGAGTCGCTTGAGTTGTAAGATTTCAGAGTTCCGTCAATAATTTGAACCTTACCGTTAAAACTGTTGATGCGGTCTATCATAAAGTTTTCGATTGCTGAATATGCTCTGCCTGTTTTTTCAAAAAAATCAGGCAGCATAGATTCAGAAAGTCCCACTTTTGGAAAATCTTCTGATAGAAAGGAAGTGTCATAAAAGTGTTTCAACATGCTATTGGTTGCTTTCGGAAAACAACAGCGAATGATAGAAATCACATACAGTTTTATCGCTGTAGTTGAATCAAAATGTTTTTTTAAACTTTCTAAAATATCTTCACTTTTACTTGTAAATAACTTAATATTTCCGTAATCTTTAATATCAGTTCCTTTATTTTCCTTATTGCTACTTCTTGTTCCAACTGGAATAGGTTCTTGATACGCTACAAACTCAAAATTGACAATTTCGCCTACTATTTCTTTGTCAACTGGAGTAGGTTTTTTATTGATATATTTACAAGTTCTTTTGACAACTTTATACTTCCCAAAGTAATCTCTTACTACTGTATTTACTGGTCTTTTTACTGCTTTTATCTCTGTTGGAATTCTCATCTTACACCTCGCTATATTATATAGATAGATACCTATAATATTCTAACATAAAATAAGGTATAACGCAAGCGTTATACCTTAAATTTTAGAAATATTTTTTTAGTAAAGACTATTATTTTAGAAAAAGATAATGGAATTTTAGATGAAAATTACAAAACGCACAGTTTTATATAGTTATATCGTTTATAACTTCCTTAATGAAAAAGCACAAATTATCCTAGACTTTGGATAATTTGTGCTTTTTAAATTGAAAAATAATTCTTTTAGATTAGTTTTCTAAGCTAGTGCTTAGTGCTGATTTGATTTTTTCTTCAAAACTTAAAGGTGCTTCTTTTGAGCCAAATCTTTGAATAACATCTCCTTGTCTGTTTACTAAAAACTTAGTGAAGTTCCACTTAATTCGGCCGCCCGGTAGCACTTCTTTTAAGTATTTGTATAGTTCAATTGCGTCTTTGCCGTTAACCTTGATTTTAGAAAATTGTGGGAAAGTTGTGTTGAAATTCATCACACAGAAATTGTGAATTTCAGAATCAGTACCCGGTGCTTGCATTAAAAACTGATTGCAAGGAAAATCCAAGATTACAAATCCTTGGTCTTTGTACTTTAAGTAAAGTTCTTCAAGTTCTGTGTATTGTTTTGTAAAACCGCATCTAGTTGCGGTGTTGACTATCAACAAAACCTTTCCTTTATAGATATCTAGTTTTAGGTCTTGGTTGTCTTGTGTTTTTACGACAAAATCATATACGTTCATAAATCACTCCTTTTCGCTTAACTGCAGTTTAGCAATTTCTTCTTTTTGTTCAACAATTCTTTTAATTAAAGTAGAATTGCGTTGTTGCTCATCTACAGTGCACATTTTTAGTTGGCTAGGTTCACCAATTATAAATAATTTCTCTTTAGCGCGAGATACTGCTGTATAAAGAAGTTCATTGGTAAGTATTATATAAAAACGACTTAGTAAAATAACAACTGCTAACTTATACTCAGAACCTTGAGATTTATGGATTGTGGAAGCATAGGCAAGTTCTGTATCTTCTTTAATATCTACAGGCAGCGATACTAAATTATCGCCAATTTTAAGTACAAAAGTTTTTGCCTGAATATCTACTACTTTGCCGATATCTCCGTTCATGACACCGTGGTCTGGGTAATTTTTAGTAATCATTAGTTTGTCATTAATATAAAAGCGCGAATCTTTTCTAATTTCTAAAAAGCGGTCTCTGTTTTCATATGGAATAAAGTAGTTTTGACAAATCTTGTTAATATCGTGAACTCCGCATTCACCTTCTTTCATTGGAATCAAAATTTGAAAGTCTTGGTAAATATCAATATTTTGTTTTTCGCAAAGTTGCAGGAAGTTAACGATGTTATTGCGGATATATTCAGCTGAGCATTCACCCATACTCAAATCTTTGCTTATATAATTTTTGAAATTAGTCTCGTTAACTTCTTTATTTTTAAGCGCTGAAATTAAAGGAACGATACCAGAGTCTTTGCTTTGCCTACAAATTTGGTTTAAAGTAGTGACAGGAAAACATTTTGAGTTAATTGAATCGGTTAAAAACAACCCAGGTTGGATACTTGGCAACTGGTGCCCATCTCCAATAAAAACAACTTTGGTGTTTTTATCAATTGCTCTAAGCAATGCATCTGCTAGGCGAATATCTAACATTGAGGCTTCATCTACAATAATTAGGCCAATGTCAGTAAAACGTTGATTTTCGTTTCTTTTAAAGTAGTATGAGCGTTCGTCGTCTTGAGCTGGAATCCACTCAAGTGCTGAGTGGATAGTAGAGGCTTCGTCTCCAGTACTTTCATAAATTCGGCGAGCTGCACGGCCAGTTGGCGCTAAAAGTAAGTTATTTATTTTAAAGTTATTAGTTGTATCTTTTCTTGCATACTCAAGGTAAATTTCATTAACTGCCTTTAAAATAGTAGTCTTACCGGTACCTGGTCCGCCAGTAATAAAAGAAAGTGAGTTAGTTAAGGCCATCTTAATGGCTTTAATTTGGTCTTCGGTGTAAGTAATTGCGTTTTCTTTTTCTTTTATTTTAATTTGTTTATCTATATAGTCACTAGGCAAGGAGTTTGTGTTGTTTGCAAATATATTATTAAGGATTTTAGCAACATTAACCTCTGCTTTATAGACCTCTGGTAAATATACAAAGCCATCTTCAAAAAATAAACGATTAGCAAAAATCAAGTTATCAATCGCAGTTTTCAAAGGATATTCGCTAATTTTGTATTCATCAATTTTCTTTAAAAAAGTTTCGGTTTCTTGGATTAATGTGTCTTTAGTGTAGTAACTGTGTCCGTCAATTGAATATGCACTAATTACGTGAAAAATTGCTTCTTCTGCACGTTTTAAGTCAGTTTTTTCAATACCTAGTGCTAAGGCTACTAAATCTGCTTTAGTAAAACCAAAACGGTTAATTTTTTTAGCTAAAATGTACGGATTTTTCTTGATTTCTGCAACAGCGTCTGGCAGTTTTTTAAAAATTTGGGCAGAAAAATGAGCAGAAATCCCAACCGACGTTAAGAAATTTAAGATCTCTACCTCTTTGAAGTTTTCTTGAACTTTCTTAGTAATTTCTAAAATTACACTGTTTGAAAAACCAAGGTTATTTAAACAACTTGGGTCTTCGTTAATTTTTTTAACAGCATCACTACCTAGTGCTTCCCAGATTTTAGTTGCTTTAACTCTACCGACTCCTTGGATGTTAAGAGCCTTAAAAAGGTTTACCAGTTGCTCTTCAGTAGTGCCGTGTGGAATAGAAAAAGAAATTAGTTTGAAAGTTTTAAAAACAGGGTGTTGGGTTTTAGTGTGAGTAACTTCATAAGCAGTACCTGCGCGCAGTGGTTTTCCATTTGAAAACGCCTGAAAATTACCAATAATTCTAACACCTTCTTTAACACCTTCTGCTTTAAACAAACAAATCTTGTACTCAAGACCAGTCTTTAAGGTTTTTAGAAATATAAGTTGGCGAGTTGTAGTGTTTTCGGTTTTTTCGTTCACCTTAATACCTCCTCAACTCAGAATCCATATACACTTCTTTAATGCGGCCAGCACCAAGACAAACATCGTCTTGATACAACACTAAAAACTGACCAGGTGTTACTGCTTTAGTTGGTTTGTAGTAAACTTTTGCAGAGTTTTTTTCCAAAAACTCAACTTCAACTTCAATGTCTTCTTGTCTGTAGCGGAATTTAGCCGAATACTTACCGTTTTGTTTTGGTGCTCTGAAAACCAAATTATCAATAAAACAGTTATTTGAATATAAGTACTCTAAATTGCTTTCAGGTGCCACTAAAAGAGTATTTTCTTCAGGGATTTTACCAACTACGTAAAAAGGTCCGTCAAACTCATAGGTTTTGCCTAAACCTATACCTTTTCTTTGGCCAATTGTATAGTTAATTAGTCCAGTGTGTCTACCTGCTTCGCGTCCGTCTAAAAACTTAATTGGACCGGCCGAGGTTTTTAAATAGTTAGCCAAAAAACTTTGAAAATTACGCTCACCGATAAAGCAAATTCCGGTTGAGTCTTTTTTTGCCTGATTTGCCAAACCAGCAGCCTCAGCAATTGCTCTGACTTCTTGTTTAGTTAAATTGCCAACCGGAAAAATTGCTTTTTTAAGTTGTTCGTTAGTAAGTTGTGACAAAAAATAAGTCTGGTCTTTGTTTTTGTCAATTCCTTTTAGCAGCATTTTTTTGCCGTCTATGATTTCAGTTCTCGCGTAGTGGCCCATTGCAATAAAGTCAGCGCCTAGTTTTTCGGCGTACTCTAAAAAGGCTTTAAACTTAATTTCGTTGTTGCAAAGCACGTCAGGATTAGGCGTGTGGTTGGCCTTAAACTCTGCTAAAAAATACTGAAATACACGGTCCCAGTATTCTTTTGAAAAATCTACTCTAACTAACTCAACGCCAAGTTGCCTGCAAACTGCCTCGGCGTCTTTGGCGTCTTTTTCTTGAGGACACACATCGTCGTTTAAATTAGGGTTTCCAAGGACATCAAAATTAGTAGTGCTGTCCCAGTTTTTCATGT
>CAUTNJ010000036.1:0-5807 GCA_963539745.1 uncultured Acholeplasmataceae bacterium
AGCAACCACAGAAGTACCTGAGTTTTTAGCAGCACGATACTCAATTCCGGTACCGACTAACGGTGCCTCTGGTTTAATTACTGGCACGGCTTGTCGCTGCATGTTGGCACCCATTAAACAACGAGAAGCCTCGTCGTGTTCAAGAAAAGGAATTGTCGCTGTCGCAACAGACACGATTTGTTTAGAAGAGACGTCCATGTATTCAACGTCTTCGCGGGCAAAAATTCCAGTTTCACCGCGTAGTCTACCAGTAACTGTCGGCTCTTTAATAGTTCCGTCTGGATTTAACTCAGTAGCGGCTGAGGCAATTACTGCGTTGTACTCTTCGTCTGCAGTTAAGTAAAGATGGTGGTCTACTACTTTTGGCACACACACTCCATTTGCTTGATTTGTGCGATCTAGTTTAAAGTAAGGGGTTTGAATGAATCCGTATTTGTCAATTTTTGCATATGAAGAAAGTGAAGAAATCAACCCAATTGATTGACCTTCTGGGGTTTCAATTGGACAAATTCGGCCATAGTGAGAAGCGTGAACGTCACGGACTTCAATACCCGCGCGGTCGCGAGAAATTCCACCACTTCCAAGTGCAGATACACGGCGTTTTTGAGTAAGTTCGGCCAAAGGGTTGGTTTGATCCATAAACTGAGACAATTGAGATGAACCGAAAAACGCATTTAGTACAGTTGTAAGTGGTTTAGTGTTCATAATTGCCGGAATAGTGATGTCTGCAAAAGACTTAACTGACATTTTGTCTTTAATGTTTTTCTCAGCTCTAGCCATACCAATTCTAAATTGGTTGGCAAGTAGTTCACCAATTAAGCGAACACGACGATTTCCAAGGTGGTCAATGTCGTCAGTTTGCCCGATGTTTTCATATAAGTTCAAAAAGTAAGAAATACCAGCAATGATGTCTGAAACCGTAATATAGGTTTTAACCTCACGGCTGTCGCTACCAATTACACGAATTGCTTGAGATTCACCTAAATCAGTTCTCTTAACAACGTCTAGGATTTCGGCGTATACAGGTTGTCTTTGTGCAGGTTTTTCAAAAACGTTGCCAGTTAAAAAGTAGTTTAAGACTTTTTCGTCAAGTCCATTTCTAAGTTCACGAAGAGTTCTTAGAACTTGCTCGTCAATTTGAGTGCCAGCGTCAAAAACGACTTCGCCAGTTTTGATGTTGTAAATTGGTTCTGTGGTAACCAAGTGCACGTGGTCGCCTTCTCCAACATAGTCAGTTAAGACAGCTGCTTTGTCGATGTTTTGCAGAGAGTTATCGGCAGAAATAACTTCTTTTCTAAATAAATGACGGTTGGCGTCAAGTACTTTTAAAGTCTCTTCGTCAAGTAAAGTGTTGGCCGGAAGCACAACTTTGCCTTTTGCGTCTTTTAAGTCAGCAGCAAGATATGTGTTTTTAACACGGCTAAGCACGTCTAATTTTTGGTTAAATTTATAGCGACCAACTCCAAGTAAGTTGTAGCGGCGAATGTCAAATAGACGTTGGCGAATTAACTCGCGTGCGCCTGAAACTGGAATAATTTCGCCTTGTCTTAGTCTAGAAACAATCTCAACAACTGCGTCGTCAGAAGTCTTAGTTACGTCTTTTTCAAGAGTTTCTTTTAGTTGCTCTGACTTAAATAGTTTGTCAATTTCTTTGTTTGAAGAAACACCTAAGGCTTTAATAAAAGTAGTTAGCGAGATTTTTTTAGAGCGGTCTAATTTTGCCCAAAGTAATTCTTTGTTGCCCTCTTCAAACTCAACCCAAGCACCACGGGTTGGAATCATTTGACCAGAGTAGATAACTTTGTTGATTTTTTTGTTGATGTCTTTAGTGAAATAAACTCCACTTGAACGCACAATTTGTGAAACCACCACGCGTTCAGCACCGTTGATGATAAAAGTAGCAGTTGGAGTCATTGAAGGCATTTCTGTCAACAAGACTTTTGCTTCTCTAAGTTCACCAGTAATGCAGTTTTCTAACTTCACATCGGCCATCACTTGAGCAGAATAGGTGATGTCTCTAGTTTTAGACTCGGCAATGGTGAAATTAGGTTCTTGAACTTCAACGCTTTCAAAGTACAGTTTAATGTCACCGTTGTTTCCTTCAATCGGTGAAAGTTCCTTTAGTAATTCAAGTAAGTCTGATTTGATAAATTTTTCAAAAGACTGTGTTTGAATTTCAATTAAGTCTGGCAAGTCAACATCGTACATCATTTTTGAGTAATTACGACGTTCGGTTTTTTTGCCATATTTTATGTTTTTAAAACTCATTTTTCCTCCAGTTTCTGTGCGTATATTATATATAATATACAACTCGTTTTTTGATTAGCGCATATACGAAAAAATCATACCACAAATTGAATTTTTTGCCAAATAAAAACTATTGCGCAATTTTGTTTTTTGGTTATAAAAATGCCCTGGTTTTCAAAAACCAGGGCCATAATTTAGTGGTAAATTAAGTTGTTTTTAAGTCGTTATTCAGACAACATTTGAATCTCTTTAGGATAAATGTCTGGGTCGGTACCTACAGGGGTTTCCAAAATTTTTGGAATGTCTAAAAATTCTGGGTTTTGAACGATTGCTTTAAGTGGTTCAAGACCAATTTTGCCTTCGCCAATGTTAGCGTGTCGGTCTTTGTGGGAAGACAAACCGTGTATAGAGTCATTGATATGGAATAAAAATAATTTATCCATACCAACAGTTTCTTTAAACTCAGCAAAAACTTCGGCTTGATGGTCCTTAATGTCGTAGCCTGCGTCAAAAATATGGCAAGTGTCGATGCACACGCCTAAATCTGGGTCTGGATAAGTGTTTATAATTTCGGCGATTTCCGCAAAAGTGATACCAACTTCACTACCTTTGCCGGCCATGGTTTCAACGGCAATTTTGATATCTAGATTATTGTCATGTACATATTTAATTAACAGATTTACGGCTTTTGCAACTTGTTTTAAAGAAAGTGCTCGGTCTTGAGTTAAAGCAGAACCTGGATGCAGAACAAACATGCCGGCACCAAGTTCGTGTGAGCGTTTTAGTTCACGTGAAAAAAAGTCTACAGACCTTTGCCATTTTGCGGGGTCTAGAGAAGCAAGATTTGCAATATACGGAGCATGAACTACAAAGTTTTGCTTAGGGATTGACAAAGCCTTTAGTTCAGCAATCCCTTCTTTGGCAAAGCAAAGTTCAGTATTGGTGCGAAAAGTACTTTGCGGCGGGCCTGTGAAAATCATTAGTGCGGTTGCTTGGTTGTGTTTAACTTCTGCAACTGTGCCTTTTAGATAATCTGGTTTTTTAAATGAGTTGTGTGAACCTAGGTTAAAGTTTTTCATGATTTTTACCTTTTTCTTTTTTTAAACTGAGCGCGAAAGTGCTTGACTTTAGCGGCTTTGACGGCTTTTTCTATGGCTTTTTTGTTTTGTTTTTTATAGTTTGGCTTAACTTTAGTTGGTTTTTTAACAGTCTTGACTGCTGCAATTATTAACTCACTTTGTTTTGATTTAGGTTTTTTTAATTCCAAAATTTCGCCATTTTTGACTTTGATTTCAATAAAAGGAGAATTTTGCGTTTGGTAGTTGTAAAGTCTGCGTTTATCTAAGTCAGTATATATAGTGTAGACTTCGCCAAAGCGGTTAAATCTCGCAGTTCGGCCTTGTCTATGCTCAAAAATCGCTTTGGTTTTAGGCACATCTAAGTTAAAAACATGGCTGAAGTTAAGGTCAATACCTCTTGAAAACAAGTCAGTTGCAACCGCTACAGAGTATTTTTCTTGAGTCAGGTCTTTATAAATTCTTTGGCGTTCTTTTAAGTCTAGATTGCCAGAAATTAAAACAGTGTTTGGAATTTCTTTTACAATTTCTCTGTAAACTTTTTCAAGTTCTGCTTTTTTTGAAACAAAAACCAGTGCTGTGTATGGGTTTTTTGCTTTTAGTAAGGCAACTAAAGTTTTGACTTCCTCACCAATTTCTGCTTTGGCTATGTAGTGCTTTAAGTTTAGCTGAGCGCTTGTTTCTTCTAGCATTAAAAAAGAGCCAAAAAAAGTTTTAATAAAAGGTTTTATAGACTTTTTAACAGTAGCAGAAACTAAGATAAAACGGGCTTTTTTAAAGTATGCAAAAACTTGGTTTAATTCTTCCATGAACTCAGTTTCAAACATGAAGTCTGCCTCATCTGCGACTAAAAACTTAAACTCAGCCTGATTAAAAGATCCTGCTTTGATTAACTCAGTTGCTTTTTTTGGAGTTAATATGAAGATCTGTTTGTTTGTCAAACTAGGTTTTTTGGCATCTAAATAAACTTTTTTGGGAAATAAGCGTTCAAAAACCAAAGCAGTTTGCAGACAAAGTTCAGTAGTTGGACACAAAATCAAGGCTTTGTCTTCTGGTTTCAAACTAACGTATAGTGGAACTAAATAAGCAAAAGTTTTGCCAACTCCGGTTTTAGCCGAAATTACTACGTTGGCTTTTTGTTTTAAAATTGTGTCTATCGTTTTATTTTGAAAAGTGGTGAACTCAGATATATTTAATTTTTGTGAAATTTCTGTAAACTCTTTCATATCTTTAATTTTAACTTATTTTAAAAGCATTTGAAACTGATTTTAAAATTACTCTGCTTTAAAAAAACCGCTATTTAAGTCGCTTTTTGGTTTAATTTCTCTAAAGTTAGAAAGACCGACACCAAATAGGCGAATTGGCACATCAATTTCTAGTTTTTCTTTAATGAAGTCCTCAAGTGCATTTTGAATGTCAAAAGCGCTAGAAATATAGTAACTTAAAGTTTTTGCACGAGTATAAGTTTTAAAGTTAGCGGTTTTGAACTTAAAGTTAACGGTTTTAGCCTCAAGTCCAAAGTTCTTAAGTTGGACAGCTAAATCTAGGTAAATTGGCTTGATTTTGGCAATAATTGCTTCAAGTGAATCTACTGCGTAGTTCAAAGTTACTTCTCTTGACATGCTTTTTGGAACACTTGTTTGATATGGCTCAATAAAGTCTTTAGAGTGGCCAGAGACCGCTGCCATAATTTCTAAAAGATGTTGTGGGCGATAAAGTTCGGCTAACTTTATTTGATTTTCTTTTTTAACAAAATCAGCAAGAGTATAGATTCCAAGTTCTTGTAGTGCTGCGGTTGTGGATTTACCGAAACCATAAAGTTTGCCAAGTGGCATCCCATAGATTTTGCTTTCAATTTCAGTACGGTAAAGTGTAGAAATTCCTAAAGGTTTATCTAAGTCAGAAGCGATTTTGGCCAAATACAAAGTTTCGGAAATACCTATTGAAACTGGTAGTTTATACAGGTCCATTAAATGTTTTTGAATTTGCTTAGCAAGTTCAAGTGGTTCAATATTATGGGTTTCTAAATATTCAGTAAAGTCAACATATGCCTCGTCAATTGAAGCAATTTGTATTTTGTTGGTAAAAGTAAACAAATAGTCAAAAAATAGATTAGAAAAATGCTTGTATAGTTTAAAGTCAGTGGGAACTATTACAATTTTTGGGTATTTTCGCTTAGCCTCAACAATCGTCATTCCAGACTTTATTTCAAAGCGGCGAGCAGAATAAGATGAAGTTGAAACAACTCCTTTGTTTAAGTGAGACTGATCTGAACCCACGACAAAAACAGTGTGTCTAAGATAAGGTTCTTTTATCATGTGACACGCTGCGAAAAACTGGTCTAAATCTAAATGAAAAATATAGGTTTTTTTCATTCTGCTCCTTTAAATATGGTAAAATAGAAAAGTAATTGCGAGGTGAATGCTGTGGCTGAAGATAAAAAAGTTGAGAATCTTGAAACTGAACTAACTGGTTCTTACAAAA
>CAUTNJ010000037.1:0-5746 GCA_963539745.1 uncultured Acholeplasmataceae bacterium
CAAACAAAGGCAAAACTTGGAACTCCAGAAGCCAGAGCCGCAGTTGACCAAGTGGTTTACGAAAAATTAAGTTACTTTTTAGAAGAAAACAAAAAACTTTCAGAAACCCTGCTTAACAAAGCACTACTTGCCAAAAAAGCGCGAATTGCCGCAAGAAAAGCAAGAGAACAGGCTAGACAAGGTAAAACTTCTGCCAAAAAAGACTATGTGCTTTCAGGTAAACTAACTCCTGCTCTTTCTAAAAAGGCAGAAGAACGAGAACTTTTCTTAGTGGAAGGAGACTCAGCAGGAGGTTCTGCAAAACAAGGGCGCAACCGTCAGTTTCAGGCTATCTTGCCTCTTCGTGGTAAAGTTTTAAATACTGAGAAAGCCAATGTTGACCAAATTCTTAAAAACGAAGAAATTTTAAATATTATTCACGCAATTGGCGCTGATTTTGGCAATAAATTTGACTTAAAAAAATCAAACTACCGCAAAGTTATTATTATGACCGACGCCGACACAGATGGCGCACACATCCAAATATTACTTCTGACTTTCTTCTTTAGATTCATGAAACCACTAATTGAACACGGATATCTATATATTGCAAACCCTCCACTTTATAAACTTTCAAATAAAACCAAAAAAATCTACTGCTGGTCTGACGAAGAGTTAATCAAAGCACAAAGCGAAGGTAAGTTTCAAATTCAGCGTTTCAAAGGTTTGGGTGAAATGAACTTTGACCAACTTTGGGAAACCACTATGAATCCAAACACTAGAAACATTATTCGCGTCAACGTCTCTGATTTTGAAGAGTCTGACCACCACGTATCTGTCTTAATGGGTGACGACGTTGCACCTCGTCGCGATTGGATTGAACAAAACGTGGACTTTAATGCTAACGACAACTTCTTGTCACTTAAAGAAAAAGGTATGCCTGAAGAACAGGCGACAGACGAGGAATAGGTAAAACACTATGCAAAAGATTAAACAAAAAATTGATGAGTTTATCGACAAAAACATTACCGACTCTGCTTTAAGTGAAATATTTTCAGACCGTTTTGCTAGATACGCTAAATATATAATTCAAGACCGTGCAATTCCAGATGTCAGAGATGGGCTAAAACCCGTTCAAAGAAGAATACTTTACGCGATGTATAAAATGGGTGTGTTTTCAGAGAAACCTTATCGTAAATCCGCTCGTATCACCGGTGAAGTTATGGGTAAATACCACCCACACGGAGACTCTTCTATCTACGAGGCGATGGTTAGAATGTCTCAAGACTTTAAAATGAACATCCCACTGATAGACATGCACGGAAACAATGGTTCTATAGACGGAGACAGCCCAGCGGCCATGCGTTATACCGAGGCAAGACTTGCTTTTGCCGCGGAGACTATGTTAATTGACCTTGATAAAAAAACGGTGGTGTTTGTTCCAAACTTTGACGACGAAGAAATTGAGCCAGTGGTTCTACCTGCTCGTTTTCCAAATTTACTTGTAAACGGTTCTAGTGGAATTTCGGCAGGATATGCAACTAAAATCCCTCCGCACAATATTGGCGAAATAATTGACGCCACAATTCACCTACTTAACTACCCTAAGGCCAGTCTTGAAAAAATTCTTGAGTTTGTCAAAGGTCCCGACTTTCCAACTGGGGGAATTGTAGAAGGCAAAGACTCAATTGTGCAAGCTCTTGCCACTGGAACTGGCCGTATACTTTTAAAATCCAAAATAGAAATTGAAGAAATTAACTCAACAACTAAGCGCATCGTAGTTACAGAAATACCTTTTGAAGTGTCAAAAGCAGATTTAGTTAGAGAAATTGACACTACACGTATTGAAAAAGGCATCGACATTCAAGAAGTTAGAGATGAGTCTGACAAAGATGGTCTTAGAATCGCAATTGACTTAAAACCAAACACAGAGCCTACAGCAATTCTTGCATATCTATTTAAAAATACACAACTGCAAGTCTACTTTAACTACAATATGGTTTCAATTGCCGACAGCCGCCCGGTTTGCATGGGCATTATTGACATTTTACTTGCTTATATTAATCACTATAAAGAATGCTTTACTGCGCGAACTGACTATCTTTGTGAGAAAGACAAAGAACGCTTGCATATTGTTGAAGGTCTTGAAAAAATGCTTTCGGTGCTAGACGAAATTATTAGAATAATTCGTGCATCCCACGACAAAAAATCTTCAATTGAAAACATCGTCGCTGGTTTTAACGGTATGTTTACAGTTAAACAAGCCACCGCGATTGTCAATATGCGACTATACCGTTTATCTAACACAGACATAGTTCTATTACTTAAAGAAAAAGAAGATTTAATTGAACGAATTAAGGAATATGAAAAAATTCTGGCAGACCCTGAGTACTTAACTAAAAAAGTGGGAAATGAACTAAAAGAAACTAAAAAACAGTTGTTTGTTGCCAGAAGAACTGAAATAAAAGAAGAAATTACTAACTTAAAAATTGACGAAAAAGCCTTGATTTCTAACGACACTTATCACTTTGGTGTTTCTGCAAACGGCTATATTTACAAGTCTTCACTAAAATCTTTTGCCCAAAGCAAACAAACTCAGTTTAAAACAGGTGATAGTTTAGTGTTAGAACAAGATGTTTCTAACCACTCAACGCTTTTGATGTTTACAAATCAAGGTAATTTTATTACAGTGCCAATTTACAAAATTACCGAAAAGAAATGGTCAGAACTAGGAATTCACATTGGCCAAATTGTGGAGTTGGCCGATCAAGAGCGAGTAATCTATCCGTTTATTGTCAAAGACTTTACAAAAAACTTAAAGTTTTTACTTGCAACTAAACAAGGATTTGCTAAACAAGTTCTACTTTCAGACCTAACCACTACTCGTTTCACTAAACCGCAGCGTGCAATTAAATTGGCTACCAAAGACGAGTTAGTCTCAGTATCAGCTGGTCCACTTAAATCAATCTTGTGTTTAACTAAAAAAGGATATGGTCTGTGCTTTGCTGAATCTGAAGTTCCAGAATACGGGCTTTATGCATCTGGCGTTAGAGTAATTAAACTAGAAGACAAAGACGAACTAGCGTCAGCGCTGTTTGTCAACGAAGAAAGCCAAATTTTAATGCTTACAAACAAAGCAACAGTGTTTGAGCGCAACTATTTTGAACTTCCGCAAATGCAACGTTACCGCAAGGGAACCTTCATATACCAACGCCAAAAGACCCAACCTGCTGAACTAGTTTCTTGTGTTGCTTTAAACTCAGGTCAAAAAGACGTAGAAGCAAGTATCTTCTTTAAAGAAGTAGTTTTAACTAAAAAAATCACAGACCTTAAAAACTCAAATAAGTTTGGACTTGCCTTAGATGGAGTAAGTAAAGACAGTCTACCTTGGTTGATTGTAGTTAAACAAGACTTACTTAAAGATTTAAAACCTGCTGAGCAAAAACAAGCAATTGAAATTACTAAAATTAAGAAAAAAGCCACTAAGATCTCAGAACAAGCCTTTTCTGCCTTTACCGCCGAATTTGGCTTAGATAACCCAGTTCAAGAAGAAGAGGGCAAAGATGAACCTACTTACTCATCGCCTTTTTTTGATGAACTTGAGTTTTAACAGTTTAAATATTTATTTTAAAAATAAGGAGGAATAAATATGAAAATTAAAGTACTTAATACTAACCAAACTTATGAATTTCAAAACGGCGTGTGTGCTTTAGATGTATTAAAAGAAGTAAAGTTAGACTTTAGACCTTTTGCAGTTAAGGCCAACCGTCGCCTGCGTGAACTTACATATCAACTACATGCAGACTGCGAAATTGAGTTTTTATCACATTCCGTGCGCTCCGCTAACCGAATTTACGAAGCATCTTTGCGTTTTATTGTAGCAATGGCTTACAATCGTCTGTTTAAAAGTCAAGTTAAGTTCAACTACAACGTCTCTATGTCTATTTTGGCAATTCCTAAAAAACTTGGACGTAAACTTACTGAAAAAGACATTGATGCCTTAGACAAAGAAATTAAGAAAATAGTTAAGGCAGACTTGCCTTTTGAAAAAGTCTTAATTCCACTTGAACAGGCTGAAAACATCTACTCAAAACAAGGCGATTTAGATAAACTTGCTGTCTTAAATGTACGCGAACAAGAATACGTAAACGCCTACAAGGTAGGCGACTACTACAACTACATGTATTCAAAAATGGTGCCAAGCACAGGATACTTAAAAGACTACAAAATTTTCCTTTACGACGCTGGCTTTATTTTGCAATACCCACGAGGTGAAGCAAATGGTCGCATTCCTGAGTTTTCTGAATCTTTAACTTACGCAAATACTTTAAGAGAAGCCGCAGCTTGGTCTAAGTCAGTCGGAGTTGGCACAATTGCTGAACTTAACGAAAAAGCGTTTGACCGCAAAAAAATTAGTGAGTTTATCAATATGTGTGAAATTAGACACACCAATAACTTCTTTAAAGTAGCCTCAGAAATTTTGCAATACGGCACTAAAAAACGCTTAATTTGCGTAGCCGGTCCTTCTTCTTCTGGCAAAACTACTTTTGCTACCAGACTAAGATATACTCTGGCTTCACTTGGTGTAAAAACTTTAATGATTTCAATTGACGACTACTATGTTGAGCGTTCTAAAACTCCGCTAGACGAAGACGGTAATCTTGACTTTGAAAGTCTATACGCTCTAGACATAGATCTATTTAACCAAAATCTATCTGACTTAATTCAAGGTAAACCAACTAGCCTGCCGGTTTATGACTTTAAAACTTCTTCTCGTAGTTTCAAAGAACCGCTTACTATTGACGCAACCACTCCTATAATCATTGAAGGTATCCACGCCTTAAACGAAGAGTTAACTAAGTCAATAAAGAGAGACTTAAAATACAAAATTTTTATCGGACCCCAAACTCAGGCGCACATTGACTTTCACAACCCTATTTCTTTTACTGACCTTCGTTTACTTCGCCGAATTGTCAGAGACTCAAAATATAGAAACGCAAAAGCGACAGAAACCCTTTCTATGTGGCCGTCTGTTAGAAAAGGTGAGTTTAAGTGGATTTATCCAAATCAAGAAGGCGTGGACTTTGTCTTCAACACCGAACTTTCTTATGAATACGCTGTCTTAAAAAAACACGCACTTCCTCAACTTCAAGCCATCCCTCGTTCATCTGAATACTTTATTACCGCAAACCGATTAGTTAAGTTCTTAAAATACTACGTTGACATTGACGACCAACTAGTTCCTTGCAACTCACTGCTTCGTGAGTTTATCGGTGGTGCCTGCGTTTAGGCAACTACTTTATTTAAATGTTTTTACTTAAAAACATTGAGCGCTTTACTTTAGATTTCAAGCAAATCAACAAACTAACCGCGCTTTACGCTAAGCGTGGGCAAGAGACATACTTTGCTGAGTTTTTCAAAAAATTCAAGCAAGCGCTCATCCCTGGCCTAGTTTCTGAAAACGCATACTATTTTTCTTGCATGTTTTCAGAATTAGACAAAGACAAATTAAAAAAATTTACTTCAAACGACTACAAGCCAAACAACTTAAAGGAAAGGTTTGTCCAAAACGCAAGAAAAATCATTTCCAGCATTCAACAGACCGCCGAAAAAGGACTGCACAACTCAGATATCTATGCGTATGCCTCTGCGCTTGGCGATGGAATTCACGCAGTTTCTTTAAACCGCGCGCAGGCTAACCAAACTAGTTTCTTAGACGCAAGCGGAAAACCACTTGGAATTGAGGCAAAACTAAGCGAAGTTTGCA
>CAUTNJ010000038.1:0-5217 GCA_963539745.1 uncultured Acholeplasmataceae bacterium
GTTTGTGTTTGGTTTGAAGTTAAAAACTTCTCCTACTTTGGCATTTTGAATTGGCCAAGCAGGCGAATCAGTTTTTCCAAAGTCTGCGCTTTGTACTCGCGGAGTTATAGAAACAAAAACATCTTTTTCTTTAAAAACAGGTTTGATAGTAATATTTGCGTTGTAATCAGTATTTGGATTAAACTCATTGCTAGATTCTTCAACGACCAGCTTTTCTAGCACAAAATCTTTAGTTATAGTGCTTAATTTCTTGATAGTTAGTAGTTTTTCGTAAATATCTTGGCTTAAATTATTGGTATATTTAAGCGTAATTGTTTGTTTTAAAATAGGGGCGATTGTGTTTTGGTCTAAGCCATCTTCAGTTAGGTTAAAACGAATAGTGTAGGTTCTTGCTTTAAAATACAGTTTAATTGTTTGCTTTTCGCTGTTGGCTTCAACATGTAAACTTGAAACTGATTTTGCTTGGTCAAAACTAATTTTGTGAAAAGGATGCGGATGACTTAAAAGAAAATCAGCAATTGTGGCTTTAATGTCTTGATCGTTTGCTGAAACTAAAGTACCAATTTTCTTTTGATTTGGCAATTCAATTTCGTTTTCAGAATCAACTGAGTTTCTTAAACCTTCATAAACTAAGTTTAAATAAACTTTTTTAGTGATGTCAGATTCTTCCCACTTAGCAACTAAGTGAATATCTGATTCAACTAAGTTATCTTGAGTAAAGTTAACTAGTTGGCTAGTTGCTTGATTTAACCAGCCTTGGAAAGTGTATTTCTTTACACCAGTTGGATCTGTTTTGGTAGGATACGCTATGTCTCTTAAGTTTTGTCTAAACTTGTAATTTACTTCTTTTTTAGTTTGTCCATCTAACATACCGCCACTAAAGTCAAAAGTAACTTTGTAGGTTTTTCTTTTAAAATATAGATTAAAAACAGTAGAACCATCAGCAGCAACAGTTTGTTTAGTAACTGAGTTTGCAAGATCTAACTCAAAGCCATTTGGAGCACTTAGTTTATCTAAAGATAGTTGAACTTCTTTACCTAGTTCTGCATCAGCAACAGTTTCGCTTTCTGTTACAAAACCACTTTCATCAACTTTCTCAAAGTGACGTTTAATTTCGTATTTAGTAGTATTTGGTGATTTAAGGCGATAAACTGGATATAATTTGTGATTTTTTGAACTTGCTTTAAGGTCAGAAATCAGAGTTCCAGATAAAGAGTTTGTCCAACCAACAAACTCTTCGTTTTTTGCAAGCTCAAGTTCGTCGTTAGAAAACGATACATTTATTTTTTCATTTAATTTAAATTTTCTTTTAGCAATTTCTTTGCCTGTTTTTGAGTGAAAAGTAATTTCTATATTTTGACTAATTTTGCTATTTTTCTTTTTAACTCCATAAATAGTTCCCAAAATTATTGCCAAAATGGCAATTATAGCAACTAAGATACTTAAATAAAAATATACTTTGTTTTGATTAATTTTTTTCATTTTTTCCTCAGTGATTAGTTAACACTAATCTAATTTTATAGTTTTAAAATATTTTTAAGTTAATTTAAAGACATCTACTAAACACTTAGCAACACCGTCTTCTTTGTTAGTGTTTTCAGTAAACAACTTAGCGTGCGTAAATAATACTTCACGACTATTTCGCATAGCAACGCCATATTTTACTAAATCAAGCATCTCAACATCGTTAACATTGTCTCCAAAAGCAATTGTGTGTTTTAAATCAATCTCTTTGGTTTTTGCAAGTTCAGCTATTGAAATTGCTTTGCTTTGTCCTTTGATGTGAACTTCATAAAGTGGGAAATTACCGTTTTCTGTAAAAACATCAAAGTAATATCTAAATCCAAGGCTAGCAAAGTTTCTGGAAGTGTTTTCTTCAAAAATCTTGGCAGTCTCTGGCTTTAAGAGCACCAGCGCTCCTGGAAAATCTGGTAAAGAACCACGAACTTCCTTGGTAATTTCAATAATTTTAACCTCAGATTGACCAGCAAAAAAAGAAAATCTTGCCAGTCGGTCGTCATAATTGTAGACATAACATAAATTGTCTACATTAAATAAGTAACTTTCAACTATATTTGCGTTGCTATCAACTAAAGTCAAAAACAGTTCAGGCTTAATGTAGTTTCTAAACACTGTTTTGCCTGTATGCATATCAATTAAAGTAGCCCCGTTGTCAGCGATTATATATTTTGACTTAAGCGCTAAGTTTTTATAAATATAGTCAACACCAACTTTAGGTCTACCTGATGCTAAAATCACCATATGTCCGTTTTTTTCAACTTTGTGCAAAGTCTTTTTCGTAAATTCAGAGTAATCTGAACGTTTTTCAAGTAGCGTACCGTCTAAGTCTATAAAAATAGTGTGCTTAGTTTTAGGGTCAAAATGTTTTAAAAGTGCTTCTACTCTCTTGTTTGTCTCACTAATTTTTGTAAGTAAAACATCACTTTGCTCAGCGCTACCTGTCAAAAGATAGCCAGTGTCTTTCTGTTCATTTACATCACTACTATTTTTAATTAGTTTTTTGTAATTTTTATTTGGATTAGCTTTTGCTTTTTTAACCGAGTAGTAAATTAAATAAACAACTAACGCTAAAAAGCCAACACTAATAAAAATATCAGCAACATTGCAGTTAAATGCCAGTCTTCCTTTAATAAACGGAAAAACTATGAAGTCAGTAACTCCGTCCGCTATAAAAATGCGCTCAAAAGCATTTCCAAGTGCACCACCTGTTAGCATCGGCAAAATAAAAGAGGCCATTATTTTATTTTTTTTGTAAATAAAATAAGACTGGGCTACTAGTAGAGTAGCTAAGCCCAGCAGGGTAATTATTACTAAAAAAACTCTACTTTGACTAAATGAACCATAGGCTGCACCTTTATTTTTAATGTGCGAAAACTCAAGTAAATAAGGAATGATAGTTTTACTTTCGCCAAGTGGTAAGTTAGCCGCAACTAAGGCTTTAGAAATTAAGTCAAAAGCCACAACGCTTAGCAAAAAACTGAGTGAAACTAAAGGAATAGTTAAGTTGTTAAGTAATTTACTTTTCTTCATTTAACACAAAATGTTGAACTTCAATGCCAACTGCTTCTGCCATTTTTTTAGAAGCCGCAGTTTGTGAAGAGTCCGGCATATACATCTGTTCGTAAATTACTTTTTTAATTCCTGCCTGCACTAGATGCTTCATGCACTCTGAACACGGAAAGTAGTTAACATAAACTACGCAGTCTTTAACTGCGGTAATTGAGTTAAAAATTGCGTTCATCTCAGCGTGCACAACATAAGGATACTTAGTGTTTTCATAAGAACCTGAGCGCTCCCACGGAAAATTATCGTCAGAAATTCCACGCGGAAAACCGTTGTAGCCAATTCCAACAATTCGTTTATCTGCATTAACTATGCAAGCGCCAACTTGGGTATTTGGGTCTTTTGAACGTTTTGCCGACAGTTTGGCAATTCCCATAAAGTACTCATCCCAAGAAATAAAGTTTTCTCTTTTCATTATTCTTGCTCCTTAACAGCAATTCCAAGTTCTTCTAGTTGTGTGTCCCAAACTGAGTTAGGTGAGTCGTTCATCAAATCGCGCGCAGACTGAGTTTTAGGGAATGCTACGATATCTTTGATATTAGTGGTATTACACATAATCATGACTATTCTGTCAAGACCAAGGCCAATTCCACCGTGTGGTGGAGTTCCGTATTGAAAAGCCTCAATTAAGAAACCAAACTTTTGTTTGATGTCTTCTTCACTTAGTCCAATTGTTTTAAAAATTTCAGCTTGTAAATTTGAGTCGTGTACGCGAATTGAGCCAGATCCAAGTTCATAGCCATTTAACACAAGGTCGTAGTGTCTTGCTAAACATTTCTTTGGATTTTTCTTAAGCATTTCTGGATTTTTAGGTTGAGTGAAAGCGTGGTGCATTGATTCAAGCGAATTAGTTTCGGGATTTACTTCAAATAAAGGAAAGTCTGTGACCCAAAGGACTTTAAAGTCATTTGGGTTTACCAACTCAAGGATATTGGCAATCTGCACGCGAACAGCCCCTAAACCTTTTGAGACTTTTTCATATTCTCCCAAGCCCAAGAATAGGATTTCTCCGGGTAGCAAGTTGAGTTTCGCAATTTCTTTATCTGTAAGTTCTTTGGCTAAAGACCCACTTAATTTGCCATCTGCAACTTTTAAAAAAGCAGTTTTGGAAAGTGAGTTTTTTAAAGCCAATGCACTAAGTTCATCTAAAACTTTGCGCGTAAACTTCTCGTTTGCTTGAAAACGAATACCGCGAATTGATTTAAATGAGTTAATGAAAGCAGAACCTGATGCTTTTAGCCAAGCAAAGTCAGTGATTTCAAGGTCGTATCTTAAGTCTGGTTTATCCGAACCGTATTTAGCAATGGCGTCTTTGAATTTTAAAATCGGAAATTTACGTGGTAAATCATAGTTAAGTACATCTTTGAAAAGTTTTTTAAACATCTTTTCAACCATTTGCATAATTTGTTTTTCATCAACAAAAGAGGCCTCAATATCAATTTGGGTAAACTCAGGTTGACGGTCTGCTCTTAAGTCCTCGTCTCGAAAGCACTTGGCAATTTGGTAGTATTTTTCAAAGCCAGCGACCATCAAAAGTTGTTTATAGATTTGCGGAGATTGAGGGAGTGCGAAAAACTGGCCATGATATAGCCTACTTGGCACTAAATAGTCACGTGCTCCTTCTGGGGTAGATTTTGCTAAAATTGGCGTGTCAATTTCTACAAAATCCATAGCCTCTAGAGATTTTCTAACTGAACGCACGATTTCTGCTCTTTTTAAAATGTATGACTTTTGGACAGGTCTACGCAAATCTAGATAACGGTATTTTAAACGCACGTCTTCCAGAGCATCGGTTATATCTGCCACAATTAGCGGTGGGGTTTTGGCAGTACTCAAAATTTTTAGGGTACTAACTTCTAGTTCAAAACGACCAGTTTCTAGATTTTTATTTTCAGATTCGCGCACCGCTAAAGTCCCGCTAACTTCAATTACAAACTCGTTTCTAAGAGTCTCAGCGAGTTCATAAATTGTGTTTTCTGGCCTAACTATCAATTGAAGTAAACCATAGCGGTCTCTAAGGTCAATAAAAATCAGACCACCTAAATTACGTTTTTTGGCAACCCAACCAGCAATGGAAAGAGTTTTTCCAAGTAGTTTTTCCTGAATTTGATTAGTTTTTACTTTCATTGATAT
>CAUTNJ010000039.1:0-5139 GCA_963539745.1 uncultured Acholeplasmataceae bacterium
GACTAAGTCATAAGTTAAATTACCGTCGTCTTTGAAAGGGATTTCTGAAAGACAGTAAAAACGGACTTTATCTACTCCAAAAGTTTTGACTAACTCATCTGCGTAAATGGTGTTGCCAAGCGATTTTGACATCTTGGTTTGATGAGTTAACACCCAAGGGTGTCCAAACACCGTCTCCGGCAATTCAAGGCCAAGCGACATTAAAAAACAAGGCCAGTATACACAGTGAAAGCGAGTGATGTCTTTGCCAACAATGTGAGCATTCGCTGGCCAAAGTTTACTAAACTGAGTACTTGATTTATCAGGCAAGTATCCAATTCCGGTAATGTAGTTGCAAAGAGCATCTAGCCATACATAAAGCACGTGTTTTTTGTCAAAATTAACCTTTACTCCCCAGTCAAAAGAAGATCTAGTCACACAAAGGTCTAAAAGTGGTTCTTTTAAAAAAGCCAAAATTTCATTTCTGCGGCTTTCTGGCATGATAAAACGAGGGTGGTCTTGAATATGTTTAACAAGTTGAACTTGGTATTTAGAAAGAGTAAAAAAGTAAGCCTCTTCTTTCATTAAAATCGGTTTTTCACCACTTGGCAAAAGACCATCTATTAAGTCTTTTTCGTTGACATAAGCCTCTTCTGCTTTTGAGTAAAGACCTTCGTAAGAAGACAGGTAAATATCACCTTTTTTAAACATTACATCTGCGATTTTAGCAACCGCTTCAGTGTGTGCTTCGTCTGTTGTTCTAACAAAATTATCATATTCTATGTTAAGTAATTTTAAGTTCTCTTTAATGTAGGCAACAATTTTATCAACATAGTCTTTTGGCGACATTTTCGCCTCGCTAGCCTTTTCTGCGATTTTCAAACCATGTTCATCAGTCCCAGTTTGAAAGTAAACATCACGGCCGGCTAGTTTGTAAAATCTAGCGATACAGTCAGTTAAAATCAGCTCATACATATTGCCAATGTGTGGGTATGAAGAAGTATAAGGAAGTGCAGATGTAATATAAAACTTATTTGTTTTTTTCATTGATTTTAACCTCTTTATAAATTTCTGACTTAGGTTTACCAAGAGTTTTTGCAGTTTGTTTGATAGCATCCATATCAGAAAAACCTTTGCTACGGTAGTTTAAAAAAAGTGTATTGGCCGATAAATCAGTCTCTATTTTGGGCTTATCACTACCTTTTATAATTATAACAAACTCACCTAAATTCTGAATTTCGCCAAAATCTACATCTAGTAAATCAAACCAATAGAAAGTTTCGTGTAACTTAGTAAGTTCACGCGCAACCATAATTTCTCTGGACTTAAAAACAGACTTTAGCAATTCTAGGGTTTTTATTAGTCTGTGCGGAGATTCGTAAATTATTAGAGTTTCTTTTCTTTCGCTGTATTCAAGTAAAGTATTTGTAGCTTCTTGCTTTTTTCTTGGCAAAAACCCAAGAAAAGTAAAAGAGTTTGTCTGGAAAGTTGAGCAAATTAGTGCTGGAACAAATGCAACTGGACCAGGCAACGGCACAACGTTGACTGAGTTTTCTTCTTTAACTGACTTAATTATTTCAAAAAGCGGATCTGAAATTCCAGGAGTTCCTGCGTCTGAGACCAAGGCAATGTTTTTGCCTTCCTTTAACATAGAAATAATTTTTATGCTCGCTGTTTTTTCGTTGAACTTCTCATATCTAAAAAGTGGTTTTTGAATACCAAAATGATTAAGTAAAACAAGTGTTCTTCTGGTGTCTTCGCAAAACACCGCGTCAACTTCTTTTAAAACTTCAAGGGCTCTAAAAGTTATGTCTTTTAAATTACCAATTGGTGTGGGCACGATATAGAGAGTTGGAAAGTTATTTTCAAAACTAACTTGTGTCTTCATTTTAAAAACTGGTCAAAAGCAACCAAGGCTGTAAGAATTTGCACACGAGCGTTGACAGGAAAATAAAAGGCTTTTGCACGTTTTTGGACAAAATCAAATGTCTTGATAAGTTTGTTCATACTAAAACCAGCCAGTTTAGCAATATGTTCTTCCTGACTTTTGAAATACAGACCTCGCCTTAACTTAAAGTTAATTGCGTCCATTAAAAAAGTTTGAATGAGTTTTAAAAAAATACGGCCTGTTGTTCTTTCGTGTTCAACTGAAAAATATTTAGCCAAAGTTAGTGTGTATTTTTTTTCAGGGTCTAGCATTACTGAAATAAACTCTAAAAAAGGTGTTTTTAAACTATCTAAAAATACTTTGCTTTCAAAAACTTCAGGTACATCTTTAAAAAGTTCACCAGACAGTTCGTAGATTTCTTCATCAAGAGAAATTTGTTTGTCTGCGTTTTCTTTGTTTTCATAAATTACCGGAAAGGCTCTAGACTTAATCGTGTCTATCACAGCATCTGGATTCTCTGGTACCAAAAAACCGTAAGTTGATGTTTTAGGCTCTTCTAGAAATTTAAGTAAACTAGAGGCTTGAGAAGTATTTAGTAGGTCTACGCCAAATAATACAAAAAATCTAGAGTATTGATTTAAAGATGTGTAATTAAAGATATTTGTAAACTCAAGCAAGGCTTCTTTGGTAATTTCTTCTTTGTTTAAAATAAAAAGGTTGCGAGATGGTTTAAACTCAAGGGCGTTTAGTTCTGCATCTGGCATACCTTCTTGTTTTAAAATTGCTTTAATTTGAAAAAGAATATAGGAAATGTGTTCGTCTTTTTTTGCAGCAGGTAAAAGCGATAGGTGAAAAAAATGGTCTTTTTTAGTCATTTTGCACGATTCTGATATTTTTCTTAGCAAGTTCTTCCATTAAATTATTAAAAACTTGTCTAAAAACTGTTTCAACCGCAGCCTCGGCGTTAATTTCTATGTACTTGCGTTCAGGAAAAATTTGCTTAAGTTCGCGGTAAGTTTCATCAATTTTATTGTGAAAAGCACGACTTTCTTTATCTAGACGGTTAATTTTATTGCGAGCAGATACTCTGTTTAGACCGTTTTCGTGATTGATGATAAAAATAAAAGTCAAATCAGGTAAGCAGTTTAAAATGCTTTTGTTGATTTGCTTAATGTATTCAATACCCAAGCCCCTCGCAACTCCTTGATAGACGTATGAAGAGTCTATGTATCTGTCGCAAATAATTAGTGCTTTTTCACGGTTGGGTTCAATTAGCTGTCTGACGTGTTCAGACCTAGAAGCGGCAAACAACAGTGCTTCGGTTTCACTTTGCATTGTAGTGTGCTTAGGATGCAGACAAACGTCTCTAATTTCTTCGGCTAAAGTAATGTTAAGTCCACCTGGTTCTCTGGTGAAAATCAGCGGAACAATTTCACCTGTTGTTTTGTTAACAAGTGAGTATTTTTGTTGGTTTTCGCCTTCTTCAAAAAAAGCCTTAATTTTTTTGATGATAGTAGACTTTCCGCTACCTTCTCCGCCTTCAAATGTGATAAACATATGTGCACCTCTAAGTGCTTTCAGTATATCAAAATAAGCAAGCACAAGCAAACAATATTTTTAAAAATCTAAAAATAATTCCCGTAATAAATAGTTAGTTAAAATCGCTTTATAAGGCTTTTTTATAAGAAAATTAAGACTTTTACAAAACTATAAAACTGCCTTGCAAGGCACATTTATAGTACTTGGTTTTATTTTTAAAAATTATCTTTATTTGCTTATTTAAACCTATTTTATTTATATAGAGTAAAATTACTTATATAGATTTTAAATAAAGGAATTTTTGACTATGCAAAACAAAACAAAATTATATAAATACACCAAACTCGCCTTACAAGGTTTTCTTTCAGGAGTTTTGGTTGCTATCGCTGCTTTTACTTTTTTAGTTTTAACTGCGTACGCTCAAGGCAGTGGGATTCAAACTTTGACTACTTACTTTATCGCAGGTGTTGGTTTTTGTGTCGGAATCATTTTAATCATTGCTTTAGATGCCGCGCTTTTCACTGGTAGAATCGGCTATGTTTTTGAACGAAAACCTGATTACTTAATTGAACTTCTTATCGTTTTTTTAACTAATTTTTTAGGCACAGTAATTTTTACAATTCTTTTTTACTACACAGTGTTTCCAGCAAAAAATGTACCAGGAAGTCCCAGAACTTATGCAGACTTAATTCAAGCAATGGTTGCCAAAAAACTAGATTTTAAAGAAACTCCACTTTGGCGAACTTTCCTTGGAGCAATTGGAACTGGTATCTTGTTGCACTCGGCAATTTACAGTTTCAATAATGCTAAAAACAAAGCAATTGGTCTTCTTTCGCTGCTATTTGCGGTTTGGACTTTCTTACTACTTGGCTTTGACCACTGCATCGCCTCTTTTTCTTTGTTTTCATTTGGCTTTCATTACAACTACGCAAAAGTCGCTTTATTTATTTTTATCGTAATTATTGGCAACTCAACCGGCTCAATTTTCATTCAAAGTCTTTTAACTTTAATTAAGAAACTCAAAGAAAAAGAAGCAGAGGCTGAGTTAAATTAAGTTTGTGAAATACTACGCTGTAAAAGCAGGTAATAAAACCGGGATTTTTGAGACCTGGCCAGAATGCCAAGCAGCAATTGTTGGTTTTAAAAAACCAGTATTTAAGTCTTTTTTAACCAAGGCCGAGGCTGAGTGTTTTTTAAAAGGTACAGACTATTGGCAAGGTGTAGTTGAAAAAGATTTAAAAGCAGGCTATTTGGTGGCGTTCTCAGACGGTAGTTTTTCAAAAGAAACCGCTAAGTTTTCATACGGAGTTCACCTAATTTTGCCAAACGGGCAAAAACAAAATATCTCTGGCAGTAGAGCCGACCATGAGTTTTTGAAAACAGCAAATGTGGCAGGGGAAGTTTTTGGTGTAATCGAAGCGCTTAAATGGGCAAAAGAAAATGGCTTTAAAAAAATCAAGATTTACCACGACTACCAAGGTCTCGCTCGCTGGATAACTTCAGAATGGCGCGCTTACTCAAAAATTTCTCTTATGTATGTTGAATTTTACTTAAGCATTAAGCCTAAGTTTAGTGAAATTAAGTTTGAAAAAGTACCAAGCCACTCAAATATTTCTTTTAATGATGTGGCCGATAAACTTGCAAAAGAAGCACTATTAAAATAATTTCAAATTAAAAGTTGTAAACTGCTGTGTTTACATGAAAACACAGCAGTTTTTTTATTTTTTGTGGTT
>CAUTNJ010000040.1:0-4550 GCA_963539745.1 uncultured Acholeplasmataceae bacterium
GTTGGTGTAGTCACAAAACCCTATACCTTGGAAGGTAAACGCAGACGTGAAAACGCACTTCGTGGCATTTCTGAACTTAAACCAAACTGCGATGCTTTAATTGTTATTGAAAACGACAAATTAAGCGAAATTTCTGACCACCGTACTACCTTGCTTGATGCTTTTCGTGAGGCTGACAACGTACTTCGCCAATGTGTGCAAGGTATATCTGACTTAATTATGTATCCAGGTGTGATTAATGTGGACTTTGCAGATGTTAAAACTGTGCTTAAAGACAAAGGCACCGCTATCATGGGAATTGGTGTGGCAAGTGGTGAAAATAAAGCCATTAAAGCAGCACGCGCCGCAATTTCTTCAAAAATTCTAGAAACCTCAATTCAAGGTGCGACAGACGCAATTTTAAATATTACTGCGCCTACTGAACTTTCTCAGTTTGAGTTAAGTGAAGTTCTGCAAGAAATTAGAAACAACACTTCAACTGACATTAACATTATCATGGGTGTCATGATTAACGACAAACTAGTTGACGAAATTATTGTCACAGTTATAGCCACCGGTGTTGAATTAACTAAATCTCACACTGACGCTGAAAGTTTTGCCAATGAACTGGTTAAAAACACAGAGACTGCTTTTTTTAATCAAGAAATTAAAAAAATTCAAGACCAAGCGCAAGACGATTTTTTTGCGTCATTTAACCAAGACTCAGACCAAAGCCAAGATGCGGAGACTGATGAAAACTCAGATATCCCGTTTTGGGCCCGAAAATAATGCTGAAAGCCGGAATAGTTGGCCTGCCGAATGTCGGCAAGTCTTCGCTTTTTAATGCTTTAACCAAGGCCAGTGCTTTGTCTGCCAACTACCCGTTTGCAACAATAGAGCCAAATGTTGGTCAAGTTGTGGTGCAAGACAGTCGTTTAGATAAACTTGCCTCAGTTTATTTACCTAAAAAAACTACTTATGCTGCTTATCAGTTTATAGATATAGCGGGACTAGTAAAAGGAGCCGCTAGTGGCGAAGGTCTTGGCAATAAGTTTCTTTCCCACATCCGAGAAGTTGACGCCATCGTTGAGGTTGTGCGTTGTTTTAAGGACAACAATGTCCTGCACGTTGAAAACTCAGTAGACCCAGTTAGAGACGCCCAAATTATAGACACCGAACTAGCTCTGGCAGACCTTGAAATCGTTGAAAACCGCATTGCTAAAATTGAAAAGAAAGCGCGCACCCAAAAAGACAAAGAGGCTATTCAAGAAGTTGAAATTTTAACTAAAGTAAAATCTGCAATTCTTGCAGAAACCCAGCCTAACTTAACTGAAGACGAACGCTTCTTAGTAAAGTCTCTTAATTTGCTTACCTTAAAACCCCTGATTTACATCGCCAATATTTCTGACGACACACAGGACGAAACTTCAAATACTAACCTTGCGAAAATCAAAGAATACGCAGACAGTCGCTCAGCGCAAGTTTTAGCGGTTTGCGTGAAACTAGAAGAAGAAGTTGCTAAAATGAACAAAGACGAGCGAATTGAGTATCTTGAGCAATTTGGTTTTGACAAAACTGGACTTGATCAAATTGTTGAAACCACCTACAACACACTTAACCTTTCAACTTACTTTACAGCAGGTGTTGATGAATGCAGCGCCTGGACTTTTAAAACTGGCTCCAAGGCTCCTGAGTGCGCAGGCATAATACACACCGACTTTAAACGAGGTTTTATTAAAGCAGAAGTTGTTGCCTACGCAGATTTTCTTAAGTATGGCACAATTAACCAAGCAAAAGAAAACGGAGCCCTTCGCCTAGAAGGCAAAGACTACCTAGTTAAAGACGGCGACATTATTATTTTTCGCTTCAACGTTTAATTTAATTAAAAGGAGATTTACATGTTTGGATTTAAGAAAAAAGCCCCAATTGTTACAACCCCTACTTACACAAAACGTGAACTAATTGTCTTTAAACGACTAGATAAAGCAGACGACGAAACTCTACTTGAGTTTGCTGAAATGATTAAACAAGGCAAACCAGTGGTTTTGAATTTTGACTTACTTAAAATCGCGGATGCCAACAAAGCAATTGCGTTTTTATCTGGATGTGTTTGTGCGTTAAACGGCGAAGTTATTGAAATGAATGAAAAAGTTTTTCTGTTTGCAGACGACACCCTTTACTTAGATGGCACGATTGATAAATTTTTAAAAGAAGTAATTAAAGATTAAAAAGAAGGAAAATAAAAACAACATATGGATTTTAAAGATACCCTACTTTTGCCTAAAACCGAGTTTCCGATGCGCGGTAACTTAGGTGAAAAAGAACCATTAATTCAAGCACCTTGGGCTAATGATTTACTTTTTTTAAAAAGAAATCAAATTAACAAGGAAAAATCAGGAAATGAGTTTTGTTTCCACGATGGTCCGCCTTACGCTAATAACCCAATTCATATGGGTCACGCTTTAAATAAAATCTTAAAGGACTTTATTGTCAGATTTCGTCAATTAAACGGCGATGTTGTGGACTTCACGCCTGGCTGGGATATGCATGGTTTGCCAATTGAAAACGCAGTTATTAAACTTGGAGTTAACCGCAAAGGAGACCCTGTTAAGTTTAGAGAAGAATGCGCAAGGTTTGCAGAAAGCCAACTGGACCGTCAACGTAAGCAGTTTTTGCGACTAGGTTGCATTGGTAATTTTGAAAAACCATACCGCACGCTTGAGCCTAGCTTTGAAGCCAGAGAAATTGAAGCTTTTGCCAAAATGGTAGAAAAAGGCTTAATTTACCGAGGATTTAAACCAGTTTACTGGTCTTGGTCTTCAGAATCCGCGCTTGCAGAGGCGGAAGTTGAATACCACGACATTGAATCTCCTTCTATTTTTGTTCAGTTTAAGGTAAAAAAAACCAAAGGAATTCGCGAACTTAAAGGCGCAAGTCTATTAATTTGGACAACTACCCCTTGGACTTTGCCTGCCAACTTAGCAATTTGCGTGTCTCCTTATTTAACTTACTCAATTGTAGAAACTAACCGTGGTAAGTTAGTGGTAGCATCTGATTTACTAAATACCCTTCAAACCAAGTTAAACTTAAGCGAAGTTAAAGTAATTTCTGAAATCAAAGGTACTGACCTTGAAAAGGTTACCTACACGCATGTTCTTACCAATAAAGAACACATGGTAATCCTTGGTGAACACGTTTCGGCAGAAGACGGAACTGGACTTGTCCACACCGCACCTGGACACGGTGAAGATGATTTTAAAGTTGGACAAAAATACGACCTACCTGCTTTTTCGCCAATTGACGCGCGTGGTGTATTAACTAAAGACGCTGGAGAATTTGCAGGCCTTTTTTTTGAAGACGCGAATTCTGCGATTATTAAATACTTAAAAGAAACTGATGCCCTGCTTGGAGAGTTTAAAATCACGCACTCATATCCTCATGACTGGCGTACCAAAAAACCTATAATTTTTAGAGCAACCCCTCAGTGGTTTTTGTCAATTGAACCACTTAAAAAAGACTTATTTAAAGCAATTGACTCAGTAACCTGGACACCTGAGTGGGGTAAAATAAGAATGAATAACATGATAGCACAACGCAAAGACTGGTGTATTTCGCGCCAACGCCTTTGGGGTGTGCCAATTCCGGTTTTCTACGCAGAAGACGGAACCCCTATTTTGGACACCAAAGTAATTGCCCACATCAAGGCACTTTTTGAAAAACATGGCTCTAACATTTGGTTTAAACTGCCAGCCGAAGAATTGCTTCCAAAAGGCTTTACTCACTCAAAATCGCCAAACGGTAAATTCATGAAAGAAACCGATATTATGGATGTTTGGTTTGACTCAGGTACTTCTTTTTTGAGTCTAGACGGCCGAGTTTCTGAGCTTTATATAGAGGGAAGTGACCAATATCGTGGCTGGTTTAATTCAAGTTTGATAAACTCAGTAGCATTAACCAAAACTGCTCCATATAAACAAATTCTTTCACATGGTTTTGTGTTAGACGAAAAAGGTTTTAAGATGTCTAAATCAGCCGGAAACGGAGTTGATCCAAATTCTGTTGTAAAAACTTTGGGTGCTGACGTACTTCGTATCTGGGCAGCGTCCGTTGACTACTCACAAGATGTGCGAGTTTCTGAAAACCTACTTAAAATAGCCGCCGAGACTTACCGAAAAATTAGGAACACCATTCGCTATTTACTTTCTAATTTAAGTGATTTTGATAAAGCCAACTACTACGCTTTTTCTATGCGTAGCAACTTATCTAAAATTTATACAATTAAGTTAAACGAGTTAGTTAAAGAAGTTAAAACTCAGTTTGAAAACTATAACTTTGCGAAAGCCTTGCAAGCAATTGTGCTATTTATTACCAATGACTTGTCTGCTTTTTATCTAGATGTAACCAAAGACACTCTCTACATTGAACCAAAGCACTCGTATACCCGCGAAGAAGTACAATCTACTTATCTAGATATCTTAACTAAACTACTAGTTTTACTAAATCCAATAATTCCACACACCACCCAAGAAGCCTGGCAAACTTTAACTAAAGACCCAAACTCACAAATTTAT
>CAUTNJ010000041.1:0-4445 GCA_963539745.1 uncultured Acholeplasmataceae bacterium
GCAAACTCAGTTAGTTTGCTTGAATCAAAGATAACGCTTTCTTTAGTTTCTGCGTTTTGACAAAAAACGGTTTTAGTGTCTCGCTCTTGTTCGCCCAGCGTCAAAATATATTTAGGGTTAGTTAAATAAGCCTGTTTTAAAAGCGCGGAGATTTTTTTGTTTTCATAGCTAATTTGCACGCTGTAGCCCACAGACCTTAATTCTTTTAAGATATTTAGGGCAAAAAAAGCATCAGCGCATGCGTTTATTATAAAGAAATCAGGGCCACTTTGTTTTGTCAAAAAACCAGATAAACTAGCAACTTCTGTCAGTCTTTCAAAGCCGAAGGCAAAGCCTAGCGCACCGGTTTGAGGGCCACCTAGTTCGTCAACCAAATTATCGTATCTGCCGCCTCCGCAAATAGTCGCGGCGTTGCCAAGGTCCGTAAAGTCAGCCTTGACTTCAAAAACCAGGCCTGTGTAGTAATCAATTCCTCTGACTAACTTGTGGTTAACTTCTGCGTTAATTTTAAGTTTACGTAAGTTTTCTACTACTTGGTCAAAGTATTTTTTTTCCTCTTCTGGCAAAATATCGTAAACTTTTGGGGTTTTTAAAAATAAATCTGAGTTAGCACAAACCTTGCAATCCAAAACTCTTAGTGTATTTTCGTTAACTCTAGTTTGACAGTCTGTGCAAAGTTTCGCTAAATTCGGAGAAAAATACGCCTTCAAGGCATCTGCGTAGGTTTTTTTAGTTTTATCGCCGCCCAAGCAGTTTAAGTGAATTTTGTAGTTAGTAATTTTTAAGTCAGCCAAAATTTTGGCAATTAAGATAAAAACTTCGGTGTCTGCAGTTACTGACTTTGGTGTGAAGTTTTCAACGCCAAACTGAAAAAACTCACGAAATCTGCCTTTTTGTGGGCGTTCATAGCGGTAAGCCTTGCCAAAATAGTAGTATTTAGACTGTTTAGTTGCGTATAGTTTGTTTTCAATGTAAGCGCGAGCCGCGGGTGCTGTCATTTCAGGACGCAGCGTGATTGCGCGGCCTCCTTTGTCTTGAAAGTCATAAGTTTCTTTTTTTACCATGTCAGCGGTTTCATTTGCCCGGTGAAAGAGTTTTGAGTCTTCAAAAACTGGAGTCTCTAAGTAAGCGCAACCCAAAGCCTCGGCGTTTTTCTTTAACACTGAAAATACAGCCTGGTGCAGTTTAGCAGCCTCGCCAAATAAATCATAAGTTCCTTTAGGTTTATTCATATTTTTTCCTTTCTAGTTTTCAAGAAGTAAAGTAAACGGACCTGAGTTTGTTAAAGTAATTTGCATATCTGCCCCAAAACTACCGACTTGACAGTTAAAGTCTTTACTTAAATTATTTAGTGTCTGTTCATAAAGTTTTTCGGCAGTCTGGTAGTCAAGGGCATTGACAAACGATGGTCTGTTCGAGTTGTTTGCGTCTGCGTATAACGTAAACTGAGAAATTACCATCAACTCTCCGCCAACTTGTTTTAAACTTAAATTGGTTTTACCAGAAATGTCCGGAAAAATGCGGAGTTTCTTTAACTTTTCACACATTTTTAAGACATTTTCACTTGTGTCGGTTTGACAAAACCCGACAAACACAAGCAAACCGGTGTTAATTTTAGAAATTACTTTGCCTTCAACTTTGCACTCAGAATTTAGAACTCTTTGAATAAGTGCACGCATTATTTCACAAACCTTTCAACTTGAAAAACCCCACTTAGTTTTTTTAAGTTCAAGATTATTAAACTAAGTTCGTGGGCGTCTTTAACCCCTATTTTAATTTTATAAACTTGTGTAAGCGAGTTTACCTGCACAGTTTGAAACTCAGCAATTGACGTTGAAGTTGAGTTAATTAACGAAACGATTTCTGACATCATGGTCGCTGTGTTTTGGACCTTTAGTCTAAGCCAAGCAGCAAACCGGCGGTTTGGCGATTTGCCCCAAAATACAGGAATTTCTCTGTTTTGGTCTAAAGTCTTTAAGTTCACGCAGTCTTTTAAATGCACAACTATGCCTGAGTTTTTAGAAACATAACCTTTGATTTCATCGCCATACACAGGACTGCAGCAAAGCGCTAACTTAACTTGTGGTTTATTTAAACCTTCTACTATCACACCAGTGCTAGAAGCGGCTTCAAGGCCTCTTGCGGCTTTTTTAATTTGTGCCTCCAAAGCGCCTTCTTTGGTTAGTTCAGTTCCGTTGATTTTGGCAATTACAGTTTTGGGAGAAAGCAAGTTCTTGCCAATTTCAAAGTAAAAGTCATCTATGGTTTGAAAACTTTGTTTTTCAAAGTTTTTTTCAATAAAGTCAAGGTCTAAAGTAAAGTCAGTAATTTTAGCCTTAATTAGTTCTCGCTCAAGTTCTTCTTTGCCTGATTTTATCAACTCATCACGGTAGTAGGTATTTAAGAAGTTCTTAATTTTAGTTCTAGCACGAGAAGATTTGGCAATTTTTAGCCAGTCAATTGACGGAATTGCGTTTTTTGCGGTTTTAATAGAAACTATGTCACCAGTTTTTAACTTAGTGTCAATTGGCGACATTTTGTTGTTAATAGTCGCGCCTACCATAGTAGTGCCGACTTGGGTGTGAATTGCGTAGGCAAAGTCAATTGGAGTAGAACCGTTTGGCAGTTCAATTACCTTGCGATCAGGTGTAAAGACGTAGACATTGGCGTTTAAAATGTCTTGCTTGATATTTTCTACGAACTCAGCGGCTTCTTTTTTAGTTTCATCTGAGTCTTTGGAAATCTTAAGTAAGTCTGCGTACCATTTCAGTTTTTCGGCCAACTCAAATTGTTCGCGTTCCTTTGAGTAGACCTTGTTTTCTTTATATGCCCAGTGAGCAGCGATACCAAGTTCAGCAACCTCGTCCATTTCAAAAGTTCTGATTTGCACTTCAAAAAGTTGTCCCATTGAAAAAAGCACGGTGGTGTGCAGAGATTGATATAAGTTAGGCTTAGGCATCGCGATGTAGTCTTTAAAACGTTTTGGAATTGGTGTGAAGTTTGCGTGAATTAAGCCCAAAACCGAGTAACAATCGGCAACAGTTGGCACGATAATTCGCACTGCCAAAAGGTCGTAGATATCCTCAAAGTCTTTTTTTAAGATAACTAGTTTTTTATAAATACTGTAGATATTTTTGATGCGGCCTTTGATTTCAAACTTAATGTCGGTATTCTTAGTTAAAACTTCGGTAGTCGCAGCAATTATTTGATTTATTTCCTTTTCGCGTTGGTCTTTGGTGTTGTTAAGAAGAGACGAGATGTACTTGTATGTGTCGTTGTCGGTGTATTTAAGGGCAATGTCTTCAAGTTCTGCTTTAATTCTAAACATACCCAAGCGATGGGCGAGTGGAGCGTAGATATCTAGAGTTTCTTTGGCAATCGCAGCCTGGCGGTCTGGTTTTTGGAACTTAAGCGTACGCATGTTGTGGAGACGATCGGCGATTTTTATGATAACCACTCTGATGTCTGTAGCCATTGCGATTAACATTTTTTGCTGATACTCAACTTGAGTAGTGTCCGTTTTAAACTCAACCTTAGAGATTTTAGTCACACCTTCAACTAGATTAGCGATTTCTGTGCCAAACATATTGGCAAGTTCCGCCTTTGGTAAATCTGTGTCTTCAAGGGTATCGTGAAGCAGACCTGCGGCTAAGGTCTCTGGACCTGCGTGCATGTCTGCTAAAATCTGAGTAACTGCAATTGGATGGGTAAAATATGGGTCTCCATTTTTTCTAAACTGATTGACGTGATATTTTTCGCCAACTAAAAAAGCCCTTTCAATTAACTTTAAACTGTCTGGGTTTTTAATGTATGTGTCAATTGTGTTAATTAAGTTTTGATAAATTTCAGCGAATTTCGTTTCAATCATTTTAAAAAAGTTTATTTATTAGTATTCAAGTAAAGTAAAAGTTTTGTAGTTTTGAAGAAGTTCACGCCCTTTTAAGTCTTTAAGTTCAATTAAGAAGCAGCAACCAACTACTTGGCCACCTAGTTTTTCAATCATGTCAATGGTGCATTTAACTGTGCCGCCAGTTGCTAAAAGGTCATCTATGATTACTACTTTATCACCTGGTTTAATGGCGTCTGCGTGAATTGACAAAGTATTGGTACCGTATTCTAGTGAGTAGGCCATGTCTAGAGTTTTTCTTGGTAGTTTACCTGGTTTTCTAACTGGTACAAAGCCAATGTTTAACTTATAGGCAACAGGGCAGCCAAAAATAAAACCTCTAGCCTCAGGTCCACAAATTATAGTGGCACCATTGGCTTTAGCAAACTCATACATTTTTTCAATTGCTGTTGAAAAAGCATCTCCGTTTTGCATTAAAGGAGTGATGTCTTTAAAGTCAATTCCAGGTTTTGGAAAGTTTTTAACAGGTGCTATATAATCGGCTAATTTTTCAATTTCCATGGTTTAAACCTCACTATATAATTATATATTATATAAA
>CAUTNJ010000042.1:0-4300 GCA_963539745.1 uncultured Acholeplasmataceae bacterium
CGATTGTACCAATGTTAACGTGTGGTTTTGAACGATCGAATTTTTGTTTTGCCATAAAATAATATCCTCCTTAGCAAAATTATTTAGTTTGTCGTTTTTTAACGATTTCTTCAGTAATAGATTTAGGGGTTTGTTCGTAGTGGTCAAATTGCATAATGAAGTTTGCACGACCTTGTGAGTTTGAACGAAGTGCAGTTGCGTAACCAAACATTTGAGCAAGTGGCACAAAACATTTTACGCAAATTGCGTTTCCGCGGTTTTCTTGACTGTCAATTTTACCACGGCGAGAAGTTAAGTCACCAACGATGTTTCCAACGTATTCAGCAGGAGTTACAACGTCAACGGCCATAATTGGCTCAAGGATAGTTGCTCCACCTTTTTCAGCAAGTTCACGAACTGCGATAGTAGCCGCTGCTTTGAACGCCATTTCAGATGAGTCCACTTCGTGGTAAGAACCATAGTGCAAAGTGGCCTTCACGTCCATGATAGGGTATCCTGCAATAATTCCGTTTGGAAGAGCCTCTTCCAAACCTTTGATAACCGCAGGAATATATTCCTTTGGAATCACACCACCCACGATTTTGTCTACAAACTCAAAGCCTTTACCTGGGTTTGGTTCAAAGTTAATAACAACGTGTCCGTATTGGCCGCGTCCACCAGATTGGCGGATAAACTTAGCCTCAATGTCGGCAGCCTTGGTAATGGTTTCTCTATATGAAACTTGAGGTTGCGCAACGTTTGCCTCTACTTTAAACTCGCGACGCATGCGGTCAACTATGACGTCTAGATGAAGTTCACCCATACCAGCAATAATTGTTTGGCCAGTTTCGTAGTCTGTGTAAGTACGGAATGTTGGGTCCTCTTCTGCAAGTTTTTGTAAGGCTATTGCCATTTTATCTTGGTCATTTTTGGTTTTTGGCTCAATTGCGACGTTGATAACTGGCTCTGGGAATTTCATAGACTCAAGGATTAGTGTATCTTTTTCAGTGGCTAAAGTATCACCAGTTGTGGTGTTTTTAAGTCCAACTACTGCACAAATGTCTCCAGCAAAAGCCTCGTCAATTTCTTCACGGTCGTTGGCATGCATTAAAAGCAAGCGACCAAAACGTTCACGCTCACCTTTAGTGGTATTTTTAACGTAAGAACCTGCCTTAACTGTACCTGAATAAACTCTAAAGAAAGTAAGACGACCAGAATAAGGGTCTGTCATGACTTTAAAAGCCAGCGCTGTAAAAGGTTCGTCGTCAGACGCTGAGCGTAGAACTTCATTTTCGTTTTCGTCCATACCTTTAACTGCTGCGATGTCAAGCGGAGAAGGTAGGTAGTCAATAACTCCGTCTAGGACTAATTTAACACCTTTGTTTTTAAAAGCCGACCCGCAAAACGCTGGGAAGAACTTAACTGCAAGTGTTCCTTTGCGGATTGCTCTTTTGATAAGTTCAACTGGAACTTCTTCACCTTCTAGGTATTTTTCCATCAATTCTTCATCAAAATCAGCAACGGTTTCAATTAGAAGTTGACGTTTAGTTTCAACGATATCTTTGTATTCTTGCGGAATTTCTATTTCTTTAGTAACCTCGTCCATGCCTTCGTCGTAGATGTAGGCTTTGCGAGTAATTAAGTCAATAATTCCTTTAAACTCAGTTTCAGCGCCAATTGGCCATTGCACAGCTTCGGCGTTTGCGCCTAAGCGGTCGTGAATTGTGGCAATTGCGTTTTCAAAGTTCGCACCAACCTTGTCCATTTTGTTGACAAAAACAATACGTGGAACTAAGTAGTCGGTAGCCTGTCGCCACACGGTTTCAGTTTGCGGTTCAACACCAGATTGAGCGTCTAAAACAGTTACAGCACCATCTAGTACGCGAAGAGAACGAGAAACTTCTACGGTAAAGTCAACGTGACCCGGGGTGTCTATAATGTTTAGTCTGTGTTCGCGCCAGTAAGCAGTGGTGGCAGCTGAAGTAATTGTAATACCGCGTTCTTTTTCTTGCTCCATCCAGTCCATTTGAGAGGCCCCTTCGTGGGTTTCTCCTAACTTGTGGATACGGTGAGTATGGTAAAGAATACGTTCAGTTGTGGTAGTTTTTCCGGCATCAATGTGTGCCATGATACCAATGTTTCTAGTTTCTTTTAAAGAAGTTTTTCTAGGCATTTTAAACTACCATCTATAGTGAGCAAACGCTTTGTTAGCCTCTGCCATTTTGTGTGTATCGTCTTTCTTCTTAACAGATTGACCAAAACCTTGGCGAGCGTCTAGGATTTCTTTCGCAAAACGTTCTTCCATGGTTTTTTCTTTTCTTAAACGAGAGTAAGTAATTAACCAACGAAGACCAAGTGCTTGGCGTCTGTCTGGTTTAACTTCAACTGGAACTTGGTAGTTTTGACCGCCAATTCTGCGAGAACGAGTTTCAAGGACAGGCATAACATTGTTAAGCGCTTCTTTGAAAACAACTAGTCCGTCTTGGCCAGTTTCTTTTTCAATACGTTTAAATGCATTGTATAAAATAGATTGAGCAGTTCCTCTTTTTCCGTCAAGCATGATAGTATTGATGGCTTTTGTCACTAACTTAGAGTTATAAATTGGATCAGGAAGAACATCTCTTTTAGGAATATAACCTTTTCTTGGCATTATTCAATTTCTCCTTTCTCTATTTTTTTGGACGTTTAGCGCCGTATTTAGATCTAGCCTGAGCACGGTTTTGTACACCGGCTGTATCTAGAGTACCACGGATAATGTGGTAGCGCACACCTGGTAAGTCTTTTACACGTCCACCTCTGATTAAAACCACACTGTGGTCTTGCAGAGTGTGTCCAACTCCTGGAATATACGCAGTAACTTCAGTTCCATTACTTAAACGAACACGAGCGTATTTACGAAGTGCTGAGTTGGGTTTTTTGGGTGTCATTGTACTAACTTTGACACAAACTCCACGTTTTTGTGGAGATGCGTAGTAAGAATTTTGTTTCTCTAATGCATTAAAGCCATAGCCTAGAGCGGGCGCTTTAGTTTTAGAGTTTTTTCTTTGTCTACCTTTGACAACTAATTGTTGAATAGTTGGCATATTTCCTCCTTTTTTACACGGTTCTCCGTGTTTTAATAACTTTTTTAAAAAAATATTGGGCTTTCCCAACGTATTTAAGTTTACCTTATTGCCGTTTTTTTTTCAAATAAAAACATTTGAAAACTCTAACAAGTTGAAAAAAAATTAAATTGCGGGTAAACTAAATTTGTCGGGGGTATTTCGGATTCGATTTAACGTGTTTGAAATTAACTTGCATGCCGTGGTTGCGCACGTAAAAACGCGAGGTTTTATAAACGCAAAACCATTATTCGTGCCAAGAGCACAACAAACTCTTTTATACGCTTAATTTAAATCGCGTATAACATTTTTAAAGAACTTCTGCAGTTTTTTAAAAAATGTTTTCCTTATATATGCAGAATATCTAGGTTATTTTTGAGTTTCGGCTAGATATTACTTAAACTCAAAGTTAATTTTTGGTTTGTTTGTTTTACTAGATTTTAACTAAATATTTAAATAAACTAAGCATGTAGACGGTTAAGGTTAGACCTTTAAAGACAGGAGTTCAAATCTCCTTACCTCCACCATAAGCACCTTCGAATGAAACAAGATACCTTGTTTCATTTTTTTATAAGGTATTGCTCAGTTTGTGTTAAATTGGGTTATTTTACCAAAACTAATCCTAAAGACAGATCGCCATATAAGCAGGTATACAAATTACTCCATCTTCGCGAACATGTAAGTTTTTGGGATAAATAATATAACACTTGCCAACTCTTGACAAAAACTTTTCTTTAAACTTTTTTAGTGATGTGGCTTTATAGTTTTTCGCTGATTTGACTTCAATTGCAGTGATTTTGCCAAAAGGTTCATTACTTGTGATTATAAAATCAACTTCAATGTCGTTTCTCTTTTTTTCTTTTGAATAATGATTGTAAAAATATAGTTTGTGTCCATTTGCAGTTAAAATCTGGGCGACTATATTTTCAAAAAACATGCCTTTGTTAATAGACAGTTTATCTTTTAGTAAATCAAGATAAATTTGGGTTTTTTCGTCTTCTTTACCTGAAAAAGTTTTAGCCAGCAACAGGCCTGTGTCTCCCATGTAGCATTTTAAGTAACTACTTGACTCAGATAAAGCAAGGCCGATATTAGGATCTGTTGCCGCTGGGCAAATGTTGCAAATTTTTGAGTCTTTTAACCAGGCAAAAGCATCTTCGTAGTTCTTGCTTCTAGCAGCGCTGCCGTGCTGAGTAAATTTAATCCGTTTTTCGTATTGC
>CAUTNJ010000043.1:0-4282 GCA_963539745.1 uncultured Acholeplasmataceae bacterium
AAAGAAATTTTGCAGTAGGTTTCAACGCTGCTCAAAAATACGTCGCTGATTTTGTGCGTTTTGGAATTTGTGCACCAGCAGAAGGTCCAAATAAACCATCTAAAGTCCAAGTTAACTCAGTTAGACTTGAAGAAATTTTGAAAAACTTTTAAATTAACTTATGGAAATCAAACATACCCTACCTAGCCCAATTCAAGCAACGCGTGCACATAAACTATTTGCTTATACTAATTTAGTTTCTCTTTTTGTGCTACCGCTTACCTTACTAACTTTATTTTTAATTAAACAAAATTATACCAATTCACAATTTATAGTTGGTTTAGTTTTTTTAATTTTTTACTTACCGTATTGCGCAAAAAATATTTACTTTCAAATTAAAGAAATTAAAAACAAAACTTACTTTAATACTTTAAACTTATCTAAGTATCAAAGGATAAAGAAAGCACTTGAACCTGTTTCTATGGTGATTGCTTTTGTTATTTTACTGATGTCTATTATTTTATTTTCATTGGTAAGAGTATCAGGCGCATCAATGAGTCCGACTTATGAAAACGGTCAGTTAGTTGCGATTAAAACTTTTCGTATTCAGCCAGTTCGTGGCAGAGTTTATGTGCTTTCGGTAAAAGACATGAACGGCAAAACCTTTAACGTAATTAAAAGAATCTACGCTTTGCCTGGAGACACTGTAGAAATCTCTAATATTGATTTGAAAGTAGAAAACCAAGAAGTCAGACCACTTGGCTTTACTAGGTTTAGCGACAAAGAAATCAGTAATATGCGAAAATACACTTTCAATAAAACAAATGAGCCAGGCAAATACCGAGTAAAGCCAAACACTTATTTATTTTTTGGCGATAACTTTAGAAATTCTCAAGACTCAAGAACGGGTAATTTATTTGTGCAAAAAATCGTTGGCGAGGTGGTTTAGTGGAAATCAACTGGTATCCCGGCCACATGGCGGCGGCTTTTCGTGAAATTGAAAAAATTCAGAAAAACATCGATATCTTAATTCATGTTCTAGACGCCAGAATGCCTTTTTCGTCAATTAATCCGAAACTTATTCAAATTTTTCAAAACAAACCAGTGGTTTTTTTGTTAAACAAAACCGATTTAGTTGAAAAAAAACATTTAGAAAAAACTATTTCTACTTTGAAAGAAAAAGGTTACTTTTCCTTTAAAGTAAATGGGCTGACTGGTTCTGGTATTAGTGGTCTTTATAATTTTATTAAAAAAAATGTAGCCCCTTCCATTTTTGAAAAACGTGAAAAAAGAGGTATTCTAAACAACAAAATTACCGCACTAATTGCTGGCACTCCAAATGTTGGCAAGTCTAGTTTAGTCAATCGTTTTTCTTTAAAAAAAGTTGCAAATGTAGAAAACAAAGCAGGGGTTACTAGACTAATTTCGCTTTACCGACTAAATCCTGAGTTTGATTTATTTGACACCCCTGGCCTGCTTTGGCCAAAACTTGAGCAAAACTCGGCTTTGAACCTAGCGCTACTGGGGTCTATCCCTAAAGAAATCTTGCCACTTGACGAAATTTGCATTTACGCACTTAAATATATAACTAAATATTTTCCAGGCCTGCTTAAAAATAAATATGGAGTTGATGAAACTAAAAACATAATAGAACTACTAGACTCGCTGTGCACAAAAACAGGCGCTGTACTTAAAGGAAAAGAACCAGATTACGAAAGAGTATACGTATTTTTAATTAAAGACATCCAAAATGGTAAAATTGGCAAACTTTATTTTGATTTGACAAGCATTGAAGTCTGATTGTGTTATTATTTGTTTTAGAGGTTTTTAAATGAAGGACTTAATTATTGTTGAATCTCCAACTAAAGCAAAAACAATTTCTGGCTATTTAGCCGATAATTTTAATGTTCTTTCTTCAAAAGGACACATCCGCGACTTAAAAATTGCCGGACCTGGTGGGCTTGGTATTGACATTGAAAATAATTTTGAGCCACTCTACACCTTAATTACTAAATCTAGAAAAATTGTTACTGACTTAAAAAAAGCAGCCAAAGGCGCCAAAGTCTATTTGGCATCCGACCCCGATAGAGAAGGTGAAAGTATTGCCTGGCATTTAGCGGAAGTCCTGGGTCTAGATAAACACGAGCCAATTCGTATAGTTTTTAACGAAATTACTAAGTCTGCGGTTAAAAAGGCTTTAGCTGAACCTAGACAACTCTCAAGAGTCTAGACGCATGGTTGACCGAATTATTGGCTTTAAATTATCTAAACTTGCCAGACAAAAAATTGGTGGAAAATCAGCCGGTCGTGTCCAGACTGTGGTCTTGAAACTAATTGTACTTCGCGAAAAAGAAATTAAGGCGTTCGTTCCAGAAACCTACTTTGACTTAAAGTTAGTAGGCAAGGGTTTTGAGGCTCCTTATATTTCTGTTAAAAAACATGAAGTTTCAAAAGAAATTAAAGAAAAAGTAGAACGCGAAGCCACTCCACTTTATTTAGTTAAAGAAATTCAGGAAAGTGAGACTAAAACTTATCCAAAACCGGCACACACCACCTCTTCTTTTCAACAAGAAGTTGCAAATAAATTAGGTTGGTCTGCCAAAAAAGCCATGCAAGTTGCCCAAAGTCTATACGAAGGTGTTGAAACTAATTCGGGACTAACTGGTTTAATTACCTACATGCGTACAGACTCAACTAGAGTGTCTGGTGCTTTTATTCAAGAGGCAAATATCTACATTGAAAAAACCTATGGTAGTGCTTATCTTGGAGTTTATCCTGTAAAGAAAAACCAAGCCTCAGTTCAAGACGCACACGAGGCGATTCGCCCAGTTTCAGTTTACAACACTCCCAAAAACATGGCTAGTTTTTTAACTCCTGAGCAACTTAAAATCTACACGCTAATTTACAACCGAGCACTAGCTGCAAATTTAGCTGCTGCTGTTTTTAAAAACAAAACTGTAACTTTAGCAAAAAATGGACATATATTTCAGGCACACGAAAGCGTATGTCAATTTAAAGGGCATCGTATTTTGGACGAAAAAATTGAAGACAGAGTTCTGCCTATCTTTAAGTTAGGCGAAGAAATAGACGCTAAACTACAAAGTGAAGAGAAGCAAACCCAGCCACCGGCTAGATACAACGAAGGTTCTTTGATTAAAAAAATGGAAGAACTTGGAATCGGCAGACCTTCAACCTACGCACAAATTATTGAAACTCTAAAAAGCCGAGTTTATATTAATGTTGAAAAACGCCAGTTTATTCCAACTGACCTGGCCTTTGATTTAGTCTCTTCTTTTGATGAGTACTTTGTTAAACTAATGGACCCCGCCTACACTTCTAAAATGGAGACAGAACTGGATGAAATCGCACACGCTGACATTGACAAGGTTGAGTTTTTGGCAAAATTCTACAGTGAGTTTATGGAAACATTGGCAGTTGCTGAGACTAAAATGCCGTCTAAAAAGTTTGCGCAAATTTTAGACGAACCTTGTCCAAAATGCGAAAAACCACTGATTTTAAGAAAATCTGTATATGGGTTCTTCAAAGGTTGTACAGGTTTTCCAAAATGCCGCTATATTGAAAAAGCGGAACCTGACCAAAATCCAGTTGATGTATAATATTGGTGAACACAAATTCACAAATTAACCTACCTTGAAACAATAAAGGAGAGCAAAATTATGAAAAAAATATTATTTTTAATTACTCTAGTTTTATCTGCTTTTTTAGTGGCGTCTTGTAAAAAAGAACCCAAAAAACCAACAGACACTCTAGATTTAAGTAAAATTGCGGTGCCAAGCGGTCGAGTTGAAACTAACTTCACACTACCCGCTAAGTTAGGTGATGTCTTAATTAGCTACGAAATTACTAAAGGCAAACAAGCTGCTCAGTTATCAGGACTTGAAGTGCAAGTTTATCGTCAAACTAAAGACACCGAAGTTGAGTTAACCGCTACTGCTGGCGAACTTATACATAGTTTTTCTTTTACTGTTGCTAAACTAGACAATGCTAAACTTGCTCAATATCAACAACTTGAACAAACTTTTAAAAAAGCCGAGTTTACTGCTAAAGCCAAAGAAATTTATGAAAAAGTCCCAGTTCTCAGCACTGTTATTAAGTTAATTGAAAGCCAAATTTCTAAACTTGGTCTTGATAAAATCAAAGATGGCAAACTTCCCGGCGATGGTATATTTGGCAAACTTCTTTCTCAATTTAAAAACGAAAAAGGTGAGTTAGTTTTCCCTGAAAAACTAACTTTAGAAAACCCAGGCCTTCTTGAAAACTACATTGACCTTTACAACACAAT
>CAUTNJ010000044.1:0-3919 GCA_963539745.1 uncultured Acholeplasmataceae bacterium
TTTCTTTCTTATTTATTTTAAGTTATAAAAACGCAATACCTAAAACCGTTTCAATCTACCAGGTTTCTGCAATTTACGCTTTTATCAACTCACTAACTTTATTAGTTGTTTTAATGCTAGCGCCACTAATTGCAATGCTAATTCCGATGTTTTTCAAAAAAATTAAAATCAACCCAGCGTCTGCCGCTGGTCCAATTATTACCACAGTTTGCGATACTTTGGCGTTAGTTGCTCACTTTACTTTAACTTTAGCGTTAGTGGCTGCTTTTAACTTGCCGCTACCTACTTTTGGTTAAAAAAGAGGTTTCTTATTATGTTTAGTGAAAATAAAGAATTTGATTTTAAACTAATTAGCAAGTCTTTGAAAACCAAGCAATACTTAAAAAGTTTTGAGGCCTACGAAATTGCTGAAAACTTCGGGGAACTTGAATTTGAGAAACAAAAATTAGTTTTAAGTTACTTAAGCCAAGCAAAGGCTGCCAAAGTTTTTGTATATTTAGAAAAAGATGTACAAAGTGAGTTTTTCACACACCTTAAAGAACACGAACAAAGACAAATTTTAGATAACTTAGAAATAGATGATCTTCGTGAATATATTGGTCAGTTTAGTTTAGAAAAACAAAGTAAAATTTTAAATTTACTGACATCTTCTAAATATCTAGATATTAAAAAACTTTTAGTTTACGACAAAGAAAAATGTGCGTCTATCATGAACTTAGCGTATGTTTGCGTAAACGAAGAGATGGACATTAAAGCAGCTACTGACTACGTTCTTAGACACACCAAAGAAACTGATTTTATTGACTTTGTCTATGTGGTTGACGCTAAAAACAAATTAAAAGGGGTAATTGACTTAAAAGATTTAATTAAAGCCCGCAGTCAAGACTCACTTAAAGAAATCATAATTTATGAGTACCACTTCTTAAAAGATGCGATGACTATCAAAGAAGCAATTGGTGTATTTCGCCAATATGACTTACTTGCAATGCCGGTAGTTGACGAAAAACAAAACATGCTTGGCATAATTACTGCCGACGATATTTTGGATGAAATCGTTGAGCAAACCGAAAAAGAATATTTGAAACTACAAAGTTTTCAAAAAATGGACATTGACACACCACCTTTTAAAAAGTTTTTATATAGACTTCCGTGGTTAGTAGTTTCAATAGTTTTAGCGCTGCTTATTGCCAGATTTATCTTAGTGTTTGACTCAACTATTCAAAAAGTCTCTATTTTAATTTTATTTCAAGCGCTACTGTTAGATATGGCTGGCAACATTGGTAGTCAGTCAATGGGTTTCACGATTATCTTGATTTCTAAGGATAAGTTAAATAAACGAAGAGCAGTTTATAAACATATTTTAAAAGAAATCACAATAGCCTTTGTAAACTCTGTGATTTCAGCGATTTTTGCGTTTGCAATTGTCTTTTCGTTTGTAGCAATTGGCGGTAAATATGGGCACTTTCAAGGTTTTGATAAGCATCCTTATTTAGCGCTTAACATGGCGGTTTGTGTTGGAATTTCCATGTTTTTGTCAATGGTAATCGCAGCAGTAATTGGCACAGTTATCCCGTTACTTGCTAAAAAGGTTAAAATATCGCCAAACGATGTAACTGGTCCTGCTTTAACTACGCTAAACGATTTTTTAGCAGTTTCAATTTACCTTTTAGTTGCTACTTTTGTATTTTAACTAAGACATTATTTTGACAAATCCAGGCAACGATATGGTATAATTTTTAAGACTTTTGCAAGGATATAGGCTTTTTCACCTCTTTCTTTAGCAACTGTGACAGGAGTAATAATTATGGCTTTAACAAAAGAATTAAAAGCACAAATTATTCGCGATAATCGCATCAATGATAAAGACGCAGGTTCACCTGAAGTGCAAATCGCGCTACTAACTGAGGAGATTAAACAACTTACTCAACACTTAGCAGTGCACAAAAAAGATTTACACTCAAAACGTGGTCTTTACATGAAAATTGGTAAACGTCGTAGTTTGTTAAACTATCTACTTAACAGCGACGTGCCACGTTATCGTGCAATCGTTGCCAAATTAGGCTTAAGAAAATAAAGAAAGTGGTTCGCCACTTTTTTTATTTTAATTTAGTCAAACTAATCGCCATTTTAGCAAATGAATTTAAATTTTTGGGGGTATAATTGTCATATGGAAACACCACATATCTCAGTTTTAAAACAAGAATGTATTGATAATTTAAATATTTTTACAGGTGGCATATACGTTGATGCAACTGGCGGCGCTGGTGGACACTCCGAGGCTATTTTAACTAAGTTAAATGGAACTGGCCATCTTTATATTTTTGACACTGACAAAACTGCCTGCAGTTTAATTGAAAAAAGATTAAATCGTTTTTCTAACTTCACAATTTTTAACGCAAATTTCACAGAAATTACTGAAAAACTAAACTCAGTTGGACAAAGTAAAGTAAATGGTGTGCTTTTTGACCTTGGACTAAGTAGTATGCAAATAGATACTCCGGAAAGAGGTTTTTCGTATATTAGTTCAAAAAATCTTGATATGCGAATGAACACAGAACAAAGTTTAACAGCAGACTATATTTTAAATAACTACACCCAAAAAGAACTTGCTGATATCTTTTTTAAATATGGTGAAGAGAAAAACGGCAATATTTTGGCTAAAAAAATTGTTGAACAAAGACCTATTCAAACTGTTGAGCATTTGGTGGCAATCTGCGACAGCGTTAACTTTAAAACTAAAGGACACTCAGCAAAGCGTGTGTTTCAAGCATTGCGAATAGAAGTAAACGATGAATTAAATGTTTTAAAGTCTGCGCTTATTCAATCCTTTGCTTTGCTTGCAAAAAATGCCAGACTTTGCGTGATTTCTTTTCATTCTCTTGAAGACAAAATAGTTAAAGACCAGTTTAGAAGTTTAACCGAAGAAAAAACTCCGCTTGGTTTGCCTATTTTACTGGAAAAGAAAAAAGAGTTCGCATTAATTACAAAGAAAGTAATACTGCCAAACTCAAAGGAGTGTGCTTTAAATCCGCGCGCTCACTCGGCAAAATTAAGGGTGATTGAAAAATTATGAAATACTTTATCTACGGTGGGTCTTTTAACCCAGTTACTGTTGCCCATGTTGGCATTATTGAAAAAATTCTAGATACTTATCCTGACTCAAAAGTGATAGTCGTTCCATGCTCTATTAACTACAAAAAATCAGGTTTAATGCCAAATACTTTAAGGCTTTCAATGTTAAGGTCAGTTTTTAAAGATAACGAAAGAGTAATAATTGACGAAATTGAACTCAATGACTTTGAGTATCTAGGAACACTTAGCACATTAAAACGCTTGACCGAAAAATACAAAACTAAGCCAGTTTTTGTAATGGGTGCAGACAACGCCTTGAATATTGGTAGATGGATTAACTACAAAGAATTGCTATCTACTTATGAGTTTTTAATCTTTAAAAGACCAGGTTACCAAGTTAAGTTAACAGAAGCAATAAAGGCTGAATACATTGAGTTTGAAATGGATGTATCGGCTAGTATGATTCGCAACAACCCAGATAAATTTTTGGACTTTGTTCCAAAAGCCGCTAAAGAAATTTTTCAAAATAATTATTTAAAAAATGGGTGTGAAACTGGGATTTTTGACTTAACAGAACTAACTAATTTTCAAATCGACAGACCTTATGTTTTGAACCCAAAAAAGAATATTGACCAGATTTACGATGTTTTAAATGCATTAGTTAAAACTGGTTTAAATCGCTTTATAAGTAGAAAAGATATTATTTTAAACTCAAAGTCTGACTTAATTTTCTACAGCGAATTTAACATTAATTCGCTTTCTTATCTAAAGGAAAAACTAGATGAAATTCCCGAACTAGACACTGTGGTGTTTTTAGTTAACAACCACATTTTAAATTACTCAGACC
>CAUTNJ010000045.1:0-3845 GCA_963539745.1 uncultured Acholeplasmataceae bacterium
CCAGCGTTAATCCTGAGCCAGGATCAAACTCTCCATTGATTGTCAAGAGTTTAAATTGACTCTAATTAGTTTTATTCTTGTAAAAGAATTGGTGTATATCATTTTCATATTTAGTTTTCAAAGATTTGTTGCCGTTTGGCACACTTAAACAATTATATATTAAATAAAAAAATATTTCAACAAGTAATTGTAAAAATATTTTTTCAAAAACAATATATAAAAGATGGTGGGCAGGGACGGATTCGAACCGCCGAAACCGGAGGTAACAGATTTACAGTCTGCCGCGTTTAGCCACTTCGCTACCTGCCCAAACACTTGTTAAAGTATATAATAAGTGGATTAAAAATGCAAATAAATTAAATTAGTTTATTTTGTGCGTAGGTTCTAGTTGCACTAAGTTATGAAAGTTGGGTTGTTAAAACCGCAATTGTTTATAATTTTTAGCATAAATGATAAAAGTATAGGTTAAAACATTGGAAAGAATCACAAAGACTATCAAAATTAACAAAGTAGAAAAACATAGCACTAAAGACTTTTATTTTGTCTTTGGTGTTTTTAACGGTGTTAGCGAAAAATATTTAGTGAACTCAAAAAAATATCTTAAGTATGGCGAAATGCAGATGGGCGAAATCTACACTGTATTGGTGTCTGGCGTTGGTTGTACAAATAAAAGTCAAATTATTCAAAGGTTTAAAAAGATAAGTAATGATGTTGAAAAGAAGAGTAAGGAAAAAAACAGAATTTGCAAAATTTCTAAAAAGAAGGTTTTTGTTCAAGCACTGGAATTATTTTTAAGACAAAAAAGCAGTTTATCTAGTCTGCAAATTAAAGAAGTTTGTGCGTGGGTTTATGCAAACCACACGCTGTTTAAAGAAAATCCTTATTTGCTTTTGAAATTAAACTTAGATTTTAGTTTTCTAGATATTGACAAAATTGCTAAGTTTATAGGTTTTCTGGGCAACTCAAAAGTCAGAGTTAAGGCTTGTCTGGATTTTTGTTTTAAAAATGGAGTTAACGGCAGGGCTGTTATCTCTAGACGCGAGTTGCTAAGGTTGTGTTTTGATTTACTTAAGGCAGTTTACACTGAATTTCAAGATGTTTTAAAAATTAAGACTGTTTTAGTTGGAATGTTAAATTCAGGCGAAGTCAAGGAATTAAGGATTAAAGGAGAGGGTGAGTTTTTCATCCATTCTTGGTATAGTCGCCAAACTACGTTACTAGTAAGTGAGTTAAAAAGAAGAAACAATGATACGGGTAAGTTTGCACAAAATGTTGTGATTAGCAATACAAACAGTGATTTTCAAAAGTGTATAGGAAATGCGTTGAATCGCAAAATAAGTTTTATCACAGGGCCTGCCGGAAGCGGTAAAACTCACATGTTAAAACTGCTTTATAAAACCTTTTCACAAATGTTAAATAATGAAAAATACAGTGAAAAGGTTGTAGTCTTGACCCCTACTGGCAAAGCCAGCGCTAGATTAAACTCAGACTTAAAAGTCTACTCATCTACAGTGCACTCAGCACTTGGCTGGTGTGCAAAAAGCAGTGTAATTGATTTAAACAATTACTATAGTTTTTCTTTTAACTACAAAGATAAGTTTAAAAATACTCAAGTGGTTTTAGTAGATGAAAGCAGTATGTTAGAAGACGCGTTAGTTTGGGTTATGCTAAACAGTTTTCCTAAAAACTGTCATTTTGTTTTTGTAGGAGACTCCAATCAACTAACAAGTATTTTGCCAGGTTCGTTTTTCAAGGATTGTGTTTCTTCAGGTATTTTTCCAACTAGTTATCTTGAATATAACTATAGGCAAATCAATACTGATTTACCTAAGTTACTTAAAAGAGTGTTAGTAGGCGACAGACATTGCCTTAACTACAGGTATGAATCAGTAGTTGTTCAGTATCTTTCGTATAAAGACTTTCTTTTAAAATTGAGTTTGCTGATTAGCAAACTCAATCCACACAGAAATAGTTTTTATTTAGACTTTCAAATTTTACTGGCGATTAAAAATCCAGAAAGAGGGGTAATTGAGCTAAATAAGTTTATCCAAAATATTTTTATCAAAAATAAAGAAAACTCAGTTAGCAGTGGTATTTATGATTTTTATGTTGGAGACAAAGTTATCCAGGTATTTAACAACAAAGAAACTAGAGTGCTAAACGGAGAGATTGGAATTATTAGAAAAATTGTTGACGATAAAGTTACAGTTGAATTTCAAAATGGATTTGTTTGTGAGTACACAAAAGAAAATATTTCTGAACTTGAACTTGCCTACGCCTTAACTGTACATAAAGCACAAGGGTCTGAGTTTAAGTATGCTGTTTTTTATGCAGATGAGTATTCTGGAAGTATGCTTAATAGGAATTTAGTCTACACAGCATTTTCTAGGGCGAAAACTAAATTGTTTGTATTTGGAGATATTGGCAGAATTGCCGACTCTGTAGAAAAAGAAAATACTGGTTTTAGTTATTTTAAGTATCTACTTGAAAAAGTTAAAAGTAAGTAGTTTAAATAAATATCTTTAGGGTTTCTAGTTCTTTTTCTTGGCCTTCTTTTCGCCTTAGTTTTTCAACAATACTTTTAAGTAAGTAGAGTCCTTTGATTGAAGTATGAGTGTTTAGTTCTTTTTTTAAGATTGACCTATATGCATTAAAAATAGAATAAGCATGCAAGTAATTTGTTTTACCTGCTTTAAAAAGCGAAATTTCGTTTGCTATTTTCTTTCGTGCCCTTAGCACGGTTGAACGTCTAAGTTTGATTTTAAAAATAGGTTTGTTGTCAGACTTTCGTCTGTCTATAAAGTAAGTGTAGCCAAGATAAGAAATTCCGTTTAACATAGGTGCCAGTCTGGTTTTTTGATTAAAACTTAAATGTAGGGTTTTAATAAACTCATTTAATCGCTTTAGGTGGGATTTTAGTTTATTTTTGGTTTCACCAAAAATCAGCAAATCATCCATATAGCGAACATAGTGCTTTACTCTCAAAGTTTGTTTAATGAAGTTATCAAGTGGAGTTAATATTAGGTTTGCCAAAAGTTGTGAAACTTGATTGCCAAGTGGTAATCCTTTTTCACTTAGCGGAATATTGTCAGAAAGAAAAGAAGTGGGGTCAATTTTGGATAGTTTCTTTTTTTCTCTAAATTCATTTTCTTGCTTAATTTGAATTTCTTTATTGTAAGAACCTAGGATTGTTTTAATAATTTCAAAACTTTCTGGATGGTCTTTTAGAGTTTCTTTAGTGGCAGTTAAAACTAGACTATGTGCGATATTGTCGTAAAACTTAGCGATGTCTAGTTTTAAATAATATTTGTTTTTAAGTTCTTCGGAGGTGTGTTTTAAATAGTAGTTTTTAACAATGTCTCTGGCGTAATCTGTACCTTTTCCGATAATGCAGGCACAAGCTGCTGGATTTAGTTTATCTGCAATTAGCCGATAAACTAAATTAGTGCAAAGCGCCATTTGCACGACTCTGTCTTTAAAAGTTGGAGCAGATATCATTCTAAACTTAGGGTCATAAATATAAAAAATTTTGTAGTTAAGCATTTCGTATTTACCACTCAATACTTTCTTGTGAATTTCCATTATAAAATCAGAAATTTTATAAATGCTGACAGCAACTGGTTTTTTGCCTTGTTTACCACGAAGACAAGCAAGTGTTGCTTTATGCAAATTAAGCACAGAAAAAAGTTCAGCGAAAGAAATTAACGTGTTTTGAGTTTTCTGTTTTAGCGCTTGGTCTTTTTTGGTTAGTTTAGCCATTTTTTTCACCTCTTTTCCACTGCTTCTTTTAATCAAAATAAAGGCTGCTTCAAAAAAACAGCCTTTATTTTGATTGTAATTTAAGT
>CAUTNJ010000046.1:0-3730 GCA_963539745.1 uncultured Acholeplasmataceae bacterium
TCCACTTAAATATAATGTAGACTTCTTTGATGGCGCTAATAAAATCGCCAATAGAGTAATTGAATACAACCAAACAATTCAACTACCAGATGCTCCTAAAAAAGATGGATACAACTTCGTAGGTTGGTTTCAAGACAGCGAACTTACTAAAAAACTAGATTTAAGTACTAAAGTTACTAAAGACACTAAAATCTATGCAAAATACCTTACAGATTTAGAGTATTTCTTAGAGGCAAGAACCAACACCGTTGAAAAGGATACTTTTAAATACAACTACAGTCTTTCTTTTACCAATGTTTTTGAAAACAAAATTAAAAATGTTCCACTACCAGGCGCTTTCTTTAATGGAACTACTTACTATAACCGCAACAACAGCATTTCTTACTTAAGAGACGAAATTACCAGTGGTGCTTTAATTAAAGACCAACACAACTATCATTTCTTAAAAGACGGAAATCTACATAAAGTAGCCTACCAACACAACAAAAAAACCAATAAAGACACAGACCCAAAAGAAACAATCAAAGAAAACTTCAAAGATCCGTATGAATACTCAATTTACACCAAAGCCTTATTTAAATACGCTAAAGACAAAATCAGCTCTGCTACTAAAAAAGGTTCAGTTTATGAACTGATATTTAAGGAAAGCCAAATTGATTTAATTAAAGAATTCTTAATTTCACATGGCCAAGAAAAAGTCGCTGGTAAACTTAAACAAGAAAACATCCGCGAAATTCAAGTTATTGTGGAAATCAACACTCAAACCCACACTATTTCTAAGTTTAAATATAGTTTTGAGTTCGCGCAAGACTTTGAACAAATGATTTTGGGCAAAACTGTTAATGGAACATTAGTTTCTAAATTAAGCTACGAACTAGCATTTGACAAAGCATTTAACGGAGAAATTCCACTAGACAACAACGTTAAGCCCTTTGTTAAATAAGTAAAAAAACGCAAACTCTTAAAAAAAGCCACTCCGAGACTTATTTTTTGAAAAAAAGTAAGCACTAATGTGGCTTTTTTCATACACAAACCCCATAACAAGGCTATTTGATTTAGCAAAAAAATTAATTTAGATTGTTATTGCGTTTTTTTTAACTATGTGATATTATTATAAAAATACCCAAAAGGAGGAGTAAAAAATGAAAAAAATCTTACTTATTGTTGTCTCTCTTTTATCGCTATTAACACTAACTGCATGTGGTGGCGGCGAAAAACTACTTACCAATGGTGGTGTTCAAACTCAATCAGTTAGAAAAGATGGCAAACTTGTAGTTGAAAAACTAGACGAAAATAAATATAAACCACAAACAAGTACTGGATTGCGTTTTGAAGGTTGGTTTAAGTCAGCGCGCGGACGTTGGTGGGGTGAACAAAACCCGATTAAATTTCCGCTTGAGCTAAAAGATGGCGAAAAAGACCCAGTTCTTTACCCAGTTTTCCGTCCACTTAATTCAAAAACTCACAAGTGGTCTAAAGCAGAAACTTATCGTTCTGGAGTAACTATGTCTACAGAGCCTATTTTAAATCCGCTAACTTATACACAAAACTACGAAAATGCTTTCATGAATATGCTTTCAACTTTTCTTTACGATAGAGACATTGACTGGGACAAAGCAATTAAGGACAAAATTGCTGATCATGTTGGTGATTTTTCTAAAATTCAAGGTTCAGCGATTAATAAGTTTGTCACAAAATATGAACTAAAAGGGGCGACTTCTTACCCAACTATTCAAGATGGTGAGTTTGAAGGAAGAGATGGAACACACGCAGGCAAATTCAACGAAAACATCGCGTCTACACAAAAAGGAAAAAGATACCGCATTACTTTAAACCCAAACATTAAATGGGAAGATGGAACTCCTGTGACTGCTCACGACTATGTGTATTCATATCTACAATATATTGACCCAGTTCAATTAAACTCACGTTCAAACGGTATGTATCCATCTGGTAGTAGAAAAAGTGGTGTTGCTATTGTCAATGCTCGTAAATACTTCTCACAAGGCCAAATTATTGGTGCAAAAGGCGAAGACGGTAAATACATTGACAAAGAATCTAACTTTGACTTTAGTGAAAAGATTTTAACTAAGTTAACGACTAGCAAGGCTACCAAAATAGAAATCAAAGTTGGCACAGTTAACTACGAATTAACTTTACCAGTAAACACAACACTTTGGGAAGGCTCACAAACTGCTTCTGGACTAGTTGACAAAACTGCTTTAACTGAAGCACAAGTAAAAGGCCTATTTAGCAAAATCATCAACAGTATGATTCAAAAAAACGAAGAACTTTACGGCGCTATTGTATCTGCAATTAAACAAGGCAAAAAAGTCGAAGCTTTCAAAGCAATTACTGATGCCTTAATAGAAGCAGCAATACTACCTTCTGTTTCTCAAAATCCTTACTATGTAGGTAAAGAAGGTGATAAATTCCCTGAAGTTAAAAAAGAAGATGTCGGAATTCGTGCAATTGATGACTACACTCTTGAAATTGAATACGAAAAAGAAGTTACAGTTAAAGATGTATTTAGTGACTTTGGTCAATTTAAACTAGTTAACAAAAAAGCCTACGAGGCATCTTTAGACAAAGATGGTAAAAACTCAACTTACGGAACTGAAAAAAATCATCCAGTTAGCTATGGTACTTTTACAATTTCAGACTGGGCTCCTGGTAAATACTTAAGATTCAACAAAAACTTTGCTCACGAATACGCTTGGACTACTAACTACAAGTCAGTTCAATATACTTATTTTGCTAAAGAAAATGATTTTTTAAATGCTTTTAAACAAGGTGAAATTGATAACTTAAGTATTAGAACAGACTACTATAAAGAAAGATATTCTGAAGAAAAAGTTAAACAAGGTTTAATTAGAAAATCAATAACTGGTGCACCAACTATTATGGTTCCGAATCCACTAACTGACACAAAAGACGAATATGTTAAGAAACTAATTAAAAACGTTAATTTTAGAAAAGCGCTTTATATGGCTGTTAACCGCGAAGGTCTAAAAGGAATTCATCCAACTTCTGAACCAATTTACGCACCAGTTCCAGCAAACGCTACTCAGTTTGATACAGACGAACTTTACTATATTCAAAGACCTCAATATAAAGCCTTGCTTGAAAAATCAGGAATTGGTTCTGGATACGATCCGGTTAAGGCAAAAGAACTTTACGAAAAAGCCTTAAAAGAAGTAGGGGTTCCTGAAAACCACAAAATGACTTTTCGTCTATCTGCTCCAGACATTGAATACTTAGAACGTGCATCTAAATACATCAAAGAAACTTTTGAGCGCACTTTTAAAAACATCACCATAGACGTTAAGTTAGAAAAAGACAACGACAACACAATCGTAACTAACCAATTTGAACTGCAAATCACGGCAGTTGGTGGTTCAAACGCAACTAACTTATCTGTTATGAACCCACTATTTATGTTCTTCTTTAGATCTGAACTTAGTGCAAAATTTGGCATTGCTGATCTTGCTGATTTTGGCGAAAACTTTGATGATCAAAAATTCTGGGTGCAACCTGAAGATAAAATTGACCTTACAGCAACTTATAGATTCCTGCAAGAACTTGAGGCTCAAGGCAAAATCAACAAAGAAACAGATGGCGGAACTTTGTGGCCACTTTACGAAACTCTAAAGAAAAACAACGGATATTTTGTAGGTAACTTACGTCAAGTTGTTGAGTTTGGTATTAAATGTCAAACTGTTTGGGCAGG
>CAUTNJ010000047.1:0-3498 GCA_963539745.1 uncultured Acholeplasmataceae bacterium
TGTTTGTCCTTCAAATTGCAGCAGTTTTTCAGGAACTTTTAAAGAAATTACAGCAATTAGTCCTTCTCTTAAGTCAACTCCGTCTAGGTTTTCGTCTTTTTCTTTCAAGAAGTTGTATTTACGCGCGTATTCATTAAAAGCACGAGTAACGCCAGTTTTAAAACCAATTTCGTGAGTTCCACCATCTTTAGTGCGGATGTTATTAACAAAAGAAATGATGTTTTCCGAATAAGTTTCAAAATACATAAAAGCACAATCTATCTCAATTGGCAGATTACAGTTGTCTGAAAAGTGTTCCCCTGTAAAAGTTTTAATTTGACCAAGCGGTTTTTTAGAGCCAGCCAAAAGTTGTACGTATTCCTTAATTCCGTTTTCATATTCAAACTCTTCACGTTTTTTTGAGCGTTCATCAATTAAAACAACTTTTAGACCTTTGATTAAAAATGCAGCCTCGCGTACGCGTTCACGAATTGTTTCGTAGACAAAAGTGGTAGTTTGAAAAATTTTAGGATCTGGCCAAAACTCAATTTTAGTTCCAGTTTTGCGGGTATCTCCAATTATTTGGTCTTTTTGAATTTTTGAGCCACCATCTGAGTAGGTTTGCTCACAAATTTTGCCTTCTCTGGCAGAAGTTACTATAAACTTTGAAGAAAGCGCGTTTACAACAGCGCCGCCAAGACCATGCAAACCACCAGATACCTTGTAGCCTGAGTCTGAGAACTTACCACCAGCGTGCAGAGTTGTAAAGATAAGCTGTAGTGTAGAGACACCAGATTCGTGTTTTTTGTAAGGAATTCCACGACCTTCATCTTCCACACAAATTGAGTTGTCTTTGCGGACAGTTAAAGTAATGGTATTACCAAATCCAGATAAAGCCTCGTCAACTGCGTTGTCAAAAATTTCCCAAACTAAGTGATGCAAACCTCTTGAATCGGTAGAACCAATGTACATTCCAGGTCGTTTACGAACAGCCTCAAGACCTTTTAAAACTTGTATGGATTTTTCATCGTAATTCTTTAAATTTGCCATTATTTCCTCTTTATATGCGTATTTTTTAGTAAATTGTGTGAATTTATGGGAATAAAAATACACGCAGATACTTCATTATTTTAACATTTAACCCTTTGTTTTGCAATTGAAAAATAGCGGTTTTAATTGAAAAAATATCCTCAAAAATACGCAAAAACAGAGCGATATTCTGAGTTTGTAAACACTATGTGGTCAAGCAGTCTAATGTCTAAATGCCGTAGAATTTCTTGGCAAACTTCAGTAGTTTTAATATCGGTTTCGCTAGGTTCTGGGTCTTGACTTGGATGGTTGTGCATCAAAACTATTTGGTTTGATTTAAAGCCATTTGAAAGCAAAACTATTTCTTTAAGCGGAATTTTTAACTTATCTGTACTCTTGTCTGTAAATATTTTTTCACCCAATACTCTTAGTTTACTGTCTAAAAATACACAAAGTAGAGATTCAGTTTTTTTGGCGAAAAAAAGCCAAGCAAATCTTTTTTGAAAGTCTGCCTGGTTTTTAAGAGGTTTTGATTTATCTATTGATTTTCTGGCTGAAAGTCTAAGGAAATCTTTTGCGACTTTGAGTTTTAGTTTTAAAAAATTATCAATTTTTAGATTATCTAAATTGTAATTTTGGTGGTTGATGTCAATGATGTTGGCAATTTTGCTGGCAACCGTAAAATTGTCTTTTAAGTCTTCTTCGTCTTTTGCAAGTAAAATTTGAATGGTTTTAATTAGTTTAAGTTCTTCTTTTTTTGTCATTTTCATAATTTCTCTACTCTTATTTCTAAGTTATCAACTGCTTTGTTTTCGCAAATATAGTTAGCGCTATTTTTAAAAATTACTTAAAAATTAACAAATTAAACGGGTATTTTGTTATGATTTTAAGGTAAATCAGTGAGGAAAAATTCATGAAAATAGTATTTATTAGACACGGCAAAACTAAAACTAACGCTTTAAATAAAATCCAGGGACATGTTGATACTCACCTTGACCCTGTTTGGTATTTTGAACTAAAAAATACTGCTCAGTTTTTAAAGCAAAACAAGTTAGTTCCAGACAAAGTACTGGTGTCGCCTTTTTCAAGGGCTTTTGAGACTGCAGTTTTTTTAAAAAACGAACTAAAACTAACACTGCCGCTAATTGCCGATGGCGACATAGTTGAGCGTGAGTTTGGAGAGTTTGACGGAATGCCAACATCCTTAATTCCAAGTTTAAAAGCTGGACGCAATTTTGAAGACGATGAAGTGCTTTTTAAAAGAGCGAAAAGTTTTTTAAATAAAGCAAGCCAAATAAAAAGTGGCACACTTTTTGTTGTGTGCCACTCGCATTTTATTAAAACTATCATCTGGATTTTAAATAAAGAAAAATGCTACACCGCAAAGTTTCAAAACGGTGGGGTAGTTGTTGTTGAAAACAATCAAATAAGCACTAGTTTTGGTTTTGATATCCTTGACTAGTTTTTAACTCTGTCTTGAAATGACTTTCTTTGTTTTGACTCAAGCTCGGCTAAACGCTTAAACAGTTCTTTTTGCTCAGAGTTTAGGCTAGCTGGAGTTTGTACTTTAATTTCAATTAAGTGATCGCCTTGTCGGCCAGATCTTTTGACACCTCTGCCAGACAGTTTCAGGAAAGCACCTGACTGAATGCCGGCGGGTATGACTAAATCAATGTTGCCGTGGATGGTTTGCACATTAATGTTGGCACCAAGTGCAGCCTCTGCGAAAGTTAAAGTTAAAGTAGTGTAGATATCTAAGTTTTTTCGTTTAAAGAATTTAGATTCAGCAACTATGAACTCAATTAAAAGGTCTCCGCTTCGTGAATTGAAAGCGCCTTCATTACCACTTCCTTTAACCGAAAGCACGTCGCCGGTTTCAACACCACTTGGTACATTAATAGTAATGGTTTCAGTTGCTTTTACTCTAGACTGGCCTGAACAAACCCGACAAGGGTTTGTAACAGTAGTTCCAGTTCCGCTACATTTGCCACAGACTTTTTCTTCCTGAATTTGGCCAAATATAGAGTTTCTGATTTGATAGGTTCTGCCGTGTCCCTGACATGCTGAGCATGTAGTTGGCGCTGATTTGTCAAAACTACCAGTCCCTCCACATTCTGTACATTTTTTTAAGCGTTGTACTTTAATTTTAATTTGAGTACCAAGTGCGGCTTCTTCAAAACTTAGTCTGTGTGTGGTGTGCAGATCTGTGCCACTAGAGCCAGAAGACTGGCGACTTGAACCACCTCCGGTGAAGGATTGGAAAAAGTCTTTAATATCGCCAAAAAAGTCAGAAAAACCGCTTGTGAAACCCTGAAAACCAGAAAAGTCTTGGCCAGAAAACCCAGACATTGGGTCTTCTGTGCCATATTTATCGTAGTTTTGACGTTTACTTTGGTCAGAAAGTACTTGATAGGCTTCTTGAACTTCTTTAAATTTAGTCTCGGCGTCTTTTTCTTTGGAAATATCTGGGTGATATTTCTTAGCCAAAGC
>CAUTNJ010000048.1:0-3396 GCA_963539745.1 uncultured Acholeplasmataceae bacterium
ATACAGACGAGGCATTAACTCAAAAATATGACTTTACACCTGGCAACAACATAGCGAACAAAAACATTTCTTTATACCTTAAATCAAGAAGAACATCTGTGGTTCCACACGACCACAAGATAACTTTCATTACTCCTACTTACGCTAATCAATTAGTACCTGTCTACACAATGCACGGCGATAGGTTAGACTCAAACTACTCACTACCTTCAATGGTTACAGGATATGAAAACGGGCAATTTTCAGAACTTGACTACTGGACAATAGTGGACCCAGTTTCTGGTAAAGACACAGGTAAACGTTTTGACTTTAACACACCAATTACTAGTGACTTAACGCTAAAAGCGCACATGCGTGAACTTAAACTGCCAACTCCAGACAGAGAAGTTAAGTTTAGAGTGATTGACAGTATTGACGGCAAAGTAGTATACGAAAAAACACTTACCTTAAAAGACAACAAAATTCAAGATAAAGATAAAGCCGAAATTAACGCAATACTTTCACAAAAACTCGCTGAAAAAAATCATCTTTTGGGTAAATTTACCTTTAGAGACTGGTATTTAAACGCAGATTTAAATAAGAAATTTAATATTAACGACACTTTTGAGGCTGGAATTACTGAGATCAATGTTTTCGGTCTATTTAACTTCACGGCTTCCAACGACATTCCAGATCCGAATAATCCAAACAACCCAAAACCTCTTGACCCAAGTTTAATCAAGGTTACTTTCCTTTCGGACACAACTTCTGTGTTGTCTGTACAAACCAGTCCTAAAAACCAAACATTTAAAGGAACGCTGCCAGAAATCACAAAAGCAGGTTACCGCTTTAAATACTGGGCTTACTTTAAAGACAACGAAATTAAAGGACAATTTGGCCTAAACGATGTCTTGACTGAAAACACTACACTTTACCCTATTTTTGAAAAAGATCCAAATAGTCCACTTCCAGATACCACAGTTGTGGCAACTATTGTCAACAGATTGCTTGGCACTAAAGAAGTGAGACTTGTTAAGAAAGGTGAACTGCTTGACTTAAATCCGCAACAATACACAACTCATCTAACTCCTTATTTATATGAGTTTAGTCGTTTTACAAACGAAGATGGCACAACTTTCAATTACTTAACTGAACGCATTTTTAGCAATAAAACTATCTACGTTGAACACACTAAAGTCGCCCGTGACCAAGTTAACTACGAAATTAAACACGTCTTTGAAGGAAAAGAAGGCGAGGACGCCCGAATTGAAACCACTACTAAGCAAGCGCTAGTTGACAGTTTAGTAACAGTCTCACCACAAGATAAGCTAACAGGCTACGATCATGGTTTTGAACTTGAAACCACTCAAGCCGAGACAAAACAAGTAAGTAGTGAGTTTACTACTCAGTTTACTTTAAAATATCGCCGCCGCCGTTTTAATGTAAACTACGAAACTAACTTCCAAAACCGTTTTACTGGAGACATTACTCCAAGTTTCTCACAAACTGTAAAATACGAAGAAAAAGCAACACGACCTGCAAATCCTTCTATTACCAAACCAGACTACGCGTATACTTTTGTGCAATGGCAACTTAAATCATCAATGAATGGACAGTATATTAAAACTCAGGCTTATGATTTTAGTCAACCAGTTACTGACAATGTTGAATTAGTTGCTTACTTTACCGAAAAGAAAACTACAACCACTTATCAAATTAAACACGTAATTGAAGGTGTTGACGATATTCAAGAAGAAACTAAGGTTGTCAGCAGAACTGCAAAAGCAGGTTCTACTTTCACAGTAACGAGTGAACACAGACTACCTGAGTTTGACGAGCACTTTACAATTGATGGCTTAAATCAAACCAAGACCATCAACGCGGACGGTACAACTGTCTTTACTTTGAAATACGCCCGCAAGTCATACGATGTATTTTATGGAGTTCACTTAGGATGGTTTATCTATTCACAATTCCCAGGTGCTCGCCTTGCTACAGATGAACCTGAGCCATATAAAGCAAAATACCAAGCAAAAGTTAAAAAACCAGCGTATACTCCAGCAATAGTTAAAGAAGGCTACAGTTACCGTTTCATTCAATGGCAAGATGAGTTAAAAATGAACGGAACCTATCAAAAAATCAAAGGTTTTGACTTTGAAAACGACCGCGTAAGCGGCAATACTTATTTGCTTGCTTACTTTGTTGAAACTGTAGAAAAAGTTAACTACACAATCAACCACGTCTTTGAAGGAGTTGATGACATTGCCGAAAGAATAGATTCAAGAACTCACCAAGCGTTAACCGATACAGAAGTTGTGGTTTCTCGCGACCAAAGACTTACTGAGTTTGACGAGCACTTTACAGTTGAAGAGCAAAGCCAAACTCAAAAAATCAAAGGCGACGGCACAACTGCCTTTACTCTAAACTACGTTCGCAAATCTTACACTGTAACTTACGAGGTTAACTTCAACGGTACACAATTTACAGACGCAATGTTTGGAAATGAACCTCAAACTCAATCTATTAAATACCAAGGCAAGATTACTAAACCTACTTTAAACCCAACATTAACCAGAGTTGGATATTCATACACTCGCGTACAATGGCAAGATAAAACTGCCATGAATGGTCAGTACAAGCCAATTGCTGCTTTTAACTTTAATGACTACAGAGTTGAGAAAGACACTACTTTAGTTGCCTACTTTGCAGAAACTGCGAATGCTGTTAACTATACAATTAACCACGTAATTGAAGGAACAGACGACGGAATCGCTGAGCAAATAATTACTAGAACCCACACAGCAATCGCTGACTCAAACCATACTGTATCTCGTGCTCAAAGACTACCTGAATACGAAGAACACTTTACAGTTGAAGACCAAAGCCAAACTAAGAAAATCAACGCAGACGGCACAACAGTCTTCACACTTCAATATAAACGCAAGTCTTATACAGTTACTTACGAGGTTAACTACAATGGCACACAATTCAGTGGTGTTGACATTGAAAATCAACCACAGTCTGCGCAAGTTAAATACCAAGGCAAGGTACAAAAACCAGCAGTTGACCCTAAACTAACCAAAACAGGCTACAACTATACATTTGTGCAGTGGCAAGAAAAAACTGCGATGAATGGAACATATTCACAAATTGCTGAGTATGATTTTGCCAACACTAGAATTACTGGCGACACAACATTAGTTGCTTACTTTACTGAAAACGCAAAACCTGTAAACTACACAATCAATCACGTTTTTGAAGGAGTTGATGACATCGCTCAGAGAACTGAGGCTAAAGTTCACCAAGCGCTTGCAGATTCAAGTAAGACAGTTTCAAGAGCAAATCGTTTAACTGAGTTTGATGAACACTTTACAGTTGAAGACCAAAGCCAAACTAAGAAAATCAACGCAGACGGCA
>CAUTNJ010000049.1:0-3362 GCA_963539745.1 uncultured Acholeplasmataceae bacterium
ATCACGTGGTTGATTGTATACGATACATTTGCGATTTCTTCAGTAAAATAAGCACCTAAAGAGATATTTGTAGTGACTTTAGGATTAGCAGTATCAAAAGCATTAGTTTCAACATACTGGCCTTTCATCTCGTCTTCAAGTTGCCAGTGTTTAAATGTATAGGTATGACCAGGTTTAGAAATTGTAGGGGTTTGAGGGATTTCTATTTTGCCTTCATACAGGATTTTTTGAGTGAAAGGTGCGGTTGAAACTAAAGCACCACTAAATTTATTTCTGTAGTTGACAGTAAACTCAACTGTATACACGCGGCGAGCATATCTAAGTTCAAATACGGTAGAACCATCTGCTTTAATAATTTGAGTTTGCTCAGGCGTATTTACAACAAAACCATGGTAAGTATTTGGCAGTGCATTGTTTTGATCAACAGTTACTTTTGAGTTAGTCAAAGTATTGTGAGTTTTGTCAACAACATGCTCATCAATTTGCCCAGTGATTCCGGCAAAAATGTGTTTAACTGTGTAAGTAGTTTCACCTGGTGCAAAAACCGCATAAACTTCTTTTGTTAAACGGTTAACAGTTATTTCTTCAACACCGTTGCCTGGTTTTGTAGTCCAACCTAAAAATTTCCAACCTTTTTTAATTTGTGTCGGAGTAAAAGTGAATTTTTGTCCTGCTTTGAAATTTATAGCTGGCCATTCACTAACTTCTGCTTTATTTGAGTCGTCAACACTAACTTTTGGAGTTACGGATACTGTAATTTCAGATTCTTTGAAAACTGGTTTAATTTTTAAGTTTTTGTTGTAAGCAAAATAAGGATCAATTTCTTGTCCAGTTTCTGAATCTAGTAGTTTTTCAAAAACATAGTCTTTAATTAGATTATCTCTTTTTAAAACCCTTTGCATTTTTTGCAGTAAAGCAGCAGGAATTTTTTCGCCGTACTTAAATGTTAAGGTATTGAAAAGTTCACCTGCCACAGATTGTGGATCTAAGTCGGTGTAATCAAAGTTAACTGTGTAAGTCTTGGCTTTAAAATATACTTTTAAAAATTGTTTATCTTGAGTTAAAGTAACTTCAACTGAAGTCACTGAATAAGGAATGTGTGGGGTATTTTCGTGGTTAAGGTGAGGATGTTTGGCTAAAACTTCCGAAATTGTAGCCTGAATGTCTGTATCAGTAATTTGTGCGAATTGTCCAATTACTCTTTCTTTTTGGTCTCAATAATTTCATCAGGTAGACCGTTTAAACCTTCCCAAATAGTTTTTAAATACACTGGCTTGGTTTTAGTCTCTTCAGTCCAAATAGCCTTTAGGTACATGTCTTTGTCTACTTTGATGTTTTGGCCAAAATCAACAATGGAACCAGTTGCAAGGTCTTTCCAGCCAACAAAAGTGTAGGTTTTTAAGTTTTGTGGATCTGTTTTAGTTGGATGGTCTGTGTCTTTCAAAGTTTGGCCAAATAGATAGTCAACAACTTTTTTTGCTTGACCTGCAAAAATACCCGAGTTATAGCTAAAGTCAACTTTAAATCTTTTTCTTAAGTATCTTAATGTAAAAACTGTAGAGTTGTCTTTTTTAATAGTGTGTTCTTCAAAATAAGGAGGGACATTAAAGCCTTGTTCAAACTGAGGTAGGCGATCGCGTTCGGTAATTGCTACTTTTTGTCCAACTAAGGCTGTTTTAGTTTCGACAATAGTTTCTTTTGGAGTTTGGTCAACTCCTTCTAGCACGTGTTTAATTGTATAGTTAGCAGATACTGCCTTTCTTTCAAAATAAGCAACTAAAGTAATAGTTTTTGTAATTTTAGTGTTTTTGAAGTCAAAAGGAGAAACTTCTCGGTAACTACCGCCCATTTCGTCTTTTAACTGCCAATGCTTAAAAGTATACTCGTATCCCACTTCTTGAATTGAAGGAGTATTTACAGGTTTCTGAGCTTTGGCTTCGTGCTTAATAATTTGCTCAGGTTGTTCGCTTGCCTTTCCTTTAAAGTAATTCCCGTTGTAGTTAACTTCAAAGTTAACACTATAACGACGGCGCAGATATCTTAGTTCAAATACAGTACTACCGCCTTCTTTAACGGTTTTTTTAACTATAGTGTCTGGAGATAAAGTAAAGCCATCAGGGGCTGCTGTCTTGTTCGTTGGTAACTCAACCTCTTCGTTTGGTTTTTGGTCGTAAATTATTTCTTCTTTATTTGTATCTTCAAAGAAACTTTGATTTTCATTGGTGGTTTCATAAAAACGTTTGATGCGGTAAGTTGTAGTTGAAAATACTTTTTTTCGCATTACTGCTTCTAAGGTAATGTCTTCGGTAATCGGGGTGTTGATGTCAAACTTAGTTTTAGTGCCAGTAATTGGATCTACTAAATTCCAGTAATCTAGTTCAAGTAAATCACCATTTGCATCAAGTGCTGTGACAATTGAAGGAATTAAGTAATTAGAATGGAGTTTAGAACCGCTTTGCACAGTTAAAGAAAGCAAACGATTGGCGTTTGCAGGAGTAATAAAGTTAACAGTGTGAGTTTGTGGTTTAGGTGGAGTTGGTTCAGTCTGTTTAACTGATTTTAAGTAAAGTGAAATGTTTTCGTCTGCAGTTGCTTTAGTAAAATCCACTTTCTTAGTTAAATCATGGTCTTTATACCAACCTTCAAAAAAATAGCCTGGTTTTTGGAAAATGTGGTTTTTAAGCGGTTCTCCTTTCTTTAAAATATCAAAAAATACAAGTTGTTGTTCATCAAAATAAGAAACTGCAACATAGCCTTTTTTGTTAAGTTCTTCACCAATTTTTTTATTGTCTATTTCACTTTTAAAGTTTGCAAATAAATTAAGTTGGCTTTTGACAAACTTAGGAATGTCGTATTCTTGACCTGCCTTTAAATCAATACGGTTGCCATTTGGATCAATATAGAACCAACCTAAAAATTCAGAAATATAAAATGGAGGGGTTTTAAAAAGAATGTCAATGCCATTTGCTTTTGGATCTAAAGTTGTAAACTTTGTTTTAGTATTTAGAACCTGCTCGATGACATGGGTTTTTTGTCTTTGGTTTTGAAAAATTCCAGGAAGCCGAAAATCATAGATAAAAGAAATGTGCTTATTGTTATCGACAACAAAAGGTCGTCCTTTTGCTTTTTCTTTTGCAAATACAGTTTCGCGATTAACAGGGTTTGCTTCAGCAACTCCTTTTTTATTGTAAACTTTAAAAGACTCTATTTTGTAAAGTTCTTCGTAAATGTGTTTATATTCTGTCTGCAGTTTAGCGTATGGTAAAAATATTGCTTTGCGGTTGTTTAAACTATTTGGATCTTTTGGAAAAAATACGCGCAAAAAATTAGAAAAATCAATAATGACATCATGTTTCTTTTCA
>CAUTNJ010000050.1:0-3259 GCA_963539745.1 uncultured Acholeplasmataceae bacterium
ACGGATACTAAAATGTATCCGTATTTTTATGTAAAAATGCGGAAAATTACGGATATAAAATAAATATGTTTTACTTTTAAAACAGCAATATTTTGCTTAAAATTAAGCATAAAATCCATATTTTAACTTTCTATCCGCAAAAATATGTAAAATTACATAAAATTACGGATAGAAAACAAAAGTTTGTTATAATTAGTGTGTAGGTGCAATATGGAAATTAAAAGAGATTTTTACTTAAATAAATTGATTGAAAAGAAATGGAACGGTCGAATTAAAATAATTACTGGACTTCGCCGTGTTGGTAAAAGTTATTTACTTTTTAATTTATTTAAAAACCATTTACTTAAAGAAAAAGTTGAAGAAGACCAAATAATAACTTTTGCCTTTGACAACGCCGAAGACTTAAGATTGCTAGAAAGATATTTACCCGAACAAAAAACCTTACTCGGTAAGCAAGGAAGCAGTAGTTTATTTGTTAACCATTTGAAGTTTCTTGAGTTTATTTTAGAAAAAACCAAAGACAAATCTAAAAAATACTACATTTTGCTTGACGAAATTCAGCTACTTGAGTATTTTGTTTTTGTACTAAACGGTTTACTTAGACACGAAAACTTTGATGCGTATGTAACTGGTAGTAATTCAAAACTATTGTCTAAAGATATTGCTACTGAGTTTAGGGGTAGAGGGGACGCAATACATCTGTATCCGCTTTCTTTTAAAGAATACTTTGACTGTTTTAACTCAGATTTCGACACTACCTTCTTTGAGTATTCTTATTTTGGCGGAATGCCGATTATTTTAAACGAAAAAAACCAGGCTGATAAACAAAAACTACTGAAATTACTTTTTACAGAAATTTATATTAAAGATATCACTGAATACAATTCTTTGAAAAACATCAATTCTTTTTCTCAGTTACTAGAGACACTCGCCAGTCAAATTGGCTCTTTTACTAATCCAAGTAAACTAGAAAACACCTTTAAGTCAAAAACCAAAATTAACTACGACAATGAAACTATTAAAAACCACATCGAATACATTAAAAATGCTTTCTTGTTGTCTGAAGCCAAAAGATATGACTTAAAAGGAAGAAAATATATAGGTGCTGGCTCTAAGTATTATTTTGCTGATCCTGGTTTAAGAAACGCTTTGATTAACTTTAGACAGGTTGAGTCTACCCACATTTTGGAAAATATAGTATACAACGAACTTATTTTAAATGGTTTTAATGTAGATGTTGGTACAGTTGAAGTTAGTGAAAAAAGCGGTTCTGAGATTAAAAGAAAAACTTTGGAAATTGACTTTATTTGTAACAAGTTAAATGAACGCATCTATATTCAAGTTGCCTACAGTCTTGCTGATTTAGATAAATTAAATCAAGAAAAAAAATCACTTTTACACATTAAAGATAACTTTAGAAAAATAATCGTAGTTCACCAAAACATTCATAAGTTTTTTAGTGAAGAAGGAATAGAAATTATTTCTTTAAAAGATTTTTTACTAAACGGAATTTGATGCAAATTACCAAAAAATGTTAAAAGGGTACCCTATCCTAGTTATTAGGATGGGGCACCCTTCATTTTAATTATGTATTTTTTAGTGTCTTTAAACTTTTTTAAATATTTAAGTAATGCAGATTCGTTTTCTAAGTTTACTTCGTTTAAATAAGCGCGTTTTTGCTGCTCAAGTTCTGTTAACTTAACTTTAAATGCGTTATTTTCTTGTTTTAATTTTTTTAAATAATTTATTTTAATTTCCTCTTTTTGTGCACTGATTTTCATGCGTGTCTGAACTTTGTTTAAAAAAACCAGTTGCTCAAGGCGTTTCTTTTCGTAAGGCTCTTGTTTTAGAGTTGAAATACTAACCTTAATTTTTTGATTTAAAGCCTTTTGTTTTCGTAAAAACTCCCGAGTAATTTTGTTGCGTTGATTTTTGGCTTTTTGTTTTTTAAAGCAAGTTAAATCTCGTTTCTCTGCTTTAATTTCTTCAAGAAATTCATCGTGTGCAGCACTAAGCGCTAAGGTAACTTCGGTTTTTAAATTAGCAATTAAATCAAGGTAGCCGCGTTGTTTTTTGACAATTTTATCACGGTGTTCTTGGAACCATTTTTTTAAATTCTTAAACTCATCTATAAACTTAGTCTGAAAATCACGAACCGCTTTGGCTTGTACTCCAGTTGTGTGCATGGTTTTTCTAAAATACTGGTCACTTAAGTTTTTAAAGTGGTCGGAGAAATAAAAAGCATCAAAAAAATCACTACTCTTCATTTTTTTAAGTTCAGAAAGTCTGCTAACTATGTTTTCAGTAAAGTAAGCGGTGTTTGTCTTAATTTTTAGTTCAGCGATTGCCTGAACTTTTTTAATGGCCTTGAAAAACTCTTTAGTTGACTGAAAACTAATTTCGTCAACATTAGCGGTAGCCACGATTTGCTTTAAAGTCGCTGCGTATTCTTTTTGGTTAGTTTTTAGCATTGCCGCGACTTTAAGTTGGTTTTGTTTAATTTCAAGAAGCCAGTTTTCAGTTTCCTGAATTACTTTATTTAAGATTTTTTCAGCCTGCAGGTTGACAATGTCAAGAGTTCTTTTAAACTGAAAAGACAAGACAAGTGCTATAGTTTCGGCAATATAGGCATTGAACTCAAATAACTCAAAGTCAGAGATTTGTTCTTTTATAAAAAAGTCCTGTTCAATTTCGGTTATTACTGATTTAAGCAACACAGTGATATTATAGTTGTGTTTGTTTAAAGCATTTGCGTAATTTAAAACAAAGTCAAAATTCAGAATTTTGGGCATGTCATTTTTATTAAAGATTGTAAAAAAATCTCCAATAATTTCAATTAGTTTAATAAAACTATTTTCGTTAGTTGAAAAAAACAACTTAGCGTTCTCAGTTTCCTTTTTTAAAAAAGAGTTTAAAAAGTACAGGTTAAAAGAAAGGTCAATTGCGTTTAATTTTTGCAAGTGTGCTTTTTCGTTTTCACTTTTCTTTAAAATTAAGTTATTTAGTAGCGAAGAGTGGTAGTAGTTTAAGTGAGTTAGTCTCAGTTCTTTGGTTGCATTTATTCCTTGCTTAATTAAGTTGGTATCAGAAAAAGCAGAGAAAATTAAATTTTCTTTTTCTTGATTTAAGTTATCTTGTTTGATATTTAAAACTTCTCTTAAGTGGTTAAAATTAGTCTCTTGGTTTTGATGAATTGAGTTTTGAATGAAGTTAGCCACGGCTATTTTATTTTTATTTATTAAAACATTTAAGTTAAAAA
>CAUTNJ010000051.1:0-3253 GCA_963539745.1 uncultured Acholeplasmataceae bacterium
TTTATCGCTGTTTTAACGCTACTGGTAATTAAATACGGAACAACCTTCCCAGTAATTATTTTTGCCTTTACAATTACTGGGTGGATCGGCTACTACTCAATGGCCAGAATGCAGTTTTACCGCTTTAAAAACCGCGAGTATATTTTGGCTGCCCGAACCCTTGGTGCGTCAGACGCCCGAATTATGTTTAGACATATTTTCCCGAATGCCATTGGTTATATGGTTACGTCTTTTGCGCTAGCGCTTCCCTCTTTTATATTTTCAGAGGCTTCGTTTGCCTACCTTGGGATTTTGAAGTACGGAAATACAATCTCTGTTGGTCAACTCCTTGAGCAAGGTCAAAGCGTGATGCAATCGCAACCACATGTTCTGGTGTTCCCGGCTATCTATATTTCTATTTTAATGATTACTTTTAACTTATTTGGCAATGGTTTAAGAGATGCATTTAACCCAAGTTTAAGAGGTGTCGAATAATGGCTATTTTAAATAAAGACAAAAAAGTTATTCTGTCAGTCGAAGACTTAAAAATCTCTTTTAAAACTCAATTTGGAATTCTACAGGCCATCAATGGTGTCTCTTTTGACTTACAAAAAGGTGAGACTTTGGCGATAGTTGGTGAGTCTGGCTCTGGAAAATCTGTGACTTCAAAAGCCTTAATGGGTCTCTTGGCCGGAAACGCTATTGTAGAAAACGGCAAAGTTTTGTATGCCAACCGCGATTTGCTTAAAGTCAAAGAAGAAGTATTTCACGAAATCAGAGGCTCTAAAATCTCCATGATTTTCCAAGACCCGATGAGTTCACTGAACCCAATTGTTAAAATTGGCAAGCAAATTACCGAAACTCTGGTTTTTAAACTAGGAATGAATAAAGTTTTGGCCAAAAAACGCGCAATTGAACTGATGCGAGAGGTTGGAATTCCTGAACCTGAAAAAAGATATCACCAATATCCTTTTCAGTTTTCAGGTGGAATGCGCCAACGTATCGTTATTGCAATAGCGCTTGCAAACAATGCAGAAATTTTGATTTGCGACGAGCCAACCACAGCCTTAGACGTAACAATTCAGTCGCAAATTCTGGAGTTAATTCAAAAACTCAAGGAAGAGCGCAATCTTTCTATTATTTTTATTACCCATGACCTTGGTGTAGTTGCCAATATTGCTGACCGCATAGCCGTGATGTACGCAGGTAAAATTGTTGAAATCGGGACAACTGACGAGATTTTTTACGACCCTAGACATCCTTATACTTGGGCTCTGCTTTCTTCAATGCCGTCTTTGGCTACTTCTGAAAAACTGGACGCAATTGGTGGAACTCCACCTAACTTAACTCAAAAAATTAAAGGAGATGCCTTTGCGCCGAGAAACAAATACGCAATGCAAATAGACCTTGAGCAAGCACCACCGATGTTTAAAGTGACAGACACTCACTTTGCTGCAACTTGGTTGCTACATCCAAATGCCCCCAAAGTAACTCCGCCAAAAGCGGTTTTAGAAATCAAAAAAAAGAGAGGTAAAGCCCATGAAGCGTAAAGTTGACTACTCAAAAACTCCTCTTTTACACGTTGAAAACTTAAAACAACACTTTAAAGTTGGAGTTGGCAAAAACCGCCTAAAAGTCAGAGCTGTAGACGGAGTTTCTTTTGATGTCTATAAAGGCGAAGTATTTGGTTTAGTTGGAGAGTCCGGTTGTGGAAAAACCACAACTGGCCGCACTATTATTAGACTATACAAACCTTCAGACGGCCGCGTGGTTTTAGGAGGCCAGACTATAGTTGCTGGAGTTGGTGACTTAGTTTCTAAACTAAAAAAAGCCAGACGAGAATATAAAACAACTCTACTTAACTCAGTTTTTCCCAAAACTAAAGAAGCCGCAGCAAGACTTAGTGAGTTTAAAGAAAATTACCTTACAGATAAGGTTAAAATCCATAAATTCCGCCAAGACTTAAAGGCTGAGTATTTAGCAGAACGCGAAAAAAGTCTGCTTTATAAAAACAAGATTTTTGACATTAAAAACTTTTATGCTGCAAAGGTCCAAAAAGGTAATTTAAACTACAAAGCAGAACGCGAAGAAATTATTTCTTTTACCTACAACGCAAAAGAAAAAGAATATAAAATTGCTTTGAAAAAAGCCAAAAAAGCGTACCGTCAAAAAATTACTGGCATCAATGATTCTGCAGCTTTGACTAAAAACACTAAACTTGAGTTAAAAAAAGACTTTCAAGAGCAATACGCGCAAACTATACTGAACCTAGAAAAAGAATACCTGCCTTTAATTGAAGAAAACGCAAAAACTATCATTTCTAAAGAAGAAATGCAGGCTAAATTAAAAGAGTTAGATGCTTTTCATAAAGAAAAAACCGACATTCAGTATGTTCGTGAAGCCAATGAAATCGCTGAGTTTAAAGCAAACGCTGACCTGCCTAAAAAAGGTTATTTAAAAAATTATTTACTGACACGACTTTTTGCTTGCTTTGGACTTTCTAAAAAATACGCAAAAGATGCAGATAAGTTAAGCGAAATTACTGCCAAAACTGCTAAAGACTTTAGTGAACATAAAGCGCTTAAACGACGCAGATTTGTGAATTTCTTTAAATATTGGTTTAAAGAAAGACCAAGATTTTTAGCAGTTAGACTACTTGAGTCTTGTACATTTTTCTTTACTCGCATTAAAAACTACTTTATTTTAAATAAAAATAAAGTAGTTTTAGCAAAAACCAAAAAAGGTCTGCTTTTTAGACCTTTAACTAAAGAAAACTACGCTTACATCACTGAAAACTCAAAAGTACTTCAGAAATTTAGCCCTAAATACCAAACTTACCTAAACGCTAAGTTAGACTTTTTAAAAAAGGCTAAGGCTTTGGTTAAACAAATTAAGTTTGTTTCTCGTGAGCATCGCTCTAAATCTGCAAAAGTAGCCGCATCTAAAATCCAAATGATTTTCCAAGACCCAATTTCTTGTCTAAACCCACGTATGACCGTGCAAGAAATTATTGCAGAAGGTCTGCGTATTAAAGGTATTAAAAACCGCAAAGAACTTGAAGAGCGAGTTACCAAAGCGCTACTTCAAGTCGGACTGGCACCAGAATACGCAACCCGCTACCCACATGAGTTTTCAGGTGGACAAAGACAAAGAATCGGCATTGCCCGCGCACTTGTGATGGAACCTGAAGTTATTATTGCCGACGAACCCGTATCTGCTCTAGACGTTTCAATTCAAGCGCAAGTTATTAACTTACTACAAGACTTAAAAGAAA
>CAUTNJ010000052.1:0-3089 GCA_963539745.1 uncultured Acholeplasmataceae bacterium
GAGCAAATCGTTTAACTGAGTTTGATGAACACTTTACAGTTGAAGACCAAAGCCAGACTAAACAAATCAAACCAGATGGCTCAACCGTGTTTACACTTGAATACAAACGAAAAACTTATACTGTTAACTTTGAAGCAAACTTCAACGGCAATCACTTTGAAAATGTTGAAGTTAAAAAAGAACCTATAGCAATTCGCGCCAAATATGAGTCTAGAATCCAAACTCCAGAAACTCCTGTTTTAACTAGACACGGCCGTACATACAACTTCATTCAATGGCAAGATAAAGCGAAAATGAACAATAATTACGCAAAAGTATCTGAGTTTAACTTCAACACACGAAGAATTACTAAAGACATTACCCTGGTAGCTTACTTTGAAGAAGTTATTGAAAGAGTCAACTATGAAGTACGTCACTTTTTAGAAAAACAAGGTGAAGACAATATTTTAAATGGTAGATATGATACAGTAGTTGAAACTAAGTACAACCAAAAAGTGGAAGATGGAGCAACTTACACTCCACTTGCTAATCTTGACACTAACTTATATGAAATTGACCCTCAATGGCCACCAAAACTAAGAGCAGACTTACAAACAGGTGACAACTCAACTGTGGTATATCAGCATTACCGCTTAAAAACCGTTAAGGTTAATTTTATTAAAGCAAATGGTGTAAAAACCTTGGAATACGAAGAAAAAATGGTTAAGAAAACCAGAGAAATTGAAACACCTGGATATAGCATGGAAAACACACATTACTTCGTTGGTTGGGCTTTGGCTCCAAATGGACCTATTCAAAATAAGTTTATTGCAGAGGCAAATTTAGATAGTTTAAATATTTATGCAAAAACTGAGTACAGAACACAAAAAATTAGATACACCATATTTAAAGAAAACCCAGATGGTGGTTTTACTGAAACTAAAGAGATAAAAACTGCGCGAGTTGGCTCTGTCCACACAGTTGCCTACACAATTCCAGACACAAATGTTTATGAAAGATGGCAAGCTGACAAAATGAGCATAGTTGTTTCTATTCACGAATATTTAAACATAATCAGAATTACTGTTTTTAGAAAAAAATTCAAAGTAACATTTAATGTTTTAAACTCAACCGCTAAACTGGACGAAAGAACGCGCAGATACGGCGAGCAAATTGGTGAAATTTCGCATTACAGTTTCCGTCAAAACGACTTTTTACTATTTAAACTAGACGGCACTAAAAAATCAAAACCAGAAGTAGAGTCACACGAAGTTAAAAGCAATTTAACTGTGGAAATCAAGATTTTAAATGACCGCAAGGCAAATCACTATCCTCAAACCGAAGTTACCCTTCCACAATCTAGTATTTGGCAAGAAGCAGAATATCAATCACAACGACTAAACCTTGTATTTAACGGCGAATCATTTGGAACTTCTTACACTCGTAAAGTTGTTTTTGATAAAAACGAAGAACAATATGAGGTTATTGGAGGTAAATACTATAAATACGAACCAATTGAGTTTGTTCAAATCCCTGGAAACACAGGATACTTTACTAAAAAAATTATTGACTATATGCCTTTTTCGCTTTACAAGCAAGATGTAGACACTCAATTTGAAGGCTCAATATATAAACTACATATTAAAAATGTTGAATATATTTCTTGGATGCGGAATTTATCTGCTCCGCTTATATCTTTTTCCGATAATCCAGCATGTTTAGATAAAGCATTGCACGATCCTAACCTAAAACCACTACTTAAAAAAGAGCCTACTGACTACGCTAGGGCTATTTTTAGTCAACACACAGGAGTTTCTAAGTTTTGGCGTGACATTGATTTCACTGCTCTGCCACATGGCTACGCTCCAAATGACTTAAGTTATCTTCCAATTTACGAACAAAGCGAGATGCTAAGTTATTGGTGTGCAGTGGTTGGAAAAAAAGATCAAAATATAGGGTTTTTACGACCATTTTATATAACTCCAGAACTTGAAGCGGATTATTCTAATCCTAATATAGTTCGTGGATTAGTGCTTGCCAAAGAAAAAATGTAGGGTGTATTTAAGCAAAATATTTTTCTAAAAAAATCCACCTTGATTAAAGCACACGAAAAGGTGTACAGAAATGTACACCTTTTTTTAATCAAAAATAATCGCTAATTTTTTAAACAAATGTGGTCCCACGCAGAAAAATAAAACCGCTTTGTTAAAGGGCTATAATGCTTGGAAAACCGTTTTTTTTTTTTTGGTGCCTTATTTAGATATCATTTTCATATCATTTTAATGTTTAAACGCATTTAATGATACAAAAAAAGTAAAGAGCATATCTCTTTTAATTGCTTTGTTGAGCCATTTTAAATATTTTAATTTTTGGCGAGATTTATTTTTAAAAAATCATTATTAACTAATATAAGATAAATATGGAACGACTTACATTTATTAAGAAAATAATCACACAGGAGAACAATTATGGCAAAGAAAAAAAGAAAAATTAGTTATTCACTAGCCGCTTTACTTATTTTATTTTTAACTACTTTAACTTTACTATTAGTTTTTTTACTATTGCATCCAACTGTCTATTTTTCTAAAGACAGTGATTTTCCTAAGCACGCAACCTTGTCTACTGAAAACGGTAAACTTCGCTTTGTTGTTCCTGAAAACATTGATGCGACTAAAAACAGCTACATAAATATCAAACCTAGTTGGTTTACAACTAATCGCCTTGGTAAAGTAACTGCGGTTAAAGCAAAAACCGGCAAAAATTTAGCAATTGACTTCAATAGTTTAGAATACGACGCAGAGGTTTTTACTATTTACACAAAAAACCTTTTTGGTTTTGAAAAGAAACATGATGTCATTATTGATTTTTCTAATTTTTTGCGTGTATTTTTCCCAAAAGACCCAAATAGTTTAAATAACCGTAAACCAATATTTTTACCATACGCCAAACTGCAGACAGAATATAAACACATTTATGAAGAATTTTACAAAATAGAGACTTTTAAAGTTTACAATAAACAAGAAGTTGCAGAAGCAAACCCAGTTTAGTTACAATTAACCGAGAAAATCGTCTACCAGGCTACGACGAAGGTTTTATTGTTGATCAACAAA
>CAUTNJ010000053.1:0-3045 GCA_963539745.1 uncultured Acholeplasmataceae bacterium
GTACATGGTTAATTGTGTAGTTAACTAAATTTGGTGTTTCTTCAAAATAAGCAACTAAGGTTATATTTTTAGTGATTTTGGTGTTTTCAAAATCAAATTCAGTAGTTTCTTTGTAGAAATTACCCATTTCATCTTTAAGTTGCCAGTGTTTAAATGTATATGTGTATCCTAGTTTAGTAAGCGAAGGGGTTGCTGGTTTAGTTGCTTTGCCTTCGTGTAAAACAGTTTGATCGGGTTGTACTGAAGGAGTTACTCCTGCAAAGTGATTGCCGTTGTAATTAACCTCGTAAGTAACTGTATAGCGATTACGTAAGTATTTAAGTTCAAATGTTGTGGTTCCGTCTCTTTCAATTATCTTTTTTAAAACGGTTGAATTAAGTAAATTAAAGCCTTCTGGAGCTCTGTATTGATGCGGAAGTAATTCAACTTCTTGACCTGGAACCTGGCCAATGACCTCTTCTTGTTTAGATATGTCTTCAATAAATTCACCTGGTTTTTCAACTGATTCAAAGTATCGCTTTATGGTGTACTTAGAGTTTGGAATCAGTCTTTTTTTAAGTACGGCTTCAAGTGTAATGTCTTCGGTAATCGGAGTACTAAAATCAAATCTAGTTTTAGTGCCAGTAATTGGGTCAACTAAGTTCCAGTAATCAAGTTCATATAAATCACCTTCACTGTCTAGATAAGACACAGTAGTTGGAAGTGAATAGTTTAAGTCAAGTTTTTCACCGTGTTTAACGGTAAGCGGAAGTAATTGATTTGCGTGAGTTTTAGTAATAAAGTTTATAGTATGGGTTTGTGCAGGAGTTTCTGGTCTTTCTTTAGATTTTAAGTAAAGCACAATGTGAGTATCTGCTGTGGCTTTACTAAAATCTACTTTGTTAGTCAGTTCAGGGTCAGTGTACCAACCTTGATAAGCGTATCCTGGTTTTGCGTAAACTCGCTCTTTTAAAAGTGTTCCTTTTCTGACAATGTCAAAGAACACTCGCTCTGGTCCATCAAAATAAGAAACTGAAACCAGACCTTGTTTGTCTAAGGCTGGTCCTAACTTACTTATGTCTGTAGTCATTTCGTATTTAGCAATTAGTCTAAGTTCAGATTTTACCCAAGCAGGTATCAAAAACTCTTGACCTGGCAGTAAGTCAACGCGGTTGCCTGCAGGATCTGTATAATACCAGCCTAAAAATTTAGTGATGTAAAAAGGTGGGGTATTAAACTTAATTTCCAAACCTTGACTTGCAGGATCATAAGTTTTGGTTTTGCCAACTGCTTTTCCAACTTGCTCGTAAACTTGAGTTTTTTGTGTTTGGTCTTTAAAAATACCAGGTAGCACAAAATCATAAACTAAAGAAATTCGTGTGTTGTTGTTAACAATAAACGCATGGCCTTGCGCGTTTTGTTTGTTAAAAACTTCTTCGCTACGAACAGCAGTAGTAGTAACTAAACCTTTTTTGTCGTAGGCAAAAAAAGAGTCGTATTTACGAAGTTCTTGCAGTTTATCACTGTAGTCAGACTCTAGTTTAGAATACGGAAGAATAATAGGTTTACGAGGAGTGGCGCCATCGTAAGACTCTGGAAAAAACACACGCAAATAGTTTGAGTAGTCTACAATTACGTCGTATTGTCTCGTAATTCCAAACCAGTTTTTGGTGTAAATTGTAAAGACTTCTGAGCCGTATTGTCGGTCTGTAAAATCTAGGGCTAAGTATTTACCAGGTTTGGCTTTAATTTCAGTAATTTTACCGAGACCAGAACTTTCAAACCACTCTTTTTTGATAGAAATGTAGGTAGATTTAGTGGTGTCAATAGTATCTGGCACTACAAAACGTAGTTTATTTGACTGTTTATTTAAGTCTTTTTGGCTAAAGCCACTGGCTTTAGTTAAATGAAGTGTGGGGTGCATAAATGAAAAAATTAAAAATAAAATAGTTAAAATTAAGGCAAAGATAAACAAAGCCGAAATTATTAAACTTTTTCTTTTATTATTTTGCATAGTTAAGCCTCTCTTTTTAAAATAAGTAAGTTATGCAGTTCTCTTGTAATTAAATATTTAAATTTTTGAAAATTATTGAGTTCTTACTCTACTTCACTTCAATATACAAAGTGAAGTAGAGTAAGAAATTAGTGTAGAAATATGAGCAAATAGAAATCGCAACATACTTTTTGATAAACCTATAAAGTTTTTTAAAAAGCCAATTAAACAAATTTGGAGATTACTTTTTCTAAAAAGTAAAAGACATAACAACTTCAGGACAAAGCAGAAATAAATTGCTGTGGAAAGAAAGGAAGAAAACTACCTAATGCAAACCACTACACCGAAAACACTGCTCATACCGCTACTGCCCAAGATATTGTCGGTTCTGACGAGGTTGGCGAGAGCGGAAGGGTAATCTACCTTTGTACCGAGCCACCATAACTGATTGTTTCTTCTACGATAATAAAAACTATAGCCACCAGTATTAAGAGAGCTTACATCAAAACCACGATAATTGAAATTATCTGCATCGGGACCTAGAATTGCTTTGGCATAGTCAGTTGATTCTTTTATTAACCGAGATTGTATGCCTGCGTCATAAGCAGGTTTAACTTTAAAATCACCAGTATCATAAGTTGGCATATGGACTTCACCACCTAAAACTTTTCCGATATCATTTATCAATGCTTTAAAGATGGAACGTTCAGGTATTGCATCATCAGGATAATTTGTGTTAGAGATGTTATAAGGTGAAAAGTCTATGATTTTATCGGTATACCAAGTGTTTAGTTTAGGAATTTTAACAAAAATAACATCTTCTATTTTAAAGTATTGTCCGTTGTATTTTTCGTATTTATTGCCGGCATTGTCTTGCCAGTAACTACGAGTAAACTGCATAGTGTAGTCTTTGCCTTTTGAGTTAAAATTAAGACTATGTTTTTTGTCCTCTAAATGACGAATTCCTGCAGGATTATCAACCTTAGTTTGTGGGTATTTACCAAACTTCTTAATAAGTCTGCCGATATGCAAAGTTACTTTATGATTTTTTTGAACTAAGAAACTTTCAATTT
>CAUTNJ010000054.1:0-2741 GCA_963539745.1 uncultured Acholeplasmataceae bacterium
TACGGAATTCTCTTTTTCTTTGTTTACGGTCTCTAAATTGATAGCGAAGTGAACGCATCACTTGTTCGTGTGCTGTTTTGTATAGTGCGTGTTTTGAACCAAAATAGCCTTTTGCTAGTTTTAAAACTTTATTGCGGCGTGCTTTGGTAGTTTTTGAATTTTTAACTCTTGCCATGTTTGTATTCTCCTTAAATAATAATTGATAATTTGTTTACAAGTAAGTTAGTTTTTAAAAAACTAACGAAGTCCTGCCACAAGTTGTTTAATTCTTCTTTCGTCTGACTTAGAAACTTGTGCGCCTTTTCTTAATTGAACTGTTTGTTTGTGAGTTTTGTGTGCAGATAAGTGACTGCGGAAAGCACATCCTCTTAAAATTTTTCCTGTTTTAGAAATTTTTACTCTTTTTTTAAGACCAGAGTGATTTTTTTGTTTTGGCATAATTTAAACTCCTTTACTTATTTTCTTTTTTTGCCGGGGCGATTGTTGCAATTAAACTGCGTTTATCCATTTTTGGTTGAGCCTCAACCACGCATTCTTCGCCAAGTTCTTGAATGAACTTCTGCATGACTTCCATACCAAGTTCAATGCGTTGAATCATTCTACCTCGGAAACGCATCGAAATTTTGACTTTATTGCCTGCCTTAAAGAAGCGTCTGGCGTGTTTTAACTTAGTGTTAATGTCGTTAACGTCGATAACCGGCGATAGCCTAATTTCTTTAATTTCAATGATAGTTTGATTTTTCTTTTGTTCTTTTTCCCGTTTTAGTTTGTCGTATTTATATTTTGAGTAGTTCATGATTTTGCAAACTAATTTTTCGGCCTTCACGTCTGAAACTAAAACTAAATCAAGTTCAGCCTCTATTGCTTTTTTCAAAGCATCTCTTTTGCTCATGACTCCTAAGTTTTGGCCTGTTTCAGAAATTAGCAAAATAGTTCTGTCTGGCACAAATTCATTGACATACTCAACAGGTTTTTGAACTCTAGCTCTTTGGTTGCGATAAAAATTATTGATAAATTTACTCCTTTCTGGAAAGCATAAATTAAAAAAAGAGTGCAAAGCGAGCACTCTTTTAAAAAATTACAAAATATTTAAAAAATTTATTAGTAACTTTTTTGCCTATCACTAAATGCAATCAGGCGAGAGCGTTGCGTTTTTTGCAAACTGCTGCTGCTTTCTACGTCTTTAATTTTAACACACTGCTTTACTTTTTAAAACAAATAAGAAATACTGCCAAAAAAACACAGAAATTAAGCGATTTTTATGAGTTAAAAGCGTGGAAAAAACCGGCGTGATTTGTTAAAATTAAAGTATTCATGGAGGAAAAAATGTTAGAAAAAGAATATTTATCTAAATTAGAAAAATCAATTAAGGCAGACAACAGCAAAATTGTGCTGCGCCGTGCTTTGACTAAAGGAAATCTGCAAGATGTTGCCTACGTACTTGAAGAAGAACAAAACACTCAGTTTAACTTCTCTGTAAACATTGAGACTTTACCTGTTGCCAACCAAATGCGCTCAGGTCGTTGCTGGATTTTTTCAGGTCTAAACTTTCTTCGCGAAATTACTGCAAAAAATCTTAAATTAACTGAATTTGAGTTTTCACAAAACTACATTGCTTTCTACGATAAACTAGAGAAAATCAACTTCTTTTTTGAATCTGTTCTAGATTTTCTAGATGCAGAAGTTGATGACCGCACACTTCAGTTTTTACTAAACCAAGGCATCCAAGATGGTGGTCAATGGGCAATGCTTCAAAACCTAATTGAAAAATACGGTCTTGTGCCAAAATCTGCAATGCCAGAGACTACTTCTAGTTCAAACACTGGTTTGATGAACGAAATCATTAACGTTCGTCTTCGTAAGTTTGCCGCAGACGTACGCCGTGCACACAAAGACGGCAAAGACGCGGATATTCAAAAAATCCGCGATGTTGCGACTCAAGAACTTTATAACTTCTTAGTTACAAACTTCGGAATGCCACCACAAAAGTTTAATTTTGAATACACAGATAAAAACAAAAAATATCACCTTGTTCAAAACCTAACTCCACAAAAATTTTATGACAAGTTCGTTGGTCTTGACTTAAACCAATATGTCTCAGTTATCAACTCACCAACTAAAGACAAACCTTTTTTAAAAACTTACACTATCTCTTACCTTGGAAATGTTGTAGAAGGTAAAAAAGTAGTTCACTTAAACTTACCAATTGAACGTCTAAAAGAAGTAACTATCTCTCAACTTAAAGACAAAGAACCTGTTTGGTTCGGTTCAGACGTTTCGCTGTTTGGTGACCGCACACACGGGGTTTGGGACGACCGTTTATTTGACTTTGAACAAATTTTTGACATCAACGTAACTCTAGATAAAGAAACTCAACTTGATTATCGTGCTTCTGCTATGAACCACGCTATGCTTTTAACTGGTGTTAACTTAGTAGACGGAAAGCCAAATAAGTGGAAAATTGAAAACTCTTGGGGCGACAAAGTAGGTTCAAAAGGCTACTATCTATGTACCGATTCTTGGTTTGACCGCTATACTTACCAAGTTTTGATTAACAAAAAATATTTATCTGACTCTGAACTTAAAGCCCTTGAAGCCGAACCTACTGTGTTAAAGCCATGGGACCCAATGGGGACCTTGGCCTAAGTTGCAGGTATGTTTATTTTTTTAAATAAAAAATAATTTTTAAATCAAACGTAAAAACATATTTTTTTAAAATCATTAACTTTTTTCGGCCTTGT